>JAOPZF010000184.1 GCA_025964255.1 Solirubrobacterales bacterium | reverse complement strand
TACGTCGCCGGGCCCGCGGGGCTGGCGGCGACGCTGACCCGCACGCCGCTGGTGCTGACCGAGGCCGACTCGCACCTCGGGCTGGCGAACCGACTGCTCGCCGGGCGGGCGCGGCGCGTCTGCCTGGCGTTTCCGATCGAGGACCGCACCGGCGACAAGTACGTGGTGACGGGACGGCCGGTACCCGAGGCGGTGCTGGTGGCGGGTCGCAATCCGGCGCGAGCGCGCTTCGGAATCGGCCACGAGGAGCGGGTGCTGCTGGTGGTCGGAGGGAGCCAGGGCGCGCGCTCGGTCAACTTCGCCGCGGTCGAGGCATTCGCCGAGCGCGAGGGCCGCGACTTCCGGGTCTTGCACCTCTCGGGGACGCGCGACTACGCGGCGCTCCGCGAGCGCCTCGACTCCGCTCCGTCTTCATACAAGGGGGGCTACGAGCTGATCGAGTACGAGCCGAACCTCGGCGACGTTCTCGCTGCCTCCGACCTGATCCTGGGACGCTCGGGCGGCTCGATCTTCGAGTTCACCGCCGCTGGCCGCCCGGCGGTCCTGGTCCCGTTCCCCTACGCGACGGCCGACCACCAACGGGCGAACGCGCGTTGGATGGAGAGGGCGGGCGCGGCGGAGATCGTCGAAGACGACGCCCTCGACCCGGCGGCGTTGCTGGCCAAGGTGAAAGGGATCCTCGGCGACCCGGCGCGGCTGGAGAAGATGGCGAGCGCGGCGCGGGGTCTGGCGAAACCGGACGCGGCGCGGACGATCGCCGATCAAGTCTTGGAGGCTGCCGAGCGGAACGGGAAAGGCAGAGTCCGATGAGCGACTGGTCGGGGCGGAAGCTCCACTTCATCGGCATCGGCGGGGCCGGGATGAGCGGGCTCGCCGTCGTCTGCGCCGGGCTCGGCGCGACCGTCTCGGGCAGCGACCGCAGCGAGTCCACTTATATGGAGCGGGTGCGGGGGGCAGGGGTTGAGCCGACGATCGGCCACGACGCCGCCAACCTACCCGAGGGCGCCGAGGTGGTCGTCTCGACCGCGATCGGCGACGGCAACCCGGAGCTATCCCTGGCCCGGGAGCGCGGCCAGAAAGTCATCCACCGGGGTGAACTGCTGGCCGAGCTCTGCGCCGACAAGCGGCTGATCGCGATCGCCGGCACCCACGGCAAGACGACGACGACCTCGATGACTGTCTGGGCCCTGCGCGGCCTCGGCGAGGACCCGGCCTTCTTCGTCGGCGGCGAGGTCCCCGGCCTCGGCCCCGACGGCGCTCCTGCCAACGCCGGCTGGGGCGAGAGCGATTGGGTGGTCGCCGAGGCCGACGAGTCCGACGGCAGCTTCCTCCGCCTCGACCCCGAGATCGCCGTCGTCACCAACGTCGAGATGGACCACCACTCGAAATGGGGCTCGCTCGAGCCCCTGGTCGAGGCCTTCGCGAATTTCGCCGCCAAGTCACGGGTCGCGGTCCTGCCCGCGCCGACTCGCGAGGGCGGGGCCATCGAGGGCGTCCGTCGGGCATCCCTCTCCGGGCCGCCTTCGGCGGGAGTTCCCGGTGAGGGACGCCCGACGGACGCTCGTGCGGTCGGAGCGGGCGAACTGGCGGAGTTCTCGTTCGATGCGCCGGGGCCGGAGGCGCTCGAGCTGGCCGTGCCGGGAGCTCACAACGTGCTCAACGCTCGCGCCGCGTTGGCAGCTCTCGGAGCGGCGGGGTTCGACCTCGATCGCGCGGCCAAGGCGCTCGCCGACTTCCGCGGGGTCCGGCGCCGACTCGAGGTCAAGGGCGAGCGGGCCGGAGTCCGCATCTACGACGACTACGCCCATCACCCGACCGAGGTCCGCGCCGCCCTCTCGGCCTTGCGCGAACTCAACCCCACGCGCCTGGTCGCCGTCTTCCAGCCCCACCTCTACTCCCGGACCAAGGTCTTCGCCACCCAGTTCGGCGCCGCCCTCGCCCTGGCCGACGAAATCGCCGTCCTCGACATCTATCCCGCCCGCGAGGAACCAATCGGCCCCCTAGCCGGCGTCAGCGGCCTAGACGTAGCCCGCGCAGCCGCGGACTCTGCAGGCGGAAAACGTGTGGCCTGGCTCCCAACCGCCGCCCGCGCCGAAGCTTTTCTCGAGCGTCGCCTCCAAACCATGCCCCGGGGCTCCTTCCTGGTGACGATCGGAGCCGGCGACGTCTTCAAGCTGGGCGAGAACCTCCTGAAGGGAGATCCGGGTGACCCTGAGCGAACCTCCCCGCAGTTCGTGAGTGAAGGGTCACCCGGATCTCCCTCCCCTGAGGCGCCAGCCAGATGAACCCGGAGCTTCCCGCCGGCATAGAGAAGAACTTCCCCCTGGCCCGCCTGACGACGGTTCGTACCGGCGGCCCCGCCGACTTCTTCGCCCGCCCCGAGACTCAAGACCACCTCGTAGAGCTCCTAGCCTGGGCAAAAGAGTTTGGCACCACGGTAGGAGTGATCGGCTCGGGATCGAACCTCCTGGTAGCGGATGACGGATTCCGAGGACTGGCGATGAAGTTGGGCGGTGCGTTGACCGCGGTCGAGCGCGACGGCTCCCACCTGCTCTGCGGCGGCGGCGCGCGACTACCCTCGGCCGCGGGGAAGACGCCGACCTGGGGGCTCTCGGGGCTCGAGTTCGGGATCAACATCCCGGGCACCGTCGGCGGCGCGGTCCGCATGAACGCCAATGCCTACGGCGGGCAGCTCGCCGAGGTGCTCGAGTGGGTCGAGGTCTCGACCGCCACCGGCACCGAGCGGCGTACCCCCGACGCATTCAACTTCGTGTACCGCAACTCCAACTTGACCGAGGGGGAGATCGTCTCCCGCGCCTCCTTCGCGCTCACCCCCGGCGACCCCGAGGAGATCAAAGCGACGCTCGCCTCGATGCGCGACCGCCGCCGCGACGCGCAGCCCTCCGGGATCAAGACCTTCGGCTCGACCTTCAAGAACCCCGACGACCCGCGCGCCGAGGGCCGCTCCGCCGGCCAACTACTCGAGGCGGCCGGGTGCCGCGGCCTCGAAGTCGGCGGCGCGCGCTTCTCCGAGAAGCACGCGAACTTCGTCGAGAACATGGGGGAGGCGACCACCGCCGACGTGCTCGCGCTGATGGCCGAGGGCCGCCGCCGGGTGAAGGAGAAGTTCGGCGTCGAGCTCGAGCCCGAGGTCCAGGTGCTCGGCGACGTCGCGGTTCCCGGGTGGCAGTCATGATCGGTCGCGGCCGCGGGAAGAAGTCCCGCCGCAAGTCCCGCCGGGATGGCCGCCGCATCCGGCCGATCGCTCTCACCGTCGTCGCCCTCGCCGTGGTCGCGGTCGCCGTCTACTGGTTCGGCTTGCGCGGCTCCTCGACCCCCGAGGCCGACGCCCAGCAGGTGCGGGTCGTCGCCCAGATCGGCAACGGCAAGCGCGTCGTCCTCGTCAGCGACGACGGCACCCTCCTCGGTTCCGCCACCGGCAAGAAGGCCGGCCAGCCGGTCTTGCCGCTGAAGAAGCTCCCGCCCGGCAGACGCGTCCGCGGCCACGTTCTCGAAGAGGTCCGCCTCCTCGCCGCCGCGCCGAAGGCCCTCCGTCCCTACCTCGCCGCGACCAAATGGGGCAAGACCGGGGCGGAAGTCGAACTCACCCCCGGCATCTTCATCCGCTTCGGCGATCAGAGCGAAGCCGTCCGCAAATGGAAATCGGCCGCCGCCGTGCTCGCCGATCCGTCCGTGACGTTGCTCAGTTATGTAGACGTGCACGCTCCCACCCGCCCGGAGGTCGGCGAAGAAGGACACGAACTGCCACCCCCGAATTAGGTAGGCGACGTCCGGCTCCCTGAGGCGGAATGCGCCCTGGAGGCCAACCCTCGACCAAAGGGTGAGATACGCCAAACCCTCAAGCCGGAGTTGAGAAAGATCGCTTGCAGGACCCCTCACGCAGGTTTGACAGACCCCCTGGAATGCCCTACGTTGAGCGCAATTTCCGGGGTCCGCAGTGTGCTATCAACCCTTGAGCAGCACTGCAACCTCGGATCCGACAAAGGCTCAACTCGCATACAGGTGGCTAAGCCTCGACACCGAACAGTTGGAGGAGGCGCGGCAGCCCACCAACAGAAAGAAATCGGGAGATGGAATCGACTTACCTAGCGGTGATCAAGGTGGTGGGCGCCGGAGGCGGCGGCACCAACGCGGTCAGCCGCATGATTGACGCGGGCATCCGCGGCGTCGAGTTCGTCGCCGTAAACACCGACGCGCAGGCTCTGCAGGCCTGTGACGCAGACATCAAGCTTTCGATCGGCCAGGAGCTCACCCGTGGGCTCGGCGCCGGTGGTAATCCGGAGGTCGGCGCGGGCGCCGCGGCCGAGTCCCGGGATGAGATCAAGGAGGCGCTGAAGGGCGCCGACATGGTCTTCGTCACCGCGGGCGAGGGCGGCGGCACCGGTACCGGCTCGGCGCCGGTGATCGCCGAGATCGCCAAGGAGGAGATCGGCGCCCTCACCGTCGGCGCGGTCACCAAACCGTTCGAGTTCGAGGGCAAACGGCGGATGCAGCAGGCGCTCGAGGGCATCGAGAAACTGCGCAACAACGTCGACACCCTGATCATCGTCCCGAACGAGAAGCTGCTGCAGGCGGTCGAGCGGCGGACCAGCGTCCTCGACGCCTTCCGCCAGGCTGACGACATCCTGCGCCAGGGCGTCCAGGGGATCACCGACCTGATCACGATCCCCGGGCTGATCAACCTCGACTTCGCCGACGTGCGCACGATCATGCGCGACGCCGGCTCGGCGCTGATGGGCGTCGGCTCGGCCTCGGGCGAGAAACGCGCGCTCGAAGCGGCGAAAGCGGCGATCACCTCGCCGCTGATCGAGGAGTCGATCAAAGGCGCGACCGGGATGCTGCTGAACATCACCGGCCCCGAGGACCTCGGCCTGTTCGAGGTCAACGAGGCGGCTCAGCTGGTCCAGGCGGAAGCCGACGACAACGCCAACATCATCTTCGGCTCGGTCGTCGACCAGTCGATGCACGACGAAATCCGGGTGACCGTGATCGCCACCGGCTTCGAAGGGTTCGAGCTGCTGGCGCGCTCACCGCAGCGGGTGCGTCGTCGCTACGAGTCGCGGCCGCGGGTCTCCGCCGAGGACACCGACATCCGCAAACTGCGCGTGTCGGATGACGACATCGACGTCCCGGGCTTCCTCAAAGATTAGGTGCCGGTGGATACGCTGGGCGGCGTGAACGACGCCGCCCTCCGCCGCACCCCGTTCTTCGAGCAGCACATCGAGCTCGGCGCCAAATTGGTGCCGTTCGCGGGCTGGGAGATGCCGGTCCTCTACGAGGGGATCAAAGAGGAGCACAGCGCGGTCCGCACCCACGCGGGCATGTTCGACGTCTCCCACATGGGCGAGGTCGAGGTCGAGGGCCCCGGCGCGCTCGCCTTCCTGCAACTGATGCTGTCGAACGACGTCTCGAAGATCGAGGTAGGCGGCGCCCAGTACTCGTGCCTCTGCAACGAGAAGGGCGGCGTCATCGATGACCTCTTCGCCTATCGGCTCGGCACCGACCGCTTCCTGATCGTCACCAACGCGGCGAACCACGAGACCGACCTCGCCTGGCTTGGCCGCTGGTCCCACGATTACGACGTCTCGGTCCGCGACGTCGCCGACCGCTACGCGATGCTCGCCGTGCAGGGCCCGCACGCCCGCGCCACGCTGGAGCGCGCGCTCGGCCTCTCGCTGCCCGCCCGCTTCCACGTCGCCGCGATGAACGTCGGCCGCCGCCCGGCGCTGATCTGCGGCACCGGCTACACCGGCGAGGACGGGGTCGAGATGCTGATCGACCCCGAGGTCGCGATCCCGATCTTCAAAGAGCTGCGCGACGCCGGCGTCATCCCCTGCGGGCTCGGCGCCCGCGACACGCTGCGACTCGAGGTCTGTTACCCGCTGCACGGCAACGAGCTGACGCCGGAGCGCAACCCGATCGAAGCCGACCTCGGCTGGTGCTGCAAGGAGGCGACCGGGTTCATCGGCTCACCGGCGGTGGCGGCGGCGCGCGCGGAGGGACCGGCCGAGAAGCTCGCCCCGTTCACGATCGAGGGCGGCGGGATCCCGCGCGACGGCAACCCGATGCTCGGTGTGGCGGGCGACGATGCCGGCGCCGAGGTCGGCGTCGTCACCAGCGGCACCTTCGCCCCCTCGCTCGGGATCGGCGCCGGGATGGCCTACGTGCGCCCAGGCGTCGCCGCGCCGGGTACCGAGGTCGAGATCGACGTGCGCGGCAGGCATCGTCCCGCGCGGATAGCTTCCAAGCCTCTCTACTCCAGATAATCAACAAGATAGGACTGACCGTGGCCGAGGCCAACTACCCCGATGATCTGCGTTACCACGACCAGCACGACTGGGTGCGATTGGACGGCGATGACGCGGCGGTCTTCGGGATCACCTGGTACGCCCAGGACACGCTCGGCGAGGTCGTCTTCTTCGAGCCGCCCGAGGTCGGGACGACGCTGACCAAGGACCAGCCGTACGCGGAGGTCGAGTCGGTGAAGGCGGTCTCCGACGTGATCGCGCCGATGTCGGGCGAGGTGACCGAGGTCAACGACGCGCTCTCCGACGGCCCCGAGCAGATCAACGAGGACCCCTACGGCGCCGGTTGGCTGGTCAAAGTGAAGCTGTCGAGCCCGGATGAGCACGAGTCGCTCCTGACTTCGTCCGAGTACGAGAAGCTGCTCGACCGCTAGGGCAGTTCCCTAGCCTGTATCAACGTGAGTCGCTACACCTCAGCCACCCCTGACGATCGCGCCGAGATGCTCGCCGCGATCGGCGTCGAGTCCGTCGACGAGCTGTTCGAGCAGATCCCCGGCCCGCTGCGGCTCGGCCGGCCGCTCGACCTGCCCGAAGGCATGAGCGAGGCCGAGGTCTACGAGCGCCTCGCGGCGCTGGCCGGGCGGAACGCCGACGCCGAAGAGCAGGTGACCTTCCTCGGCGCCGGGATGTACGACCACTACGTCCCGGCGATCGTCGACGCGATCACCTCGCGTTCCGAGTTCCTTACGCCTTACACGCCCTACCAGCCGGAGATCTCCCAGGGCGGGCTGCAGGTGATGTTCGAGTTCCAGACCGCGATGTCGGAGCTGACCGGGTTGCCGGTCTCCAATGCCGGGCTCTACGAGGGGCCGAGCTCGGTCGCCTCGGCGGGCTACCTGGCGATGAACGCGACCAAACGCTCCAAGTTCGTCGTCTCCCGCGGCGTCCACCCGCACAGCCGCGAGACGCTCACGACCTACTCGGTCGGCTACGGCGCCGAGGTCGTGGAGGTCGGGCTCGAGGGCGGTGTCACCGACGCCGCGGCGCTGGCGGCGGCGGTCGACGGCGAGACCGCGGCGGTGATCCTGCAGAGCCCCAACTTCCTCGGCGCGGTCGAGGACGTCGAAGCGCTCGGCGCGGCGGCGAGGGAGCACGGCGCGCTGCTCGTCGTCGCCTGCGACCCGATGACGCTCGGGATCCTCAAGCCGCCCGGCGACTGCGGCGCCGACATCGCCCTCGGCGAGGGCCAGCCGCTCGGCAATCGCCTCGACTTCGGCGGGCCTTCGTTCGGTTTCTTCTGCGCGACCGAGGCGCAGATCCGGCGGATGCCGGGGCGGATCGCCGGCGAAACCGAGGATGTCGACGGTCGCCGCGGCTTCGTGCTGGCGCTGCAGACCCGCGAGCAGCACATCCGCCGTGAGAAGGCGACCAACAACATCTGCACCGCGCAGGCGCTGAACGCGCTCGGCGCGATGGTCCACCTGGCCTGGCTCGGCCGCGAGGGCTTCCGCGAGCTCGGCGAGCTACTGGTGCGGCGCACCGCCTACGCGCGGCAGCGGCTGGCCGCGGTCGACGGGGTCGAGCTGCTGCACGACGCGCCGGTCGTCCGCGAGTTCGCCGTCCGCCTCGACGCGCCCGTCGACCGGGTGCTCGACCGGGTCGCGGAGCGCGGCATCGCGGCGGGCTACGCGCTCGGCCGCGAGTACGAGGAGTTCGACGACGGCCTGCTCGTCGCGACCACCGAGCGCCGTACACCGGCGCAGATCGACGACCTCGCCGACGCCCTCGGCGCCGCGATCGCCCTTGAGCGGACCGAGGTGACCGTCCCATGAGCACAGCCCCGCCCGCGGCGGACGCGGAAGCGAGAGAGGGAGATCGCCGGTCATCATGAGCCCGAACGAGCGAGAGCAGAGCACGCGGGCGGTACTGATGTCGGAGGCTCCGATGCAGAAAGAACGCGCGACGACGATCTATGAGAAGTCGAAGACGGGTCGCCGCGCCGCGGTGCTTCCGGACGCCGGGGTCCCCGAGACGCCGATCGAGGACCTGATCCCCTCGAACCTGCTGCGCTCGGAGCCGCCGAACCTGCCGGAGATCGCCGAGCCGGAGATCGTCCGCCATTACAACCGGCTCAGCCGCCGCAACTTCGATTTGGACTCGGGCTTCTACCCGCTGGGCTCGTGCACGATGAAGCACAACCCGCGGCTGAACGAGCGCGTCGCGGCGCTGCCCGGCCACGCGCGGCTTCACCCGGCGCAGGACCCGCGCCGCGCCCAGGGCGCGCTCGAGCTGATGTACCTGCTGCAGGAGAGCCTGTCGGAGATCTGCGGCCTGCCCAGCGTCAGCTTGCAGCCCTCGGCCGGGTCCCACGGCGAGCTCGCCGGCCTGCTGCTGACCCGCGCCTACCACGCCGACCGCGGCGAAACGCGGACCAAGGTGCTCGCGCCCGACACCTCCCACGGCACCAACCCGGCTTCGGTGACGATGGCGGGCTACGAGGTCGTGAAAGTCGCGACGAACGAGCGCGGCGGCGTCGATATGGACGACCTGCGGGCGAAGATCGCCGAGGACCCCGACCAGATCGCCTGCCTGATGCTGACCAACCCGAACACGCTCGGGCTCTTCGACGAGAACATCGAGGAGATCGCCGCGCTGATCCACGCGGCGGGGGGGACGCTCTACTACGACGGGGCGAACCTGAACGCGATCATGGGGCGGACGCGGCCCGGCGACATGGGCTTCGACATCGTCCACCTGAACCTGCACAAGTCCTTCAGCCAGCCGCACGGCGGGGGCGGCCCGGGGGCGGGGCCGATCGCGGTCAGCTCGCGGATCGAGCCGTTCCTGCCGCGGCCTCAGGTGGTGCGGCGCGATGGCTCCAATGGCCACGGTCCGAGCTTCGACCTCGAGTTCGACCGTCCCAAGTCGATCGGCCGACTGCGCGGCTTCCAGGGCAACTTCGGCGTCTTCGTGCGCTCCTACGCCTACATCCTCAGCCTCGGATCCGACGGGCTCACCGAGGCTTCGGAGACCGCGGTGTTGAACGCCAACTACCTGAAAGCGCGGCTCGCGGAGGGGCGCGCCGGAGAGCGGCTGCCGATCGCCTTCGACCGCCACTGCATGCACGAGTTCGTCCTCTCCGGTCGGCCGATGAAAAAAGAGCTCGGCCTGGCGACGCTCGACCTCGCCAAGCGGCTGCTCGACTTCGGCTTCCACCCGCCGACCGTCTACTTCCCGCTGCTGGTCGACGAGGCGCTGATGGTGGAGCCGACCGAGACCGAGACGAAGGAGAGCCTCGACGCCTTCGCCGACGCGATCGAGGAGATCCTCGCCGAGGCCGAGACCGATCCGGAGCTGGCCAAGAACGCCCCGTACTCGACCCCGGTGCGCCGGCTGGACGAGGTCCGGGCGACGCGCAAGCCCGTTGTCCGGCAGGCCTTCGGGACCGCGGGTGGCGACGGCGGGGCGGCCGAGGCGGCCGCGAGCCGCGAGGCGCCCGGCAGCTCCGCGGCTGAGACCGATTTCAACGACGCCACCTCGCCGGCCGACTCCGACGCCTAGGCGATGGCCGACCTCGCCGTCACCGGCTCGACCGGCGCTGTCGGTGGGCGGATCGCCCGGACGCTCGCCGACCTTGGCATCGAGCAGCGGCTGATCGTCCGCAGCGCCGAGCGGGCGCCGCGCCTCGACGGCGCCGAGGTGCGCGAGGTTCCCGGCGGCTACGCCGACCCGGCGGGCTTCCGCGAGGCGCTCGAGGGCGTCGGCACGCTCTTCCTCGTCTCCGCCGAGGAGGCCCAGGACCGCGTCGCTCAACACAAGGCGGCGGTCACGGCGGCGAAGGAGGCCGGGGTGGAGCGGATCGTCTACACCTCGTTCCTCGGCGCCGCCCCCGACTCGACCTTCCTGCTCGGCCGCGATCACTGGGCGACCGAGGCGGCGATCCGCGAGGCGGGCCTCACCTTCACCTTCCTTCGCGACTCCTTCTACATGGACTTCATCCCCTACTTCGCCGGACCCGAACGGACCTTCCGCGGGCCGGCCGGGAACGGGCGCCTCTCGCCGGTTTCGCGCGACGACATCGCCGCCGTCGCGGTGCAGGTGCTCTCGACGCCTGGCGCCCACGACGACGCAACCTACGGCCTCACCGGGCCCGAGCTCTTCACCCTCACCGAGGCCGCCGAACGGCTCGGCAGGTACACGGGGGAGACCTACTCCTACGTCGAGGAGACCAACGAGGAGGCTTGGGAGAGCCGCCGCCCGAGCGGCGCGGCGGACTGGATGATCGAAGGCTGGATCAGCACCTACGTGGCGATCGCCGAGGGCTCCCTCGATCGGGTCAGCGGCGACGTCGAGGCGGTCACCGGCCGCCCGCCGATGACGCTAGAGCAGACCCTCGACGCGTATCCCGAGCTGCTCTCCGGCGACCTTCCCGGCTAACACCGCGCTGAATTTCCTCCATCGCGTACGAGGAAACCCGCTCGTCCCCATGAGAAGGTGGGCGCAATGCGCGTCGCCACCGTTGACGACCTGGACGCGGCCGGCGAGACGCTGGCGCGGGCCTTCGAGCACGACCCCCTCTGGGGCTGGGCGTTCGAAGACGCCGAGCGCGAGCGCAAGCTGGCCTCGCTGGCCGCCGTCTTCGGCTTCTTCGCCGAGGCGGCGCTCGGCCTCGGCTGGGTGCGGGTCACCGACGGGGTCGAGGCGGTGGCGCTGTGGATCCCGCCCGGGTCGCCGGAAATGTCGCCCGCCGACGAGGAGCGGCTGCCGGGCGTGATCGAGGCCGCTTGCGGAGCCGAGTCGGCGGCGCGGGTCAGTGAGTTGCTCGACGCCTTCGAGAGCAGCCACCCCCACGAGCCGCCGCACTTCTACCTCAGCCTGCTCGGCACCCATCCCGACCACGCGGGCCACGGCCACGGGCTCGGCCTCGTCGCCGACTGCCTGGCGGCGATCGACGCCGCTGATCCGCCCGCGGCCACCTTCCTCGAGTCCTCGAACCCGGCGAACGTCCCCCGCTACGAACGCCTCGGCTTCCGCCCGACCCGCGAGCTGGAGCTGATCGCCGGCCTCCGCGGCACGCAGATGTGGCGCGGCCCCGGCGGCTCGGCGCCGCCGGTCGCGCACGGGCGCTTCGACCCGGGTCCCTAGTCCTCGTCGACCTCGGCGAAGCCGCCGAGGTCCGGGAGCTCCTGCTCGAGCTCCAGCACCGGGGCGAAGAGGTCGCCGTGCTTCTCGATCCGCGCCAGCACCGCGTCGGCCTCGAAGACGAGCGCTTTGCCGTCGTCCTTCCGCGCCGCCGCCTCGACCTCTTTCCAGGTGATCGGCGTCGAGGCGGTCGGGTGTTCGCGGGCCCGCAGGCTGTAGACCGCGACCGTCGTCTTGCGCTGGTGGTTCTGCGACCAGTCGACGAAGACCTTGCCCTCGCGATCGACCTTTTTCATCGTCGAGATGACGTCGTCGGGCGTCTCCTTCTCGAGCAGTTGGGCGATTGCTTTGGCGAACGGTTTGGTCACCTCGTAATTCGCCTTTTTGGAGTTCAGCGGGACGTAGACCTGCATCCCCTTGGAGCCCGAGGTCTTCGGGAAGCATTCGACCCCGAAGGGGCCGAAGAGATCGCGCAGGCGGAGCGCCACCCGGCAGCAGTCGACGATGTCGGCGGGCGGGCCGGGGTCGAGGTCGAAGGCCAGCACGGTCGGCCGTTTCGGCGCCCGCGCCTTCGACAGGGATGGGTGGAACTCGACCGTCGCCAGCTGCGCCATCCAGACCAGCGTCGGCAGCCCGTCGCAGACGCAGAAGTCGATTTTACCGGCCCGCGGGCCCGCCTCGACCCGCGCCGTCTTCACCCATTTCGGCCGGTGTTTGGGACAGCGCTTCTCGAAGAACGCCGCGTCGAGGTCTTCGACCCCTTCCGGGAAGCGGCGCAGGGTGACGGCGCGCGCGGCCAGGTGGGGAATCATCGCCGGCGCCACCTTGGCGTAGTAGTCGATCATCTCGCCCTTGGTGAAGCCGGTCTTCGGGTAGACGACCTTGTCCAGATTCGTGAGCTTCAGCTCACGGCCTTCGACCTCGACCTGGCGGCCCGACGCCACGGGGTCGACCTACTTCGATTTGGCTTTCGCCCGCGGAGCCGCTTTTTTATGCGGGGCGGACGATTTTTTGGCTTTGGCTTTGGGGGGCGCTTTCGTCGGCGCCTTTTTGCCCGACGCGGAAGATTTCGCTTTGGCTTTCGGTTTCGCCCCGCCTTTGCGGCTCCCGACCGCGGCGATCGATGCCTCGAGCGCCGCCATCAGGTCGGGCGTTTTGGTCGCCTTCGGTGCCTCGGCGTCCGACGCGACGATCTCCTTGCCTTCGGCTTTGCGTTCGATCAGCGCCAGGAGCTGCTCGCGGTACTCGTCCTTGTAGTGGCTCGGCTCAAAGTCGGTGGAAAGCGACTCGATCAGCTGCTCGGCCATCTCCTGCTCGCGTTTGGCCGGTTTCGTCTCTTTGTCGGGGACGATTTCCAGCTCCGAGGCGGGGACGACCTCATCGGCGAAGCGCATCGTCGTCAGCGTCAGCACCTTGCCGTCGCTGCGGATCGCCGCCAGGTTCTCTTTGCTTCGCAGGACGAAGTGGCAGATCGCGACCTTGCCCGAGGCGGCCATCGCCTTCGCCAGCAGCGCGTACGCTTTCTCGGCGCCGTCGGCGGGGCCCAGGTAGTAGGGCGAGTCGAAGTAGATCGGGTCGATCTGGTCGAGGTCGACGAAGTCTTCGACCTCGATCGCCCGCGTTTTCTCCGGCGCGAGCGCTTTCATCTCGTCTTTGGTCAGCGGCACGTACTGGCCCGGGGTCAGCTCGTAGGCTTTGATGATCTCGTCGTAGGGGACCTCTTCGTCGGTGCCCTCGGCGACGCGGCGGTGTTTGATCCGCGACGAGTCGGACTCGCGGATCTCGCGCAGCGCGATGTTGCGCCGCGCCACGGCGCTGTACATGCGCACGGGCACGTTCAGCAGCCCAAAGCTGATCGACCCGGACCAGATCGCTCTTGCCATTCCGGGATTGTCCCCACTTCGGCCAGGGATGCAAACACCCTGATCGGTTCGGCAGAGAAGTTGCGCTTCCTAGACTCGATGAGTGACCCGGCAGCAGCGCCTCACCCTGATCGCGACGATCCTCGGCTCGACCGTCGTCTTCCTCGATGGCACGATCGTCAACGTCGCGCTGCCGATGCTGGGGCGGGAGCTGAACGCTGGGCTCGCGGGCCAACAGTGGGTGCTCGAGGCCTACATGCTCACCATGGTGTCCCTGCTTCTGGTCGGCGGCAGCCTCGGCGATCAGTTCGGCCGTCGGCGCCTCTTCGTCATCGGGCTGATCGCCTTCGGCGGGACCTCGATCCTCTGCGCGCTCGCCCCGACCGAGGAGTTCCTGATCGGCGCGCGGGCGCTGCAGGGGATCGCCGGGGCGCTGCTCGTGCCGGGGTCACTGGCGATCGTCGCCGCCACCTTCGAGGGCGAGGCGCGCGGCCAGGCGGTCGGCACCTGGACCGCGTGGACCGGGATCGCCACCGTCTTCGGCCCGGCGGGCGGCGGCGCGCTGGTCGGGCTGGTCTCCTGGCGGGCGATCTTCTGGGTCAACATCCCGCTGATCGCGGTCACGGTGACGCTGGCGCTGCGGACGATCGAGGAGTCGAAGGACCCCGACGCGTTCCGCGGCATCGACGTCCCCGGCGTGCTGCTTTCGGCGGCGGGGCTCGCCGGGCCGGTCTTCGCGTTGATCGAGCAGCCGACCCACGGCTGGGGCGACCCGCTGGTCTGGGTGCCGCTGATCGCCGGCGTCGCCTGCTTCGTCGCCTTCATCCTCTGGGAGGCGCGCGCGGCGCGGCCGATGCTCGACCTCTCGCTCTTCCGCATCCGCAACTTCGCCGTGGCGAACGCGACGACGCTGACCGTCTACGCCGGGCTCGGCGCCGGGCTCCTCTTCGTCGGCCTCTACCTGCAGCAGGTCGTCGGCTACTCGCCGTTCGAGGCGGGGCTCGCGACGCTGCCGATCTCTCTCTGCCTCTTCTTCCTCTCGCCGCGGTTCGGCAGGCTCGCCGCCGACCTCGGGCCGCGGTTGCCGATGACCGTCGGGCCGCTCGTCGCCGGTGCCGGGATGCTCCTCTTCATGCGGCTCGACCTCGGCGGGTCCTACGTCGTCGACGTCCTGCCGTCGGTGCTGCTCTTCGGCCTCGGCATGTCGATGACGGTGGCGCCGCTGACCGCGACCGTGCTCGACTCGGTCTCGCCGAATCGGGTCGGGATCGCCTCGGGGATCAACAACGGCGTCTCGCGGGTGGCGGGGCTGCTGGCGATCGCGGTGCTCGGCGCGGTGATCTCGGCGCACTTCGGCGCCCGGCTCGACAGCGGGCTCGGGGACCGGCCGCTCGCCCCGGCCGCGGCGGGCGCGGTCGCCGAAGCCAAGGAACAGCCGCTCGGCGTGCCGAAGACCGATGGCGTGCGGGCGGGGGAGGCGCGGCGGATCGTCAGCGCCTCGAGCGACGCCTCGACCTCGGCCTTCCACCTCGGCGCCGGGCTGGGGGGCGCGCTGATGATCCTCGGCGGCGTCGTCTCGGCGGTCGGGATCCGCGATCCGAAGCGGCGCGCCGGGGGCGCTCCCGAGGAGGGTGAGTCCCCCGAGGGCGCCCACAAATTAGATTTGGCGTCCCATGGCTGACCGTCCCATCATCTTCTCCGGCATCCAGCCGACCGGCCGCAAGCACCTCGGCATCTTCATCGGCGCGATCCGCCAGTACGTCGAGGGGCAAGACCGGGGCGAGCCGGCGATCTACTGCGTCGTCGACCTGCACTCGATCTCGGTGCCCTACGAGCCCGCCGATCTGCGCGAGCGCGTCCTCGACACCGCCGCGATCCTGCTCGCCGCCGGGCTCGACCCGGAGCGCTGCGTCTTCTTCCGCCAGTCCGACGTCCGCCAGCACTCCGAGCTGACCTGGCTGCTGTCGGCGGTGACGTCCCATGGCGATCTCGATCGCATGACCCAGTTCAAGGAAAAGACCGGCAGCGCGCGGGAGCTGGCCTCGGCGGCGCTCTTCTATTACCCGGTGCTGATGGCCGCCGACGTGCTCGCCTACCGGGCGACCGAGGTGCCGGTCGGCGACGACCAGCGCCAGCACGTCGAGTTGATGCGCGAGATCGCCCGGCGCTTCAACGGGCGCTTCGGCGCCGAGGGCGAGGACACGCTGGTGGTGCCGGAGCTGGTCGTGCCCGCGGTCGGGGCGCGGATCATGGACCTGCAGGAGCCGGAGCGGAAGATGTCGACGACCGGCGGGACCGAGCAGGGGACGGTGCTGGTGCTCGACGACGAGAAGACGATCCGCAAGAAGGTCGGCTCGGCGGTGACCGATTCCGGGCGCGAGGTGCGCGCCGCGGCGGACAAGCCGGGGGTGACGAACCTGATCGACATCCTCGCGGTGGCGCGGGGGGTCGGGCGGCCGGAGATCGAGGCGGAGTTCGCCGACGCCGGGTACGGGGACTTCAAGAAGGCGGTCGCCGACGGGGTGGTCGAGCTGCTCGGGCCGGTGAGGGAGCGCTACGCGGAGCTGCGGCCGGACGAGGCGGCGCTCGAGGCGACCCTCGAGGCCGGTGCCGCGAAGGCGCGGGCGATCGCCGAGCCGGTGCTCGAGGACGTGCGCCGCGTGATGGGCTTCGGCTGAGCGACGCCTGGCTCGTGCCTGGCGGCTCTCCAATCCACGCCTGGCGCCCCCCAGAACTGCCTAAATAGCGAGTTCTGAAGCCGAGAAGGGCGTCCCAGCGCGGGTCTACCCTTTGTTGGGTGACTGTCTCCGAACTTGAGCTTGATCTCGACCTGGACGTCTTCGCCGGGCCCTTCGACCTGTTGCTCGCGGTCGTCCTGCGCGAGGAGGTCAGCCTGCTCGAGCTGCAGCTCGGCGAGGTCGTCGTCGCCTACGTCGACCACCTCGAAGAGATGGGGGAGCTCGACCTCGAGGTGGCGACCGAGTTCCTCGTCCTGATCGCCTCGCTGCTGGAGCTGAAGTCGCGCTTGATGCTGCCCAGCGAGGAAGGCGGGATCGACGCGATGAAGCCCGAGGAGGCGGTCGAGGAGCTGCTGGCGCGGATGCTCGAGTACCGGCGCTACCGCGACGCCTCGGCGGTCCTGGTCGAGCGCTTCGAGGCCGAGCGCCCCTACCTTTACCGTTCGGCGCCGCTGCCCGCCGACCTGCGCCGCGTCGCGGTCGAGTCGGCGCACGCGGTGTACGACCCGGAGCGGCTCGGCAAGGCGATCGGCGACCTGCTGACCGAGCCCGAGGAAGTCGACATCTCCCACATCCGCCCGACCGTGTCGCTGCAGCGGCGGCTGCGGGTGCTGCGCGACGCGCTCGAACGCAAGTCGAGCTTCGACTTCGACGAGGAATTCGGCCAGGAGGACCGGCTGACGCAGGCGGTGACGATCTTCGCCCTGCTCGACCTCTACTCGAAAGGCGAGGTGACCTGGGAGCAGAAGGAGAACTTCGGGCCGATCCGGGTCCTGCGGGGCGCCGCGGCGGTGGCGGCGTGAGCGATCTGGCGCGCACGGTCGAAGCGCTGCTCTTCCTCTCACCGGATCCCGTCAGCGTCGCCGACCTTTCCGAGGCGACGGAGGCGACCGAGGGCCAGGTCGCCGAGGCGATCGAGCTGCTCAGCGAAGACCTCGCCGAGGGCAAACGCGGCATCGTCCTGCGGCTGGTCGGCGGTGGCTTCACGCTGGCGAGCGAGCCGGCGGCGGAGGACGCGGCGCGGCGCCTGCTGGCGAAACCGCGCACCCCGCCGCTGACCCCGGCGCAGGCCGAGACGCTGGCGATCGTCGCTTACCTCCAGCCCGTCTCGCGGCCGGAGATCGCCCGGATCCGCGGCGTCAGCTCGGAGTCGGCGGTGCAGACGCTCGCCGACCGCGGGCTGATCGAGGAGGCGGGCCGCTCCCAGTTCGGGGCCGCGATCTTCAAAACCTCGGAGCTCTTCGAACGCCTCTTCGGCCTTGGGAGCCTCGACCAGCTGCCCGATCCATCGCAGTTCGACCCGACGCCGGAGGACGAGCGGGAGTTGCGCGAGCGACTCCTGAAAGCGGGCGAACAGCGGGCCGAGTGATCGCCCCGGTGCCTCTCTCGTGAGGCTGGCCAAATACCTCGCGCACGGCGGCGTCGCCTCTCGTCGCAAAGCCGAGGAGATCATCGCCAAGGGTGTCGTCACCGTCGGCGGCGAGGTCGTCGTCGACCCGGCGCGCGACGTGGACGAGGGCGACGACGTTCGCGTCAACGGGGCGCCCGTAGGCGCCGAGGCTCTCGAGGTCTGGATGGTGAACAAGCCCGCCGGAGTGGTCTCGACCGCGCGCGAGCCGGGCGAGAGGCAGGCGGTCGTGGAGCTGGTCGATTCGAAGGCGCGCCTCTACCCGGTAGGCCGGCTCGACGCCGACTCGACCGGCCTGCTGCTGCTCACCAACGACGGCGCGTTGGCGAACCAGCTGACGCACCCGAAATACGAAGTGGCGAAGACCTACCGAGCCCGCCTGGGGAAGCGGGTCCGTGACTCGGAGCTGCGTCGGCTGCGCGAGGGGGTCGAACTGGAAGACAGCCCGACGGCCCCCGCCGACGTGAGCCGCATCAACGACCGCGAGATCGAGATCGTCCTCCGCGAAGGCCGCAACCGCCAGGCGCGCCGCATGGTCGAAGCGGTCGGCAACCGCGTCGTGAGGCTGCGGCGAATCGCCTTCGGCCCACTGAAGATCGGCAACCTCAAAGAGGGCGATTCGCGTCGATTGAATGCGACGGAGATTCAGAAACTGCAGGCCGCCGGCGACGGACGGGAAGGAGCGGCGCGCTCCGGGGCGCGAGGTCGACCTCGTTAGGCGGGCGCTCCGTTTGATGCCGCGGGTTTCCGGCGTTCCAGCTCGCTTCGGACCACTGCGAAGACCTTCCGAGGTTCGCGTTCAACCTGCTTCCAAGTGACGCGCAGGACTTCGTGATGGACCTCCATAAGTTCGAGGTCGCGCTGGTCGCGCTCGAAGGCAATCTCGGTGGCGTGATGGCGACGGCTGTCGGCCTCGACGACGAAACGCTCGTCGTCCCAAAGGAGGTCGACCTCGAGGACCCGCTCCGCGGTCCGAACCGGCGCGTTGATGCGAGGCATCGGTAGGCCGGCCTTCGCGACGAGTGGCAAAAGCTTGGCCTCGAAGAGACTCCGAACCGTCGCGTACCCCGCCGTCTCCGCAACGGGTCGCCAGTCGTCGATCACCCGCCGCAAGCAAGGAGCACCTCGCCTCCTGGTCCCGCTCTCAAGTACCTCCTCGATCGCCGCGAGGTCGACCTTCCCTGCGGCCGCCGCCCGCTCGAACGTCTCCCGCAACCCATCCTCCCCATAAGTGCCCGCGAGGTCCACCACCGTCCGCGCGACGCTCGTACACACGATTCCGTGGACCCGAACCAATTCGTGCCGCGACGGAAAGGTCACGTTATGAAATCGGATCCCGTCCACTTTCGGCCCGCCTTGACGAGGCGGGATCACGTCGACCACTCGAGGCGATCGCTCGCCGATCCCAAGCAGAAACGCAGCGCTCCGATGTGTCACCACCGCCCCGCGTCCCGAGGCGAGCGCGGCGGCCTGGATCTGTCCCCGGTCGCTGATCGGCGCGGCGCCGACGGCATAGACGCCGCGGGATACGCGACGAATGCGACCGCCTCAGACCCAGTTGTCGACTTGATCGTCGGAAAGACCCGCGCTGCGCAACTGCGGGCGGGCGATGACTCCATGCTGGCGGCCGGCGATTGTCTCGACCGCCGCGGCGATCACTGCGGTGTGCGAAATCCGTCCCATGCACGGATAAGGCACACCGCAGCGAATCTCGTCCCCGGTGCCTGGCTCAGATCGCGCAATCTCCGGCTCTGGAAAGATGCGCAGCCATGCATGTCGGCAGCAATCAGGAACCTCAGCGGCGGCTGTTCGCGTTGCGCGGCGCGGTGCAGGCCGAGGAGAACGAGCGGGCTGCGATCATCGACGCCACCGAGGAGCTGATGCGCGAGCTGATCGCGCGGAACTCGCTCGAGGCGGAGGCGATGGTCAGCTGCATCTTCACCACCACAGCCGATCTCGACGCGGAGTTCCCCGCGGTCGCGGCGCGGCAGCTCGGGCTGGACACGGTGCCGTTGCTCTGCTGCCGTGAGATCCCCGTCCCCGGCTCGATGGAGCGGGTGATCCGGGTGATGCTCCACTACTACGCGCCCGAGGACGCGGCGCCGGAGCACGTTTACATCGGCGAGACGCAGAAGCTGCGCGCCGACCTCAACGCCGCCCAGTAACGGGACACGGCAAAATCCTCGCCATGACCGTCACTTACGCGGAGAAGTTGTCACGGATGCCGGGCTACCAGGCCGGGGTGCCGACCGGGCAGGCGCCCGAGGCGATCGCCGCCGGGACTATCGCCCAGCTCGCCTCGAACGAGTCGGCGCGTCCGCCGCACCCGAAAGTGATCGAGGCGATCGCCCGCGCGGCCGGCTCGATGAACCGCTATCCGGACCCCGACGCGACGCTGCTGCGTCGCCGGCTCGCCGACCGCTACGACACCCAGCCGGGGAACATCGCGGTCGGCAACGGCTCGTGCGACCTGCTGCTCGCCGCCGCGTCGGCGCTCTGTGAGCCGGGCGACGAGATCCTCTACGCGTGGCCGAGCTTCTCGATGTACCCGTACCTGCCGGCGCTGACCGGTGCGCGCGAGATCCGCGTGCCGCTCGGCGAGGGGGACGTGCTCAACCTCGACGCGATGGCCGCCGAGGTGACCGCGGCGACGCAGCTGCTGATCGTCTGCAACCCGAACAACCCGACCGCGACGCACCACCCGGTGGCCGAGATCGCGGCCTTCCTGGAGACGGTGCCCTCGCGGGTGACGGTGATCCTCGACGAGGCCTATATCGAGTTCCAGACCAACGACCACCCGGACGCCTCGCTCGATCTGTTGAAGGACTTCCCGAATCTCGTCGTCCTGCGTACCTACAGCAAGTGCTACGGGTTGGCGGGGCTGCGGGTCGGCTACGCGATCGGTTCTTCCGACTTCCGTGCCGCAGTCGACGCGGTGCGCCAGCCGTTCAGCGTCAACGCGCTCGCCCAGGCGGCGGGGGCGGAGGCGATCCTGCATCAGGACGACGTGCTGGTGCGGGTCGAGGAGACGGTGGCGGAGCGGCTCCGCGTGCAGGAAGGGCTGCGCGAGATGGGGCTCTGGGTGTCGGAGTCGCAGGCGAACTTCTCCTGGATCGACCTCGGTGATCGGGACGAAGTGGCGATCATCGGTGGCCTCGCGGCGGCCGACATCGCGGTGCGCGCCGGCGCCCCGCTCGGCGACCCGGGCCGCATCCGGGTCAGCTACGGGACCGCCGACGAGGACGGCCGGTTCTTGTCGGCAATCGTGAACCTTTTGGGCTGAGCGGGAGGCGAAAGGGGGCGATTTTTTCCTCCCCAGCCCTTCCCCGGGTGGGGGACAGTGGTGACGGGCGGGTGGACCCCGGTTCGTTCGCGTGGTACAACCTGACCGTTGTGAAGCGTTCTGCCACCACCGTCTCTCAATCCGCTCCCGCCCTCGGCGCGGGACTCGGCCGTGGCACCTTCACCGCTTATTACTGGCGATTTAGCTAGGCGTCCGGCCCGGCGGCCATCGGCCGCTCCGAGACTTTCTTCGGCCGGGTGCCGCCCCTGCGGGTGCGCGTCATGCGTCGGCGCCCCCATACCAACACCAGGTGAAGTTACGATTGCAGCGTTTTGGAGAAAGGCGAAGGGAAAATGATCATCGGCCAGCAGGGTGCAAAACGAGACGGGGTCCGAGAACAACGGATCGCCAAAGTCGTCGAGCTGACGCCGCCGGGCAACCTCCTCGGGGAGCTGCCGCTCGGTGAGGAGCGCACCAAGTCCGTCATCCGCCACCGCCAGGAAGTCGTCGACGTCCTCCACGGACGCGATCCGCGGCTGATGGTCGTGGTCGGCCCGTGCAGCGTCCACGACCCGAAAGCGGCGCTCGACTACGCCAACCGCCTCGCGGCCCAGGCGCGCGCGCTGCAGGACGACATCCTCGTCGTCATGCGCGTCTACTTCGAGAAGCCGCGGACGACGGTCGGCTGGAAGGGCCTGATCAACGACCCGCACCTCGACGGCTCCGCCGACGTCAACGCCGGCCTGCGGATCGCCCGCAAGCTGCTGCTCGAAGTGGTCGAGCTCGG
>JAOPZF010000182.1 GCA_025964255.1 Solirubrobacterales bacterium | reverse complement strand
CCCGCAAACCGGGATGGCCGGCGCCTGCGCCGCCGCCGCCCGCGCCGAAGACCTCGTCGCGCTCGCCGAGGGTCGGGCCGACGTGGCGGCGGACCTTGCCCTGCGGGCCGTCGAGGAGGCGGAGGCGGCCGGCATCATGCTCGACGCCGCCCGCGCCCATCTGGTGGCCGGCTGGGCCCTGGCCGACGCCGACCGTGAGGCGGCGATCGCCCAGCTCAAGGCCGCCGCCCACGGGGGGGCCGAATGCGGCGCACGGCGAGTCGAGGACGAGGCGCGCCGCGAGCTGCGCCGGGCCGGCGTCCGCCTCGGCCGCGGCGGCTCCAGAGCACCCGGCGAGGAGGGCCTCGCCTCGCTCAGCCCGCGCGAGCTCGAGATCGCCCACCTGGTCGGCGAGGGCCTGACCAACCGCGAGATCGGCGCCCGCGTGTTCCTCAGCGAGAAGACGGTCGAGACCCACCTGACCCACGTCTTCCAAAAGCTCGGCCTCCGCTCCCGAGCTCAGGTCGCGGCTCTGGTGGCGAACCCGAGATAGCCCGTCGCTGCGCTCGCACTCGACGCCTGCCGCCTGCCGGGCTTGGATCGTTGATCCATGTCGGGAACGATGCCGGAGCCGATTTCGTCGTTCCCGCACGCGGGCGGCCGTGCCAGGAACTGGACGAGGGACCGACCCTCTCCTAAAACAGAAGTCCATCCGGCAGGCCGGCGGTTCAAGGTTGCCAGGAGGCCGCCGACGAACTGATGGTGCGCGATCAGCGCGCAAATCGCAAAGAAGGCATTCCGTACCCGGCGACTTGCGAGGTCAGGCCCTTCGCTTCCACCGCCGCCACCCGGCTGCCAAAAGGAGAATTTATGCACCGAACCCGATCGCGGATCACGGCAGTCCTTGTTGTGGCTGCGGCGCTCGCGTTCCCAACCTCATCGTTGGCGGCGACCGCAACTTCGACCGGAACCGTAGAAGGCGGATCGCTGTCACTGACGACGACGGCCGCTCCGGCGTTCTCGGCCATCTTGAACGGGACCGATCAGACGCCCACCTACACGCTGCCGTTGACGATCGAAGACCTGAGGGGGAGCGGCGCCGGCTGGAACGCGACGATCACCTCGACCCAGTTCACGACCGGTGGCGAAACGCCGAACACGCTTTCGGCGAGCGCCTCCTCGATCACCGGGGTGACCAACATCTGCGCAGAAGGCAGCAGTTGCACCAACCCGACCAACGCGGTGAGCTACCCGTTGACGGTACCGGCGGGAGCCGGCGCCGAAGCGGTGAAGTTCTTCAACGCCGCGGAAGAGACGGGCATGGGCGTGTTCTCGAACACTCCGACGGTGGCCGTCAGCATTCCCGCCGACACTTACGCCGGGACCTACACCAGCACGATCACGCTGGCCAGCGTCAGCGGTCCCTAGTTCGACCCGACCGCCTGACGGTGGGATCGGCAGCTTCCTCGGGAGGAGCGCGCGCCATGTTGCGCGCGCTCCTCCCCTTTCTGATCGTGGCTCTGGCGGTACCGGCGCCGTCCGCCGCGGCCGCCAAGGGCGGCCCGACCTTTACCGTGAAAGCGCTCGGGACGCCCCCCGGCGCCTCCTACTTCGTCTTCGGCTCCCGTCCGGGGGCCTCCATCGACGGCGCCATCCGCGTCGCCAACACGGGCGACCGGCCCGGCACGGTGCGCCTCTATGGCGTCGATGCGGTGACCGGCGAGACGACCGGCGCCGTCTACCGCTCGCGCGCCGACCCCCGCCACGATGTCGGCGCCTGGCTCTCGATGCGGGTCCACCACTTGCGCCTCGGCCCCGGCCAGCGGCGGATCGTCCGGTTCCGAGTACGCGTGCCCACCGCCGTCCGGCCCGGACAGCACCTCGGCGGAATCGTCGCCGAAAACGCGACGCTGAAGAAGACGACCGATCGCAAAAGGGGACGAAGCTCGTTTCGGATCGACATCCGCAACCTCTCGATCCTGGCGGTCGAGGTGAACCTCCCGGGACCCAGGATCGAAACGCTGGCGCTTGCGAGCGTCAAGCCGGGACACGCCGAAGGCTTCCAGACGCTGCTGATCGGCATGCGAAACGAAGGCGATGAGCTCCTCAAGGGAAGCGGGTCGGTGCTGATCAGGGGCGAGAACGGCGAGGTGCTGAAGCGGGCGACCTTCAACGTCGACACCTTCGTGCCCCGCACCTCGATCGCCTACCCCTTCGCGGTTCCCGGCCAGGCCCTTCCCGCCGGTCGCTACCAGGCCACCGTGGCGGTCAGATACGGACACCACCACGCCGTCCGCCTGACGCGTTGGTTCGACATCTCCGACGAACAGATCGAACAGGTCTTCGGCTCCGACTCACATGCTCCCGCTCCTGCCGGCGGTCCCGGCCCTGCCGGCTCCACCGGCATCCTGCCGCTCATACTCGCCGCCTTGGCGCTCCTGCTGCTGGGCTTCCTGGTGGCGTGGGCCCTCCTACGTCGCCGGGGAGGACAAACCCCTCCACCCTCGCCATTCTTCTATGTCGTCGCCATCCACCAGCCGGACGGCCGCGGCCACGAGGACATCAAGTTCCTCCAGTGGCAGAACCCGAGGACGCTGGAGAGTGGCCAGTCCACGCCTGCGGCGATCGTCGGCTGGATCAATTCGGGCGGCGACCTGCGGGTGAGGCGCGCCGGCATGGGTGACGCACGGGTCGGGGTCGTCGACGGCGACCCGCAGTACGTCCGCAGCTACACGGAAGGCATCTGGACTGACGACCTACTGGGATTGCCCCGGTACTGATCGGCTCCAACGTTGTCGCTGACCTGTTGAGGATGGCTGAATCGCGGGCGAGCGCCTGTCATGCCGGAGGTCGCGGGTTCGACCCCCGTCGTCCGCTTTCCATCCCCCGTCCCAGACCGTCCCAGGACCGCGGAGACGGTCGAGGTCGCCATCTCCAGGGGTCTCGGCGATCTCGGGGCACACCTAGGCGCCGCGGCCGGCGGCGCGGGCGCGCCGCCGGCCGTGCGCCGAGCCTTAGCTGCTCACTTCGCCGCAGTAGGCGACCGCGGTCACCGTGATCGTGAAGGTGCTGCCGGTTTCGTTGTGGTAGAGCACACCCGATTCCCAGATGTTCTGCGGGATTCCGTTTTCCACGAACGGACCGCTGTGGAGCAGGGAGCCTCCGTTGCTCGAAGTGCCGCCGCCGAGCAGCTCCTTGCCGCTTGCGCATCGGGCGAACTGCGGGAACAGGTTGACGGTGCCTCCGTTCCCGACCGTCGCGGTTTCGGACTCGGTGACGACTTCGTAGCCGGAAATCCCGGGAGACCCCTGCGCGCCCGCCGGACCCGGTTCGCCTTCAATCCCTCGGGTTCCTTGGAGGCCGCGTTCGCCCTGGGGACCCTGAAGCCCGCGTTCGCCTTCATTGCCCTGGGAGCCCTGGAGGCCGGGTTCACCCTGCGGTCCCTGCGAGCCCGTTTCGCCCGTTTCGCCCCGCAGCCCCTTGTCGCCTTGGGCCCCGGTCGCGCCGGTCGCGCCGGTCTCGCCCTTCGCGCCGGTCTGGCCCACCGGGCCCTGCGCGCCGATCGCACCCTTCGACCCCTTTTCGCCGCGAGGCCCGCGGGCGCCGCGTAGGCCCGATGGCCCCCGTGCGCCCTTCGCGCCTTCAACGTTCCAGGAGATCGGGACGTCGCCTTCCGGACAGACGCCGCCCTTTTCCGCCAGCGAAAGCTCCCGACCCTCCGAGCCGCCCTGGTCGGGTTGGATGCAGCCTTGGACCACCTTGCCGGTCGGGCGTGAGCCGCCGCCGGAGGCCTTCGCCCAGGCCACTCCGCCGAGCGACAGGATCAGCGCCAGACAGGCGACGATCAGCGCCGGCGACGGGCGCAGGATGAATCGATGCATTCGGGTTCCTTTCAGAGGACCGAGCGCCCGACGAGTGCAGCGGATCGCGTGGCTACGGCGCGCGGCTATTCGAGTTATGTGGCCGCGGAGAGGCGATCCGTCCCTCCCCAATGCTCAGCGCGGCCAGCGCAATCTATAGGGCTGACCCGACATCTTGGTCAGCCGGCAAGCGCGAGCGTATCGGCGGGGCGGGACTCAAGTCCCCCCAGCTCGTAGAGCAGCCCCGAGAGGACGGTTCCGATGAGCCGCCCGCCCGCGTTCGCCATGTAATAGAAGCCGACGTTCATCGTCGCTCTGTCGTTCTCGGAGTAGGCGAGGATCAGATAGGAGTGGACGCCCGAGTTGGCGGCGAAGATGATGCCGAAGTTCGGCCGCACCGTGGCGGGGGTCGACGGCCTCCTCGGCGTCGTCCAGGCCAGAGTCGCCTCAAGCTAAGCCTCGCCGATGCCGATCCCGTGGCTATGCAAAGCCTCCCGAAGCTCGCGTCCCTGACCGCCGCCGCATCGATCGCCGCCCTGCTCATGCTGGTCGCGGGACCGGGCAGCGGACTCCTGCTGCCTGCCGCCGCCCATGCCGGGTCGGAAAAGGGAGCGGGCGCCGGAAAGCAGGGCTCGGCGATCCCGGAGTGCGGCAACAGCGCCCCCGAGACCTGCCATCTCGACATCACCATCAACCAGGGCGCGGCGACCGCCGGTGCCATCTGCGACTCGTTCGACCGGGGCGAGGGACTGTGCGTCGGGTCCTCCCACGGCACCCCCGCCTGGAGCGAACCCGGCTACTTCCCGAGGCAGGGGATCCAGTCCTCGTTCACATGGAAGTCCCACGGGGCACCGAGGGACGTCGATTACACCTCCAATTCGAGCTTCACGACCGTCGACTCCTACATCAGGGGCGACGTGCCCGCCTCCAACTCGGCGATCCTCGACGTGACGGACGCCTGGAACCGTGCGTCTGGCGTTCACTGGAAGACCGTCGCGACCGGCAGTCGCCCCGGGACCCCCGGCGGGCCGCTCTACATCGACTACGACCACAAGAGCTACGGCATCGGCAGCACCATCCACATCTTCGGCTACCTGGTGCGTAAGTAGGCGGCGCGCCATTGGAGATGGCGACCAGAGTCCGAAGGCCGGAAAGACCCTCGCCGCAGGCGCCAAAGGTCCCCGCCGCCGCTGAGGTAGACCGGTGAGCGGGTCGCTGAGATGGAAGCAGGCGCTCTCGACATCCATGACCCCGCCGAGGACGGCGAGGAGGCGGCCGAAGAGCTCGGGGGCGGGGTGGCCGGTGGCGGCGATCGCCGAGATGTCCTCGACCGCGCGTCGCCGAGCTCGATCGTCGCTCGACATGAGCAGAGACTAGACCCGGGCGGACGGGCTGAGAACCCCTCGAATATGGGATGGACCGACACTGCCTGGAGAGGCGATCCGTCGGTCCGCCCCCGTGACCTCGCGTTTCGTGCGCCCGTTATCTCGACTTTTGAGGCGAGCCGATCCCCTGGCGATCGGCCGTGTTCGCGCGCCCGATCTGATCCTCGGCGTCGTACTCCTGCTCGACCTGGGCTTCGAGCAGCTTCAACTGCCGCTCTAGCGGAGGCCGCCGACCCGGCGGCGCGACCTCGAGCAGATCTTCGATTGCGGCGCGAATGCGCCGCGGGATCTGCGGCGATGCGGCGCCGGCGAGCCGTATCTCCGTGAACGCGAGCCGGACATAGTCGTCCCATCCGACCACCGGCACGCTCAGGCGCAGCTCACCGCCGTCGTCTAGGTAGCGGCCGTCGGGAAAGTCACGGTTGACCAACATCCGCAGCAGATCGTGGATGCGGTCCAGGGCCATGACCGAGGTCGTCGGGTCCTCGAACGGCTCGGCCAGACCACGCTCGGCGATATCGACAAGTTTGCGAAAGCCGTAGGCCGGATCGTCGGCGTGGCTGCGCTCGCCACCCAGCCAGACCAGCTGCCTGATCTTCTTGCGGTCGAGGCGCGAGCCGCCGTCGCCGTGGATCCGGACCAACGGCGCTCCCCCGGCGACGAAGTCGCCCATTCCGGGGACCAGCTCCAGGGCAACGTCCGCGCGCCGCGCCTCCTCGACCAGTGCGTCGTATTCGATTCCATACACCGCGCCGGGTTCCGCGCTCGCGATGACATCCTCGTCGGCGACGTCTGCCAGCGGCGAATCCGGCTCCGGGTACGTCGCTCTGACCATGTCGCGAGTCTGGTCGCCGACAAGATCGATCAGCCCCCCGACCCGCATCGACTGCCCGGCCTGGTGGACATAGAGGATCAGCGCGATGACGCTCGCGAGCATCAAGACCTCCGCCGTGAGGATCGAGAGTCCAGGCAGTCCGGGCCCGTTTCCGGTCTTGTGTCCGTAGGCCTGGGGCGCGACGATCAGCGAGACGACGAGGGTCGCGCCGAAGAGGCCGACCATGCACTGGTTGCGACGGTCTTTGAGCAGCGGCCGGACGATCCGCGGCGAGAACTGCTGCATCGCGAGCTGTACGGCGACCGTGATCACCGTGAGCACGATCGAGATCAGCGTGACGAGCGCGCCGATGAACGTCGTCAGCATCGTCTGCGCCGCAGACGGCGGACCGGTCAGCGCCTGGGGGATGAGGTCGTAGTCCGTCGCGCTGTCGATCGCGAGGGTGATGAGCGCGAGACCGGCGCCACCCAACGCGAAGAGCATCGGGATCAGCCAGAGACTGTTGGCGAGCGAGTCGCGGAGCCGCGCCGGTCGCATTGCTTCCCTTCCCTGGGCCACGCGGTCCGGCGCCGCCGCAGTTGTCTGCTGGTCCACCTCTGCCCGAGAAGGTTTGATCGCAAACTTTCCCGAACATAGTCCGACCCGCGAAAGTCACAACCGACCGGGCCCCGGGTCGGCCACGACGCTGTGTGATGAAAGCCTCAGTTGACACAAGCGGCCCCGAAGTACGTTCGGATCAGATCACGGCCTGGCCCAGACGATCATGTGGAGTCCAGAGCCCTGGTCACATCGCGAGCACACGCCTGCTTCCGGTCGCTCGATCGGCGGCGACCCAAGTGCCGAGCGATCCCGGCTCCGGGTCGGAGCGGTACAACTTGAAAGGCTCTCCAATGGAGGCTCGATCGAATCTGCGCGGCTCGACGGCAGGCTCGCTGGAAGGTGCCGAGCACCATCTCTCCCCCGCCGGGGCGATCCTGCTGCGCGCGCAGGTGTGGGTGACCCGGCGCAACCTCGACCGCGCTCTGGCCACCGGCGATTCGGCCGCGATGTCCCCCCGACTTGAGTTGAGGGCAGAGCAACTGACCGGCTACCGCATGCGGGAGCGTTGGTCGGGATCGCTGCGAGCGGTCGTCGCGGAATTCGACGACCCCTCTCCTTCCTGCCTCAGCTCCGCCATCCCTGGCGTGCGAGATGTCCTGAGCGTCTGGCGGGAGCCCCTGCTGGAACTCTCGCAGCGGCTCCGGGATCGCGACCGCGTATGCCCCTGCGGAATGGCGCGGCTGCGCATCGTGATGACCGACGGCGCCGGACCGCTCCTGAATCCTCGGGCCACGGAGCTGATGGGCGAGCTGCTCTGTTGGATCGATGAGGGGATGGAGCGGCAGTCATCCCCCTGAATCAGCGCTTCAGGGCCAGCGCCCGCGAGAGCAGCCTCGCGACCCCTGGTGCCCGGCGCGCGACCTGAAGTGCGGTGCGGTCGCCTTTCGTGACCAGGGTCCCGTTGGGGGAGAGCCTGTTATCGGTAGCGGGTACGGCGACCACCCGTTCAGGGTCGGCGCGTTCCGCGGCGACCTCGAGGAGCTGCCATTCGCCGGGCACACCCTTCAGGCTGTGAGTCCCGCGATCGGCGAACTCGATCCCGGAGCCGACCACCAGGTCGCGTACGGCACCGGTGACCAGGACCTCCCCCGGTGCCGCTCGACTCATCACCCGCGCGCCGATGTGGACGGCCATGCCTCCGATGTCGGTCCCGATCATCTCGCACTCGCCGGTGTGGACTCCCACGCGGACATCGACCCCGAGCTCGCCGACGTCCTCGCGGATCGCGCAGGCACAGCGGATCGCCCGGCCCGGCCCGTCGAAGGTAGCGAGGAAGCCGTCGCCCAGGGTCTTGATCTCCCGTCCCCTGAACGCCGTCAGCCGGCGCCGGACGAGCTCGTCGTGGCTCTCCAGCAACCGCCGCCAGCGCTCATCGCCCAGCTTTGCGGCACGCTCGGTGGACCCGGCGATGTCGGTGAACAGGACGGTGGCCAACATCCGGTCGGGCTCGGCGCCGTGCCTGACCCCGGTGAGGAACTCCTCGGCCTCCTCGAGTACGGCGTGGCTGTCGCCGTCCCAGGGCAGGTGGTCATCGCCGGAGAGCTCCTTGAAGCGGGCCCCCGGCACGTTCCCGGCGATGTAGCGCCCGAACTCGACCGGTACCACATCGTCGGTGCGATGCATCACGAGGGTCGGCATGGAGATGATCGGCAGCGTCTGGCGGACATCCAGCTCTTCGCCGAACCGTTGCTGGGCCAGGACCATCGCCGGACTCGCCGCGGCGCGTTCGAAGGTCCCGAAGCCGCGCAATGCATAGGCGTTCTCGGCGGCGCTCGGCATGAACATGGCCATCATCGTCCCCTCCCCCCAATGGTTCTCGATCGCGTCCCTGAAGGCGTCGAGCCTTTCCTGGAAGGGGATACGGAACTCGCGGAAATAACCCTCGGCCGTCAGCAACCTGGCGTAGGACCCGAACATGACCAGGGCGATCGTGCGCTCGGGATACGTGGCCGCGAACAACAGACTCATCGGGCCACCCTCCGAGAGTCCGAACAGCGCCGTTCGCCGCGAGTCGCAGGCGTCAAGCACCGCTCGCGCATCCTCCATCCGATCCTCGAGCGTCCCGACCTCGGCGACGGGATCCGACAACCCGGTGCCGCGCTTGTCGAAGACGATCAGGCGTGAGAACGAGGCGAGGCGACGAAGGAAGGCGGCGATCTCGGGCGACGCCCAATACAGGTCCAGGTGGGAGACGAAGGGCGGGATGAACAGCAGGTCTAAGGGCCCGTCGCCGATCACCTGGTAGGCGATGTTGACATCGCCGTTCCGGGCGTAACTGGTGTGGGGCTGGAACATGAGGTTCCGGACGCCGCAGCTTTCATCTGGCCGGCTTCGGAAGAAGCCTTGCTTCAGGTCTTATGCCGATTGACGGTAGCGCGAATCCACGGTCCTGTCGGGGGGAGGAGGTGGATCTAACAGGTGTGCACGATCATCACGCTGCAGTGGGCGTGGTGGGAGACGCTGTTGGGGACACTGCCGAGGAGGTAGCGCCTGGTTCCCGACATCCCCTTGCTGCCGACGACGATCAGGTCGGCGTCCACTCGTCCCGCCAGATCGAGGATCGCCTCGGCGGCACCGCCCCTGACGGCCGCGGTCTTCACCTCGACCCCGGCCCTCCGGGCCTCCGAGGTCGCGGTGGCCAGGATCATGTTCACGTCTTCACGCGCTCCCACCTCGTGTCGGACGTCGCGAGGCACCTGGTCCTCCTGCGCGACATGCACCGGGGAACGTGCGTAGGCGCTGACAACGGTCAGCATGGCGCCATCGGAGCTCGCCAGGGCGATGGCACGACGCAACGCGACGGCGGCCGTCTCCGAGCCGTCGGTCCCGGCGACGATCTGCTTGAAATATCGACTTCCGTCCGGGTTCGTTTCCATTTGCCGATCCTAGGCTTGCCGTCCCCGCGCTTAAGTGACATACGGCACTTATGGGCTCGGCAGACGGTCAAAGATCTGCGGTGGTACCTGCGCAGCACCCGATCAAGAGCATCCGGTCTCGCGCCTCGGTCATCTCCTCGACGCCTGGTAGTAGCAATCGGGCGCGCAGACTTCGATCCCGCTGTGCAATCTCTCCGAGTTCGCTTCGCGACGACCTGATGGCGGAGTGGATCGACTGGTTCGACTGGCGGCCGGGAGCGTTTGACCCCACGAATGACCCCACGGGGCGGGATTAATCACCCTCTCTCCTAGTGGCTGGGGGAGAGTCAGGGAGGGTCGTAGGATCGTCGGGTGGACGTGAGCGGAAGTCCCACGCCGATCTCCCCGGCGCCGGGAGGAGACCGCGAGTCGGCGCGTTGGCTCGAGGGTCTGACGGGACCGCGGCGTGAGGAGACGGTCGAGCGCCTGCGGGAGTGGTTGCTGGGGATCTCCCGCGGGGAGGTGAACCGGCGCCGCGCGCAGCTCGGCTTCGGCGGGCCCGAGCTCGATGACATCGCCGAGCAGGCCGCCTCCGACGCCACCGTCGCGGTGCTCCGCAAGCTTGACCAGTTTCGCGGCGAAAGCCGCTTCACCACCTGGGCGGCGAAATTCGCGATCCTCGAGGTCTCGAACAAGGTCGGGCGAAATCTCTGGCACAAGGGCGGGGTCCATCTCGATCCGGACGCCTGGGAGCAGATGCCGGACCGCTTCGGCCTCGGCGTCGGTCGCGAGGTCGAAAGCCGCGAGCTGCTGACGGCGCTGCGGGTCGCCGTCGAGACTCAACTGAGCGCGCGCCAACGGCGGGTCTTCGAGGCGATCGTCCTGAACGAGGTGCCGCTCGACGTCTTGGTGGTCGAGCTGGACAGCAACCGCAACGCGATCTACAAGACGCTTTTCGACGCCCGACGTAAGTTACGGACGGAGCTCGTCGCCAACGGGTATCTGGATTCATGACCGAAAGAGCGCGATGACCAACCCCGTCGGACTCGACCGCTTCCTCAGCCCCGATCCCGGCGATGTCGGGTGTGGTGAGACCCTGGAGCTCCTTGACGTCTACGTCGATCTGCTGCACTCGGGGGTCGATCCGGAGGAACGTTTCCCGGGGATCACGGCCCACCTGCGGGACTGTCATCCGTGTCAGCAGGATCTGGACGGACTGATCGCGGCGGCGCGGCGCGGCTGACCTCACGTAAGACCGGACCGCGGCCCGACGCATAGAGGTAAGAGGCGGACAAGCTCCGCGCCCCCGAGCGAAGGATGGACATGGCAGGTGTGACGATCGCGGCGCAGGTCGAGGAGATGAAGAGGAGCGGGCCGGAGCAGCCCGATCCGCGGATGGCGGCGTTCGCCCGCGAACAGGCCGGGTTGGCTCACACTCAGGTGCCCGCTGGCGTCGCCGAGGTGGGGATGCGCCTTCCCGACGCTGACCTCCTCGCGGCGGACGGTTCGCCGCTGTCGCTCGGCGAGGCCCTCGGTGAGGGCTTCACGGTTCTCGTCCTCTACCGCGGGGCCTGGTGTCCCTACTGCAACATCACCCTGCGCACTTATCAGTCCGAGCTGCTGCCCGGATTGCGTGAGCGGGGCACCGAGCTCGCCGCGCTCAGTCCGCAGAAGCCCGACGGCTCGCTGACGATGAAGGAAAAACACGATCTCGAGTTCACCGTCCTCTCCGATCCTGGCCTCGCCGTGGGGCGCGCGATCGGTGTCTTGACCGATCCGACCGAGGAGTCCTTGGCCGCCCAGCTGGAGCTCGGGCTTGATCTCAGTGCGGTCAACGCCGACGGCACGACGGCACTGCCGATGCCGACCGTCGTGATCGTCGACGACGAGCTGAAGATCCGCTGGATCGACGTGCACCCGGACTACACCACGCGCACCGAGCCGGAGGAGATCTTCGCCGCGCTCGACGCTCTGGAGGGACGGTCGTGAGCGGCGTCTCCAGCGGGATCGTCGCCCATCCCCAGGCGATGGTCGGCGGCAACGCCTACGGGGCGACGAAGGCGGCGCTCGAGGCGCACGTCGTCGACCTCGCCGCGGAGTTGGAGGGCACCGGCGTCACCGTCAACGCGTTCCGGCCCGACGCCGTCGACAAAGCGGGTCACTGCTGACGCCGGAGCACTAAGTGATTCGCATCCACACACAAACCAAAGAGATAGAGGAGCACAGATGACCGTGAAGCTAGGACTGTTGGCCCAACTCGAGGCGAAGCCGGGTAAGGGTGAGGCGCTCGGCGAGTTTCTCGAAGCCGGCCGGGAGTTGGCGCTGGCGGAGGAAGGGACCGTCACCTGGTACGCGTTCAAGATCGACGACACCCACTACGGCATCTTCGACACCTTCGAGTCGGAGGAGGGGCGCGAGGCTCATGTCGGCGGCGAGATCCCGAAAGCGCTGGGGCAGGTCGCCGACGATCTTCTGGCCTCCGCGCCGGACATCGCGCCGATCGACGTGCTCGCGGTGAAGTAGTGCGATGACGTTCCGCCTCGCGCGTCCGCGCGAGGCGGCGGCTCAGTCGGCGGCGCGGAGGATCGCGCCCATGTCGCCGATCGTCTGGATCGTCCCGCGGACGGTGCCGGTGACCTTCGAGCGGCCCTCGCGCTCGGCGTAGGGGACGGGGGCGTCGACGACCGACCAGCCCGCGGCGGCGGCCTTCATGACCATCTCCAGGGGCCAGCCGCTGCGGCGGTCGCGCAGGTCGAGATCGAGCAGGGCCTGACGTCGGGCGGCGCGCATCGGCCCGATGTCCTCGAGGGCAACGCCGGTTCGGCGTCGCAGCTCGCGGGCGAGGACCCAGTTGGCGATCCGGGCGTGCAGGGGCCAGGCGCCGCGGGCGGCGCGCCGGGCGCCGATCGCGAGGTCGGCGCCTTGGTCGAGCAGGGCGACGACGCCCGGGAGGTCGGCGGGGTCGAGCGAGCCGTCGCAGTCCATGAAGCAGACGACCTCGGCGTCGGCGGCCAGCAGGCCCGCGAAGCAGGCGGCGCCGAAGCCACGGCGCGGTTCACTGACGACGAGCGCTTCGAACTCCTCGGCGATCGCCGCCGAGCCGTCGGTCGAGCCGTTGTCGACGACGATCGGCCGGTAGCCGATCGGCATCGCCGCCAGCACGCCGGGGATCGCGGCTGCCTCGTCGAGGACGGGGAGGATCACGTCGGGCATCTCAGGTTCCCTTCGGGTGGGCCGTGGGCGGGTCGGCCGCCTCGTCTTCGCCGCCGCGCATCGAGCGCCGCAGCCGCACCGCGTAGATCAGCGCCGAGCCGAGGAAGAGCGCCGCGCAGAGGCCGAGCCAGCGGGTCAGGAAGACGTCGCCGGAGAGGCCCGCATCCTTTTCGTAGTTCGCCGAGTCGAGCCCGAGGATCAGCGGGAAGAACATCAGCAGGGCGAGGGCGCTGAGGAAGGCGGGAATGCGAACGTGGTTGATCAGCGGCACGCGGCGGCGCTCTTCCCAGCCGTCCTCGGGGCCCTCGATCGTCCGGTGGGCGACCAGGTTGAGGGCCGAGTAGAGGGGGAAGGCGATCAGGTCGTGGGCGACCGCGGCGCCGCCGAACCAGACCAGCGTCCCCAGGGCCGAGGGGTTTTCGACGATCCGCAGGAAGGCGTACCCGGCGATCGCGAAGCTGGCGAGCACCGCCAGCAGGTGCAGCGGCGAGTCCCCGTAGGCGGAGCGGAAGCGGGCCATCAGGCGGCCCGGAATTTCATCGTCGCGACCCACTTGGTCTGGTGGACGCCAGGTGCGCCGGGGACCATCACCCGGGCCGGGAAGCCGTGGTCGAGCGAGAGGTCCTCACCGTTCACCTTCAACGCCAGCAGGCTGTTCTCGGCGGCGACCTGGCCGGAGCTCAGCGTCACCTCGCGCAGCGCGCCCGCCTGCTGCAGGGATTCGACCTGGAGCTCGGCGTCGCCGTCGACCCCCGCCAGGGCGGCCAGGTCGCGTAGGCGCACCCCGGTCCAGCGCTGCGTCGTCGACCAGCCTTCGACGCAGGCGATCGGCAGGTCGTAGCTGTATTGGGGCATCGCCAGCAGCTGCTCGCGGGAGAACTGGCGCTTCGCCGCGCCTTCGATCCGCAGGCGCCAGGCGGCGCCGGTCTGCTCCGGGCCGATGCCGACCGCGGCGGCCGTCTTGTTGATCTGGAAGCCGTTGGGCCCGTGGTTCAGCTGGGTGCTGCGCGGGGTGAGCAGGCCGAGCTCACGGAGCGGGCCGCCGACCGTCTGCGCGAACCCCATGAATGCGACGCCGAGCGAGGCGGCTCCGACGGTGCCGAGCAGCGCCCGCCGCGAGATCGTCGGCCGCGCCGGTTCGAGCGGCGCGACGTGGCCCTCTTCGTAGGGCTCGGCGACGGTCTCGTCGAGGCCCGCCCGCAGCGGCCGCAGCACCCCGCGCTCGCGGAAGGTCCGCAGCGCCACCGGGATTTTCAGGAAGATGTGGAGGCCGAAGGCGGCGAGGAAGATGAAGGCGCCGTAGTAGTGGGCGGTGAGGAAGCGGAACGGCCAGGGATAGAAGACCTGGATGTTCAGCAGGCCGGTGCCGAAGACGAAGACGCTGCCGCCGACCAGCAGCGCCAGCGAGAGCCGTTCCAGCGCGTGCGCGGCGCCGCGGACCGGCGGCCACTCGAACAGCTTCGGCATCACTGACCAGAGCTTCGCCAACAGGATCGGCATCGCCGCCAGGCCGGAGATCACGTGCAGGCCCTGGGTGAAGGCGTAGAGCCAGGAGGGGCTGGTCGGCCAGTGGAAGAAGTAGATGCTGACCCCGAGCCCGCCCCCGGGGAGCAGCGAGTTGTGGCCGAGGTTGGGGTTGTAGGCGGCTTGCGAGAGGAAGCCGGTGACGGCGCATATGAGGATCAGCGGCAACAGGGCGGAGCCGAGGATCGAGGTCAGCCAGGGGCCGCGCAGGGGGCTGCGCCAGAACGAGGGACGGGTCGGGCCGGGCGGCGGTTCCTCGGGGAACTTGGGGACGGGCGGTTTCGGGATCCGCGGCATTCGGACCTTGGGCGGGCGCGGCAGTTTCATCGCTTGCTCCGGTGAGGCGCGATCCGCTCGAGTCGACCCTTGTCGCGACCGGCGACGAAGACCGCTCCGGTGCGCGGATCGACGCGGGCGCCACTGCCTCCGACCCGTAGTCTGCGGCGGGTGAGCGAGCGTGTACTGGTCATCGGCGGAGCGGGGTTCATCGGCTCACACCTGGTCGATCTGTTGATCGCCGAGGGGCGCGAGGTACGCGTGCTCGACTGCTTCCATCCCGCAGCGCACACCCGGCGCCCCGAGTACCTGAACCCGAAGGCCGAGCTGATCGAGGGCGACCTGACCGACCCGGCCGTCGCCGCGGCGGCGATCGAGGGAGTCGACGCGGTCAGCCATCAGGCCGCGATGGTCGGGCTCGGCCTCGACTTCGCCGAGGTCGACGATTACGTCGCCGCCAATGACCTCGGCACCGCCCGGCTGCTCGCCGCGCTGGCACGAGCCGATTTCCGCGGCCCGCTCGTCCTGGCCAGCAGCATGGTCGTCTACGGCGAGGGCCGCTACCGCTGCCCGACCCATGGGGACGTCCGGCCTGCGCCGCGCGACCCGGCCGACCTCGAGGCGGGGCGCTTCGAGCCGCCCTGTCCCGTCTGCGGCCTGCCGCTCGAGCCCGCCTCGATCGGGGAGGACGCGCCGACCGAGCCGCGCAGCGTCTACGCCGCCACCAAGCTCCACCAGGAGCACCTCTGCGGCCTCTTCGCCCGCGAGCACCCGGGGGTCAGCGTGACGATGCTCCGCTACCACAACGTCTACGGGCCGCGGATGCCACGCGACACTCCTTATGCGGGGGTCGCCAGCATCTTCCGCAGCGCGCTCGCCGCCGGCCGTGAGCCACGCGTCTTCGAGGACGGCGGTCAACTGCGCGACTTCATCCACGTCGCCGACATCGCCCGCGCCAACCTCGCCGCGCTCGGCCGCCGCGGCGACCCGGTCGCCTACAACGTCGCGACCGGCACGCCGCGTCCGATCCTCGCCGTCGCCGAGCAGCTCAGCGAGGCGGCCGGACCGGCGGCGCCCCGCCCGCTGGTGACCGGCGAGTTCCGCCTCGGCGACGTCCGCCACGTCTTCGCCGACCCGACCCGGGCTCGCGAGGAGCTCGGCTTCGAGGCGGAGATCGATCTCGCCCGCGGCATGGCCGAGTTCGCGACCGCGGATCTCCGCTAGCGCCTTCATCGCTCGGGTCACCACTTCGTCGCCAGGAAGATCTCGATCAGGACCGCCTGCGTGGTGGCCCCGACCAGGACCGGGGTCAGCCAGCGCCGGGGCAGCGCTCGGGCGGCGGCGAGGCAGGCGAAGGGGACGAGGAAGATCCAGATCCGCTCGGTCTCGGCCTTGGTGTAGCCGGCGACGACGCTGATCGCGATCACGATCGCCAGGGCGACGGCGCTCGCCTCCTTCGCCGCCAGCGAGCGCGCCGCGAACCAGGCGATCGGCCCCAACATCAGGATGAAGGCGGCGGGCGAGCCGAAGAACCAGAAGGCGTAGGGGCGCAAGCGGGCGATCCCTTCGCGGTAGCGGTCGTCGGTGGCGCGGATCGCGGCGATCAGGTCGAAGCCGGTGAGGAGATCGAGGGCGACGAAGCAGACGACGAGGACCGCGGCGCATATCGCCGCGAGCCGCAGCGCGGCGCCGATCCCCTCGCGCCGCCAACGAACCAGCGCCGCCCAGGCGCCGACGGCGAGCAGCGCGTAGGAGAAGAAGGCGGCGAGGGCGAGCGCGCCCGCCCCCAGCATCCGGTTCCCCGGCCGGCGGGCCAGCAGGCCGACCGCGGCGAGTACGCCGAGGGTGGCGAAGAGCGCGTCGGCAGAGGTCGCGCCGTAGAGGAGCGAGGTGGGGACGAAGACGAAGAGGAGCGCCGCGACTCGGGCCTCGGACTCGGAGCAGATCTCACGGGCGAGCAGGTACAGCAGCGGCGTGGCGAGCGCGCCGACGACGATCGTCAGCGCGGCGAGCCCGGCGGCGGTGTCGATGCCGAGGTAGTGCATGGTCAGGAGGAGGCCCGGAGGGTGCCCCTGCGCCTGGATCGGCAGCTTCGCGGTGATGTCCGGGAAGTTGGAGAGGAAGTGCCCGACGCCGTGTTCGACGAACGCCAGCCCGGGCAGGAACTCGGTGCGGCCCTCGCCGGCCCGGCCGACCACGAAGGGCTGGTCGAGCGCGCCGGGGCCGCCCCGGAAGACGTTCAGCGCGAGCCGCGTGATCAGGGTCAGCCCGAACGTCGCGGCGGCGAACGGGACCGGGCCGACGGCGACGTCGGCGCGGTGGAGCCGGACGGCTCCATATAAGGAGGCGCCGAGGACGAGAGCCGCTGGCAGCGCCCAGGTCGAGAGGGCGGGACGCAGAAAGACGACGAGCGGCTGCGCCGGGGCGCCCCAGTCGAACCCCGCCGCCTTCGCCGCGAGGCCGACGGCGAGGGTGAGGAGCGCGCCGCCGCAGACGAGGATCGGGACGAGCAGGTTGGCCCGCCACGGCCCGCGCGGCTTCGGCGAGGCCCGGGTCGTCCCGCCGTCGCCCCGCGGCCTGGCGGCGGTCAGCCCGGCGGGTGGCACGCCGTCTCCCCGATCGGCACTCCCCCGGAGCGTTCGCAGTTTCCCGCGCTATCCGCGGGTTTCTGCGAACGCACCGGCTGGCGGAGGTCGGCGAACCAGCGACCCGCGTCCTGCCAGCGCTCGGCGACGCCGAAGCCGGCCGCGCCGGCGATCCGGTCGATCTCCTCGAAGTCGACGAAGTGCCAGGGGATCCATCCGCTGGCGGCACGGGCGCCCTCGAGACGGACCCGCTGGGCGCGCGGCGCGGTGGCCGGCGGCTCGAGCTCGACCAGGACGCCGCCCCCCGGGGCGATCAGGGCGGCGCAGCGGCGCAGCAGCCTGACGGCGTCGCCGCCGATGCCGATATTGCCGTCGAGCAGCAGGATCGTCCGCCACTCCGATGTCATCGGGTGCTCGAAGGCCGACGCCTCGATCACCTCCGCGCCACGCTCGCGGGCGATCGCCACGGCGACAGGCGAAATCTCGACGCCGACCGCGCGGACCCCGCGTCCGCGCAAAGCAACGACGTGGCGGCCGACCCCGCAGCCGATGTCGAGGACCGGCCCGACCGCCCGCTCGAGCACGGTCTCCTCGGCCGCGTCGGGGGTCCCCAGCCAGCGGCCGAGGGGAAGGCGGCGGCGCGAACCGTCATCGCCGACCGCGTGCAGGGCACCGGCCCCCTGCGGGGCGCCGAGCAGGGCGTCCTCGTACACGGTGAGCGCGTCGATCGCGGTCAGCTCACGCACAGCTCGGACTCCACCTCGTCGAGAGCGCGGGCGAAGCCGCCGCCGGGCGTCAGCGCGGCGACGGCGCGGGCGTCGCCGATCAGGTCGACGTCGCGCAGCGTCGGCAGCAGGCCGAGCCGCAGGCCTAGCGCGAGCAGCGCAGCTTCCTGGCGGGCGCCGGTCTCGGCGACGCTCATCGGCACCCCGACAAAGGCGCGCGGATCGGGGCGGCGCAGGCCGATCGCCCAATAGCCACCGTCCTCGGCGTGTCCGAGGACCGCGTCGGTGCCCGGCGCCTCCAGCGAGGAGATCGCTCCTTCAAGGAGCCAGGGGCCGACTTGCGGGGTGTCCATGCCGATCAGGAGCGTCGGCCCGTTGCAGCGCGAGAAGACGTGGGCGAGTCGGCGGTCGAGGGCCCCCTCGCCCTGGTCGACGATCCGGAAGCCGCCGGGCAGCCAGTCGCCGGGCGGACCGGAGAGGGCGATGAGGCGCTCCTCGCAAGGGGTGGCGGCGACCGCCTCGAGCGTGTCGCGTAAGGCGGCCTCGGCCAGGCGGGCGGCCTGGGGCGGATCGCAGGGGGGCATGAGCCGCGTCTTCGAGCGGCCGGGCTGAGGTGACTTGGCGATGACGACGAGGCGCGTGGACAAGGTCGCGATCCTCCCTTCGAAAAGTGACGATTCCCTTACGGATACGAAGTCGCCGCTGAACCGGACGCACCCGCGCGCCGTAATTCCACCGTTACCTCTGCCTGCGACCATCGCGCGATGAGTTCCGATCGGTTCGTCCTCCGTGCCCGCGGCCTGGCCAAGGAGGTCGGCAGTGGCCGGGCGCGCAGGCAGGTCCTCGACGGGGTGGACCTCGACGTCGCCGCGGGCGAGATGGTCGCCGTGCTGGGCCGATCCGGATCGGGCAAGTCGACGCTGCTGAATCTGCTGGGCGGCCTCGATCGCCCCGACAGCGGCCGCATCGCGATCGCCGGGGAGGAGATCACCCGGGCCGGCGAAAGGGCCCTCGACCGCGTCCGCCTGCGGCGAATCGGCTTCGTCTTCCAGTCCTTCCAGCTGATCGAGGAGCTGACCGGGGAGGAGAACGTGCTGCTCGCCGCGCGCCTTCCTGGCGCCCCGTCCGGTGGACGTCGGCGGGCGGCCGCCCTGATCGCGCGGCTCGGCGTGGCCGGCGTCGCCGCCCACCGCCCGCACGAACTCTCCGGCGGCGAG
>JAOPZF010000151.1 GCA_025964255.1 Solirubrobacterales bacterium | reverse complement strand
ACGCCGAGGTCGCGCGCACCCGCGCCGCGCTCGCCCGCCTGATCGCCGGCGACGGCCTGCGGATGGTCGTCCAGCCGATCGTCGACCTGCGCTGCGGGCGCGTCCACGGCTACGAGGCGCTCGCCCGCTTCGGCCGCCGGCGCACCGACCACAGCCCGCTTCACTGGTTCGCTATCGCCGATGAGCTCGAAGAACGCGAGGCGCTCGAGCGGGCCTGCCTGCGCGCCGCGCTGGAGCTCTTCGAGAGCCGGGCGGCAGGCGCCCGCCTCGCCGTCAACCTCTCGATCCCCGCCCTCCTCGACCCCGCCACCTTCGAGCTGCTCGACGACTTCGCCGCGGGCCGGCGGGAAGGCCTCGAGGGGCTGATCGTCGAGATCACCGAGGAGACGCTGGTCGGCAGCCTCTGCGAGGTGCTGCGGGTCGGCGATGCGCTGCGCGAGCGCGGCGCGCGGCTCGCCGTCGACGACGTCGGCGCCGGCTATTCGGGGCTGCGGCAGATCATCGAGGTGCTCCCCGACTACCTGAAGCTCGACCGCTCGCTGGTCACCGACATCGACTCCGACCCCGACCGCGCCGCACTGGTCAGCGCGATCGCCGGGTACTCGCGCCACGTCCGCAGCCTGCTCGTCGCCGAGGGGATCGAGCGCGAGGAGGAGCGGCGGACGCTCGAATCGCTCGACGTGCCGCTGGCGCAGGGCTTCCACCTGGCGATGCCGGGCGAGCCGTGGCCGGAGGTCGAGGCGGTGGCGCTCGGCGAGGACGAGCCGGAGTTCTCGGTCAGCGGCCCGACCCGCGGTGGCGCGGCGGCCGATCGTTAGCCTCTGATGCCGATGCCCGCACCGAGTCGCGACGAAGCCTGGGAGCTGTTCTGCGAGTGGACCGAGTCCGAGTCGCTGCGGCGGCACGTGCTCGGGGTCGAAGCGGCGATGGTCGCCTACGCGGGTCGCTACGGCGAGGACGAGGAGCTCTGGGCGGCGACCGGGATTCTCCACGACCTCGACTACGAGAAGCACCCGGACCTCGAGACCGGCCATCCGCGGGTGGCGCTGGCGCTGTTCGAGGAGCGGGGCTACCCGCCGGAGCTGATCGACGCCGTCGCCGGGCACGCGCCCTACCTCGGGGTGCCACGCGAGTCGCGGATGTCGAAGACGCTCTTCGCGGTCGACGAGTTGAGCGGCTTCATCGCCGCGGTGGCGCTGGTGCGGCCGACCGTGATCGCCGGGATGACGCCGAAATCGGTGAAGAAGAAGATGAAGCAGCCGGGCTTCGCCGCCGCGGTCAGCCGCGACGACATGCGGCTCGGGGCCGAGGAGATGGGCGAGGACTTCGACGAGCACCTGGCCTTCGTGATCGCGGCGCTCGAACCGCGCGCCGAGGAGCTCGGGCTGACTGGCCAGGCGGCCAGCACGAGTGACGCCGCCGCCGAGGCATAGGATCAACTCGTGGCCCTCTTCAACGTCACGGTCCGTGCGCACTTCAGCGAGTCGACGATCGACGAGCTGACCTCTCACGGCGTCTACTGGGTGCAGGGCGCGCCCGACGAGGAAGGCACCAACCGCCGCCGGCACCACCTGCGCGTGCAGGCCGACAATTGCGATGACGCGATCGAACGGGCCCGCAAGGACGTCGTCGATGCGGGCGGCGACGGCACTCAGGTCGAGTGCGGCGGACCGGTCTACACCTGAGCATCTAACCCTCCGTTTGGATGAGGGGCGCTGTTTGGTGGTCTGGAGCCGGGGTACGACCCTGCCTCCGAGGAGAAACCTTGGCCGCGCCGCGGTTGCGACGCGCGACGACCCCCGACTAGGAGGCCTACTTATGACCATCGTCTGGATCCTCATCGTGATCATCCTCGTCCTGCTCGTGATCGCTCTCGCTCGCCGCGTGCTCTAGACGGCGGGAAAGCGGCGGCTTTTACCGCTGCTTCACCTCGATCCCAGCTTCGCCCGCCACCCTCGTCTCATGCAGAAGAGAGAACAGAGGAGAGGGATGGCACAGATCCTGGTCATAACCGACACGTCCGAAGTCGACGGTGAGGTCGTCTACCGCGAGAGCGTGGGGGCGGTCCACCTCGAAGGCCACGCGGGCGCCCAGCTGGTCGAGCGACTGCGCTGGGCGGTCCGCGATGCCCAGGTGGCGGAGCACCGGGCGATGTTGAAGGGGGTCGAGACGGTGAACGAGGAGCAGCCCGCGGCCTAGACGTTCCATTTCGCGTCACGTATAGTGACGCGAAATGACTACGCGGACCTATCGGCAGACCCGGCGCGCCGACGCGACCGAGCGGACCCGGGCGGCGATCCTCGTCGCAGCCCGGGATCTGTTCCGCGAGGACCTGCAGTTCGACCCATCGCTGGAGGCGCTCGCCGAGCGCGCCGGGGTGAGCACCCGCACGGTGATCCGCCAGTTCGGCTCCAAGGAGGGAGTGCTGGAGGAGGCGATCACGGCGGGGGTCGAGGACGCCGCGGTGACCCGCCACGCCGAGCCCGGCGACGTCACGGGGGCGATCCACGCGATCGTGACCCACTACGAGTCGATGGGCGACGAAGTGATGCGCTGGCTGGCGCTCGCCGATCGACTGCCGACGGTCCGCCGGGTCACCGAACGCGGGGTCGAGACTCACTTGGAGTGGGTCGACGCGGTCTTCGCGCCGGACCTCGAGGGCCTGCCGCGGGCCGCCCGAAAAACGAGGCGCGCCGCCCTCGCAACCGCGACCGATGTCTATGTCTGGCACCTCCTGCGCCGCCGCGAAGGACTGGGACGCGAGGCGACCGAAACGACGATTCTCGGTCTGGTCGAAGCGGCGCGAGGAGCCGGATGAAGATCCTCGCCTACACCTCCCCCGCCCGCGGGCACCTGACGCCGATGATGGGACCGCTCCTGGAGCTGCGCCGGCGCGGTGCCGAAGTTCACGTCCGCACCCTCGCCGCCGGGGTCGAGAACGTCCGTGCCGCCGGGATCGCGGCGGAGCCGATCGCCGCGGCGATCGAGGAAGTCGCCCACGACGACCACGAGGCGCGCGTCCAGCTCACCTCCGGCGCCCGCTCCTTCCGCACCCTGCGCCGCCGCGCCAAGCACGAGGTCCCCGACTTCGAAGCGGCGCTCGCGGCGGTCGGCCCCGACCTCGTCCTCGTCGACTCGACCACCTTCGGCGCCAAGGCGGTCGCCGAGCGCGAGGGCCTGCGCTGGGCCGTCTCGCAGCCATCGTTCATCGAAGGGCCGGCCGCCGACGGGACGCCGTTCGGGCTCGGGTTGCAGGCGATGGGCGGCGCGATCGGGTCGCTGCGTAACCGCGCCCTCGGTGTCCTCGCAGACCACTTCGACCAGCACCACCGCCTTCCCGCCGTCAACGCCGGCCGCCGCGCGGCGGGCCTGCCGGAGCTCGCCCGCGCCGCCGAATTCCACCACCGCGCCCCGCTCACCCTCTACTTCACCGCCACGCCACTCGACTACCCGCGGCGGCTGCCGCCGAGCGTGGTGCCGATCGGGCCGAGCCTCTGGGACCCGACCGCCGCCGAGGCGGTCGAGGTACCGGCCGGCGATAAGCCCTTGGTGTTGGTCGGCTGCTCCTCGGAGTTCCAGGACGACGGCGCGATCGCCGCCGCCGCGCTGGCCGGGCTGCGCGACCGCTATCGCCTCGTCGTCACCACCGCGGGGGTCGACCCGGCAAGCCTCGGCGATCCCGGCGACGCGCTCGTCGCCCGCTACCTCCCCCACGTGCCGATCCTGCGCGAGGCATCGGTCGCGATCTGCCACGGCGGCATGGGGATCACCCAGAAGGCGCTGGCATTCGGCGTCCCGGTCTGCGTCGTCCCCTGGGGCCGCGACCAGCTCGACGTCGCCGCCCACGTGGTCGCCTGCGGTGCCGGCACCCGGGTCGGCCGCCGCCGCCTCAGTCCCGAGCGGCTTGCGGGGGCAGTCGATCAGGCGCTGAACTGCCGTCCCGGCGCCGCAAGGGTCAAAGCGGGATTCGAGTCGACCGGCGGCGTCGCGACGGCCGCCGACCGCCTCGAAGCCCTCCTCTAAGGCCTATCGAGGAGGTCGTTGGCGTCGTCTGCCTCGGCCATCTCGGCGACGCGGAAGTGCATCTTCTTGCCGGTCGCGGTCATCGGCAGGGAGTCGGCGAGGCGGTAGGCGCGGGGGCGCTTGTAGTCGGCCAGCATCGGATGGTTGCGGCAGTGAGCGTCGAGGACGGTGATCGTCAGCTCCTCCGCCACGTCGGCCGCCGGCACCACGTAGGCGACGATCAGCTGGCCCCAGCGCTCGTCGGGGAGCCCGACGACACACGAGTCCGCCACGCCGGGATGCTCGTTCAGCACCTCCTCGACCTGCACCGGGTGGACGTTCTCGCCGCCCGAGATCAGCATGTCGTCGCCGCGGCCGACGATCGTCACGAAGCCCTCGGCGTCCCAATTCGCGAGGTCGCCGGTGTGGAACCAGCCGTCGCGGAAGCGCGCCGCCTGCTCCTCCGGCTGATTGACGTAGGCGTACCCCGCCTTCGGCGTGCGGACGACGACCTCGCCGACCTCCTCGCCGTCGCGCGCCACCGGATCAGCCGGGTCGGCGCCGTCGCCTTGTCCTTGTCCGGGCCGCGCCACGACGACGTCGTCGTCGGTGCAGGCGCGGCCCGCCGAGCCGGCGTGCGCGGGGAGGTCGGCCGGGCGCAGGAAGGTGTTCCAGAACGACTCGGTCGTGCCGTAGCCGTTGAAGATCCGCGGCGTCAGCACCTCCTGGTAGACGAGGCAGGCCTCGCGCTCGAGCGGCGCGCCCATCGTCACGATCCCGCGCAGGGTCGAGAGGTCGCGCGACCCGCGGCGCTGCTCCTCGGCCAGCATCGCCAGGTTGGTCGGCGCGCCGACGAGGAAGGTGAGGCCGCGCTCGGCGACCAGGTCGAGGACCCGGGCCGGGTCGAACGCCCGCAGCGAGACCGACTGCGCGCCGACGTAGAAGACCGGGTTCGGGCCGCCCGAGTAGAGGCCGCCGCGGTGGAACCACGGGGTCATGTTGAGGGTGCGGTCGTCGGGCGCGAGCGGGAAGTGCATGATCACGTCGTGGGCGCTCATCACCTCGACCACGTCGTTGAGCGAGACGCCCTTCGGCAGCCCGGTCGTGCCCGAGGTGTAGAGGCGGGTCGTCTCGCCGTAGACGTCGCGGTCGGGGAGCGGCGGCGGCGCGGCGTCGGTCGCGAGGAGCGCGTCGAACGTCGTCTCGGCGGCGATTGCATCGCCGGGCGCGCCGACGACCGCGGTCCACCCCGGCTCGTGGGACGCCAGCTCGAGCGCCTCGCGCGCCTGCGGTCCCAGCTCGGTGTCGAAGATGAACGCCGCCGGGCGCGAGTCGTCGAGAACGTGGGCGGTTTCGCCGGCCGAGAGGCGGAAGTTGATCGGCGTCGCGACCGCGCCGAGGCGCAACGCCGCCAGCCAGCAAAGCGCGAACTCGGGGCCATTGAAGAGCTGGAAGACGACCGTCTCCCCGGGCCGCACGCCGCGCGCCTCGAACTCGCCCGCCAGCCGCTCGACGCCGCGCCAGAGCTCCGCGTAGGTCCAGGTCCGCGCCCCCTCGGCCTCGCTCAGCGCGGGCTGGTCGGCGAAGCGGCTCGCGTTGCGGGCGACCCCGGCGAGGTAGCCGAAATCGCGCTCGAAGACGCCGCGGAAGCTGGTGGGGTCGTACTCGTACAAGGGCTGGCTTTCCTCGCGGCGAACTCTATTCGGCGCTAGGTTGCGCCCCGCCCCACCCGCGTCCCAAACCCCCGAGACGGAGAAGAACTTGCCCGCACGCCGCCGCTCGCCCCTGCTTTTGGCCCTCGTCGGCGGGGCGCTGGCCGCCCTCGCCGCGCTCCCCGGCGTCGCATTCGCGATCAGCGGCAGTGGCAGCGCGACCTTCGCAACACCGGCGTCATCGTCGACCCTCGGGCAGCGTCTGGCTCGCCAACAACTGGAAGAACGCGCCGATCCAGACCAACCCCGGCGGGTACCAGATCGTCGCCTACCTCGGGCTCGCCGCGCCGGTCCGCTCGCCCGCGATCGGCCCGCCCACCGGGCCTTGACCTAGGCTGGAGGATCTTGGCACGGCTCTTCGCAGGCGGTCCCGACGACCGCTCCCCTCGGCGGCGGTGGACCGATCGCATCCTTGGTATCGCCGTCGGGATCCTGCTCGGGCTGGGCGTCCTCGTCTACTTCGTCTTCGTCCACTCGGAAGGGACGATCGACGCGCCGAAGGTGAACAGCAGCGGGACGGAACAGACTCTCCCCAGCGAAGGGACCCTCCCGGAACATCCGGGGTCCCCTGAGGAACCCGCCAAAGAAGCCCAGAAGCCGAAGAAGAAGCCGAAGCCGCCGCAGAAGCCGGTCCCGGTGGTCAAGGTGATCAGCGGCGCCCCGCCGATCGGCGCCGGCCCTAAGAAGCTCGACTTCACCAAGGGCGAAAGGGTCCGCTTCGAGATCGACACGAACGAACCGTTCACCTTCGAAATCAAGGGCCTCGGCGTCACCCGGTCGATCGAAAAGAGCTCGGTGATCTCCTTCGAAGCGACCAAGGCCGGCCAGTTCCCGGTGATCTCGACGACGACCCTGATCGGCGTCGCCGACCTCCTGATCAAGAAGAAGTAGGGGTCGATTCAACTCAAGTCTTCCGTCCCGCGTCCGATCATGAGGCGGCCGAACGCTGGGCGCGCGGGGCGGCGGGGGAGCGCAAGGTCGGCGCGACGCTCGAAGGGCTCGGCCCCGACTGGCACGTCCTCCACGACATCTACCTCGGCCGCGGCAACATCGATCACATCGTCGTCGGCCCCGGCGGCGTCTACACCGTCGAGACCAAGAGCCACCGCGGCCGTATCCCGGTCGAGCGCATCGAGGAGAAGATGCTGAGGCAGGCCTACGCGGAGAAGAAGCTGCTCGAGGGGATCAGCGGGCTCAACGTCGAGGCGCTCCTCGTCTTCAGCGAGGCATACCTCGTCGGCTCGGTCCCCGCTCATCGCCGCGGCGTCACCGTAATCCCCGAGCGCATGCTGGCCGGGTACTTCGATCGCCGCCGCCCGCAGATCACGTCGGCGGAGGCCGCTGACATCGCCGCCCGGCTGCGGCTCGCGCTCGAAGACGACGCCGCCCCAAGGCCGGACACCCCGTCTCAGTAGTGTCGGGCACCTTCACCCGGCAAAACATCTGATCGACCTTGGAAAGGGACGAAGTGGACAGTTCGATCTTCAATGGCATCACCGCGCTCGACGGCGGCGCGCTCGATACGGCGGCACTCGAGGAGGACGCGGTCCTCGTCGTGAACGTCGCCTCGCGCTGCGGCCTGACGCCCCAATACGAGGGGCTCGAGCGGCTGCAGAAGCGGTTCGCGGACCGCGGCTTCACCGTGCTCGGCGTCCCCTGCAACCAGTTCGCCGAACAGGAGCCGGGCAGCGCCGAGGAGATCCTCGAGTTCTGCTCGACCACCTACGGCACGACCTTCCCGCTGACCGAGAAGCTCGAGGTCAACGGCGAGGGGCGCCACCCGCTCTACGCCTGGCTGACCGAGGCGAACGACGCCGAGGGCGAGGCCGGCGAGATCCAGTGGAACTTCGAGAAGTTCCTCGTCACCCGCGACGGGGACGTGTCGCGGTTCCGGCCGAAAGTCGAGCCGGAGTCCGACGAGGTGGTCGCCGCGATCGAAGCGGCGATCGGGCCGGTGACCTGAGATGGGGAAGACGATCGATGTCAAAACCCCGGAAGGCAGCGCCGACGCCTACCTGACCCGGCCCGACGACGGCCGCCCCCACCCCGGCGTCCTGCTGCTGGTCGACGCCTTCGGCCTGCGGCCGCAGATCGAGCAGATGGCCGACCGGATCGCCGCCGGCGGCTACGTCGTGCTGGCGCCCAACGTCTTCTACCGCCACGGCCGCGCGCCGGTGATCTCGCTCGACGGCCTCGGTGATCCCGAGCGGCGCGGCGAGGTCATCGGCCGCGTGATGCCGCTGATGAAAGAGCTGACGACCGAGAAGATCGTTGCCGACGGCTCCGCCTACCTCGCCCGCCTCGCCGACGAGGCCGACGGCGGCGCCGTCGCGGTGACCGGCTACTGCATGGGCGGCAGGCTCGGCTGGCGGATCGCCGCCGCCTACCCGGACCGGGTCGACGGCCTCGGCTGCTTCCACACCGGTGGCCTGGTGACCGACGACGAGGACAGCGCGCACCTGAGCGCGGGCGAGATCGACGCCGAGATCTTCCTCGGCTTCGCCGACAACGACAAAAGCGCCACGCCGGAGCAGATCGCCACGGTCGAAGGCGCCCTCAACCGGGCCGGCGCGACCTTCCGCGCCGAGGTCTTCGCCGACGCCGAGCACGGCTACACGATGACCGACACGCCGGCGTACGACGAGGCCTCCGCCGAGCGCCACTACGACGAGCTCTTCGGCCTCCTCTCGCGCACCGTCGCGAGCTGAGCGCACCTGCCCTTCGCTGTTTCTACCTCGTATGAGGGGGAAACAGCGAAGGGCACCGGGTGTGGGTCGGCCGGCTCAGCCGCTCATCGCGGCCTGGGCCTCGGCCAACTTGGCCCGGATCGTTTCCATGCCCTCCCCGAACTCGAGCACCGGGCGGACTTCCCACTCGACCAGTCCGTAGAGCGGGTACTCGGTCATCATCGCGAGCGCCTCGCTGTGGGACGACGCGTTGGTGACGCTGAAGCCGCCGCCCTCGAGGAACCCGTACAGGCAGTCGAAGGTGCCATCGTCGAGCCGCGTGCGTAACCACTCCATCGCGGCGTCGAACTGCTCGGGGCTCGGCGGCATGGGGCCGGGCTTTGCCGAAACGAAATACTTCATGTCAATACCTCCTCGGATCAGGGACGAGAAACGTTCACCAACAGGAAGGTCGCGGTGATCGAGGTGCCCTGCGCCGCCTCGTTCTGGGCCTCGAAAAGCTCCTCGAGCTCGGCCCGCAGCCCTGGCTGGAAGCGGACGTTGTCGAGGCCGAGCCCGGCGACCAGAGCCTCGCCGCTCCCTCGCACCATCTCCGCGATCCGCGTGAAGTCGCCCTTCTCCCAGAGCGCTCGATTCGCATTCACGGCGATGTCCTTCCTCAGTTGGACGAGCTTTCCGAGCCTAACCGCGGACCGGGGCGCCAACGTAGGAATCGCCCTACACCAGCGAAGTCGCGCCCCGGTCCAGTGCTTGCGCCTTGGTTCGTGTGGCGACTGCCGGCTGCCGTCCGGGGACTACGCGGCGGCGCGCTTTGCCACGTGGATGATCTTGTGGTCGCGGTCCTCGTCGCAGTCAGGGCTGAGGACGAGGCCGGCGCCCTCCTCGCGCTGGCCGATCGCGGCGAGCGGCTCGAGGCCGGCGGCGATGAGCGCGGCCCGGACGACGTCGACCGGCCAGTGGCGCTCGCGGTGGACGCTGGTCTCGATTCCCTCGCTCGAGATCTCGGCCCCGTAGATGTCGTCGAATCCGCCGAGGCCGCGCCATGTCCCGAGGTCGCCGCGTTTGTCCTCGACGTCCGCGCCGAAGGCCTCCCGGAAGATCTTCATCGTGTTGCAGTCGAAGACGAGGAGTCCCTCCGGGGCCAGGTTCGCCCCCATCGACGCGAAGGCGCGCTCGAGGTCGCCGTCGTCGACCAGGTAGTTGACCGGGTCGTTCAGCGCCCAGACGAGGTCGAAGTCGCCGAGGTGCGGCAGCTCGACCATGTCGTAGACGTCGAACTTGACCCCCTCGGGGAACTTCTCCTGCGCCTGCTCGATCATCCCCGGCGAGATGTCGCAGGCGGTCACCGTCCAGCCGCGGTCGAGCATCGGCCCGATCCCCTTGCCCGTCCCGCAGGCGACGTCGAGCAGAGCTCCCTGGCGCAGGCCGAGCTCCTCCAGTTTCGGCAGCAGCTCACCGAACCAGAGCTCGTAGTTGTTGTTGCCGGTGAACTCGTCGTAGATGCCCGCGACCGCGTCGTATGCGGCGCGGACCGCCTCCCCCTGTGCCATCGAAGCCCTCCCTGTCGTCGTGATCAGCAGGGAGCCTGTCACCATCTGGTACCGTTCACCAAATGGTTAACAGTTCGTTCAAGGCGTTGGCACATCCGATCCGTCGTGAGATCGTCGAACGACTGGCGACGGGGCCCGCGGCGGTCGGTGAAATCACCGGCGACCTCGGGGTCTCCAAGCCCGCGATCTCCAAGCACCTGAAGGTCCTCGAAGAGACCGGCGTCATCAGCCGCGTGATCGAGGGGCGCACGCACGTGCTCTCGCTCGAGACCGCGGCACTCGACGAGGCGACCGAGTGGATGGTCCGCCAGCGCGCAATCTGGACCCGCATGTTCGACGTGGTCGAAGATCACCTGAAGGAGGAGAAGAAATGAACCTGCCACCGATCGTCTCGCCGGCGGAGTGGGATGCCGCTCACGCCGAGCTGCTGGTGAAGGAGAAGGAGCTGACCCGGGCCCGCGACGCGCTCGCCGCCGAGCGCCGGCGGCTGCCGCGCCAGGCGGTGACCAAGGATTACCGCTTCGATGGCCCGGGCGGCGAGGTCGGCCTGGCCGACCTGTTCGAAGGCCGCAGCCAGCTGATCGTCTACCGCTTCTTTTTCGAGCCCGGCGTCTGGGGCTGGCCCGAGGCGGGCTGCCGCGGCTGCTCGTTCGGCGCCGACCAGGTCGCCCACCTCGCCCACCTGAACAGCCGCGACGTCACCCTGGCGTTCGCCTCGCGCGCCCCACAGGAGGACATCGCTCGCTACCGCGAGCGGATGGGCTGGGAAGTCCCCTGGTACACGATCACCGACGATTTCGACCTTGATTTCGGGGTCGACGAGTGGCACGGTCACAACGTGTTCCTGCGCGACGGCGACGAGATCACCCGCACCTACTTCGTCAACGCGCGCGGCGACGAAAACATGGGCACCACCTGGAGCTACCTCGACATCGCCCCGTTCGGGCGGGGGGAGATCTGGGAGGACTCGCCGGAGGGTTATCCGCAGACCCAGGCCTACGTCTGGTGGAACCTGCACGACGAGTACGAGAACGCGACGCCGTTCACGCGTGCCCTCGAGGACGACACCGCGGTCCAGCGCGGCGCCCGGAGCACCTGATGCCGACCGCCGAGGTCCTGCGCCTCGACCGCACCTACGACGCCCCCGCCGAGGCCGTCTTCGACGCCTGGACCAGCGAGACGGTGCTGCGCCGCTGGTTTCATGCCGGCGACGACTGGGAGACGCCCGAGGCGTTCGTCGACCTCCAGGTAGGCGGCGCGGTGCGGGTCGTGATGTTCGACCCGCACAAAGGAGAGCGCCACGGGGGCGGCGGCCGCTACACCGAGGTCGAGCGGCCGCGACGGCTCGCCTTCACCTGGGTCTGGGACGGCGAGGACCGCGAGACGCTGATCGAGATCGAGTTCGAGCCGGTCGACGGCGGCACCGCCGTCAGCTTCACCCACTCGAACCTGCGCGACCTCGAGATCGCGCGCGACCACGAACAAGGCTGGAACGCCTGCTTCGACAACCTCGAACGGGCGCTGGTCGGGAGCCCGCGCTGAGATGAGCGGCCGCTTCCTCGGCGAATGGGAGCTCGACGGGACCCTCGGCCTCGTCTTCTCCCTGCTCACCGTGGCGGCCGGCGTCGTCTACCTGGGGGCGGCGGAGGTCGGGCGGCGGCGCGATCGGCGCCACCGCCGCTGGCCTGCCGGGCGCACCGCCTGCTTCATCGGCGGCCTGCTCGTGCTGCTGGTGGCGACCGACTCGGGTATCGGCGCGGGCGCCGACGAGCACCTCAGCGCCCACATGGTCGAGCACATGCTGATCTGGCTGGTGGCGGCGCCGCTGCTCTGCGCCGGGGCACCGGTGCGGCTGGCGCTCTTCGCGACGAGGAGCGACGGCAGGCGACGGATCGCCCGCGCCCTCCACTCCGAACTCGTGAGCGCCGCCACCGGCCCCGTCTTCTCGACCCTGGCCTTCGCGATCGTCATCGTCGCGACGATGATCCCGGCGGTCTTCGACCTGGCACTGGAAGATGAGCTGGCCCACGTCTGCGAGCACGCGCTCTACCTCCTCACCGCGGTCCTCGTCTGGGCACCGCTGATCGGCGCCGACCCCCTCCCCCATCGCCTCGGCCCCGGCGGCCGCTGCTGGTGCGTCGCCGCCTGCATGGCGCCGATGGCATTCATCGCCACCTGGCTGCTCGCTGCGAGCGCCCCGCTCTACCCGCCCTACGAAGCGGCCCTCGGCACCACCGCCGCCCTCCACGACCAACGCGTCGCCGGCCTGATCATGCTCGCCGCCGCTCTCCCCGCGTTCACGGTGGCCCTGGCCGGGCCACTGATCGCCCGCGCCGGCACCCAGCCGGCCGAGCTACCCGCCCGCTGAGTTCGCAGAAACGGTCGCTATGCGGCCGAAGCTGCGAACTCGGGCGCTAGGCGGACTTGGTGCTGGCGGCGTCGGCTCGCAGTTGCGCAGGGCGGGCGAGGCCTCGCTCGACGTAGGCGCTGACCGGATCGCCGGGCTCGAGCAGGCCGAGCTCGACGGTGTTGCGGAGGATGCTGACGATCAGGATGTCGGCGACCGTGAAGTCGTCGCCGGCGATCCAGGGACCGGTGAGGGCGGCGCGGACCGCCTCGCCGACCGGCGCGAATTTCTCCGCCGCCTCGGTCTCGTCCTCGTTGCTGCGACGCGCCCGGTTCCACGGGAACGCCACCTTCTCCAGCTCGGCGATCGCGAACACCGTCCACTGGTAGACGCGGGCGCGCTCCGCCGAGCCGAGCGGCGGAACGAGCTCGGCCTCCGGATTCTGGTCGGCCAGCTGGAGGCAGATCGCCGCCGACTCGAACAGCACCTGGCCATCGTCGAATTCGAAGGCCGGGACCTTGCCGAGCGGATGGCGCCGACGATGCTCCTCCCCCTTCCGCTCGTCCCTGGTCAGCGTGGTCAGGTCGTAGGGCCGGCCGATCTCCTCGAGCGTCCAGAGGACGCGGGTCGAGCGGGATCCGGGGACGTGGAAGAGTCGCATCGGCCGAACCCTATGGAATTGCTCCGCTCGGCCCGCCGGGATCAGATCGCGGTACGGCCGCCGTCGACCGCGAGCACCGCGCCGGTGACGTAGCTCGCCCGGGGCGAGGCGAAGAAGCGGATCGCCTCGGCGATCTCGGCCGGCTCGGCGACACGACCAAGCGCGGTCGTCGCGCCGAGCTGTTCGAGGAACTCACGCGGGGTCGCCGTGCCGGTGAAGACGGGCCCTGGGGCGACCGCGTTGACGCGGACGCCGCGCGGGCCGAACTCCGCCGCCCAGGCACGGGTCATCGCTTCCAGCGCGCCCTTGGTGCCGCCGTAGGCCGCGCCGCCGGCGAGGCCGACCCGCCCCGCCATGCTGCTGACGCTGATGATGCTGCCCCGCCCACGCTCGGCCATTCCCGGCGCCAGCACGGCGACGAGGAGGAACGCCGCCCGGTCGTTGGCCGCGAACATCGCCTCGTAGCGGTCGATATCCAGCTCGGCGGTCGGGCCGAAGGCGGAGATACCGCCGTTGTTGACGAGGATGTCGACCTCGCCCGCGGCCGCTGCCAGCTCCCGCACCTGGCCGGCGTCGCCGAGCTCGGCGGCGAGGAAGCGGGCATCGGCGCCGGCCGCCTCCAGCTCCTCGACGACTTCGGCGCCACGGGCGGCATCGCGGCCGTGGACGATCACCGTCGCGCCCTCGGCGGCGAGCGCGTTGGCGGCCGCGCGTCCGATGCCGCTGGTCGCGCCGGTGACCAGCGCGGTCTGGCCTTGCAGGGTCTTCTCGTCCATCGGGTCCTCCTCGTTCGGGTAATTCCTACATCTGGAAAATCCCAGGAGGTGGATCGGCCCACATCGTGGAATCCGATGAATTCTGGGCCGACCGCTCGTACAATCCGCCAATCGTCACCCCCACCTCAGACGACCAGCGCATCGAGGAGATCGGCCGGCTGCTGCTGCGCCGTCACCGCTCTATCGGCCGGGCGATGGCGAAACGGATCGTCACCGAGATTCCCGAGTACGAGACCGCGGGCGCCGGCGTGGTCGCCGACCTCGAGTCGCTGGCGATCGAGACCGCGCGCCTTCTCGGCGAGATGCTCGCCGGTGAGATCCGCGGCGACCGGGACGACCTCGCGTTGATCCGCCGGCGGGTCGCCCGCCGCGTCGACCAAGGGATCGCGCTCGAGCCCTTCCTCCACGCCTACCGGGTCGCCCAGGGGGAGTACTGGCGGGCCTGCTCGCGGCAGTCGCAGGCCGCCGACCTCTCCCGCGAGGCTGCCTTCGCGCTCGGCTCGCGGCTGCACGAGGCGATGGACACGATCACCGCCCAGGCCGCCGAGGGGTATCTGCGCGAGGAGCTGCGGATACGGCGACGCTCGGGGAGGGCGACGCGCGACCTGGTCGAGCGGCTGATCGCCGGGCGCGCCGGGGAGGTCGGGCGTCGCCCCGCCGCGGCGGCAGGGCTCCACCTCGGCGCCGAGCTGACCGTCGCGGTGGTGCGCGCCGAGGGCGCTGGCCTTTCGCTGGACGACGAGCTCGAGGCCCTCCGCGCCGCGCTCGAAGAGACGGCGGCGGGCCGCCGCGGGCGCCGGCTGCTCGCGGTGCGCCAGGGCGAGCTGGTCGTGATCGCCGCCGACCGCGAAGGCGCGCTGCGCGAGTCCCTGGAGATGATGCGCGCCGCCACCGTCCCCGGCCGCCGACTCGACGTCAGGGTCGGGCTTGGCCGGCCTGCGATCGGGGCCGGGAGCGTCGCCGGCGGCTATCGCGAGGCCCTGCTCGCCCTCTCCTACACCTCGGTGCAGCGGCCGCTGCTCTCCCTCGCCGAGCTCGGCTCGCTGCAGGTCGCCGTCGCGGGCGCCGACCCGACCAGCCGCCAGGTGATCGAGTCACACGGCGCGGAATACGCCGCCCTCTCCGACCCGACCCGCACCCACGTCGCCGCGACCGTGCGCGCCTTCGCCGCCGCCAGCCTCAACGTCACCGCGGCGGCCTCGGACCTCGGCCTCCACCCCAACACCCTTCGTTACCGCCTCGACCGCATCACCGAGCAGACCGGCCACGACCCGCGCACCTTCGCCGGCCTGGTCGAGCTGATCTGCGTCCTCGAAGCCGAGGGCCAGGCCGTCTCGGGCAGCTAGCGCGGGCGGGCGAACTCGGTGTGGTCGGCCTCGGGGCCGAGGGTCGACTCACTCATCGTCACCCTCCGCCGCGATCTGGCCCTCTAGCGCCGCCATCACGCCCGGGTCCCGCAGCGTCGTCACGTCGCCCAGCGCCCGACCCTCGGCGATGTCGCGCAGCAGCCGGCGCATGATCTTGCCGGAGCGCGTCTTCGGCAGGTCGTCGGCCCAGACGATCCGCTTCGGCCGGGCGAATTTGCCGATCCGGGCGGCGACCTCGCCGCGGATCGCCTCGATCACCTCGTCGGTGTGGGCGACGCCGTCGTTCAGGGTGACGAAGGCGCAGATCGCCTGGCCGGTGTCGGGATCGGACTGGCCGATCACCGCCGCCTCGGCGACGTTTTCGTGGGCGACGATCGCGCTCTCGACCTCGGCCGTCGAGAGCCGGTGCCCCGACACGTTGACGACGTCGTCGATGCGGCCGATCACCCAGAGGTAGCCGTCGGAGTCGAGGCGGGCGGCGTCGCCGACCAGGTAGCGGTCCACCCCGAAGCGGGAGAAGTAGGTCTCGACGAAGCGCTCGTCCTCCTTGTAGAGCGTGCGGAGCATCGAGGGCCACGGCTTCTCCAGGACGAGGAGGCCCTGGCCTTCGCCGACAGGCTCGCCCTCGGACTCGCCGACGACCGAGGCACTGACCCCGGGGAACGCCGTCGTCGCCGACCCGGGCTTCGTCTCGGTGATCCCGGGAAGCGGCGTGATCATGATCGCGCCGGTCTCGGTCTGCCACCAGGTGTCGACGATCGGGCACCGTTCTCCGCCGATGACCTTGTGGTACCAGAGCCACGCCTTGGGATTGATCGGCTCGCCGACGCTGCCCAGGAGGCGCAGGGACGAGAGGTCGAACCTGCCGGGGATGTCGGCGCCCCATTTGATGAAGGTGCGGATCGCCGTCGGGGCGGCGTAGAGGATCGTCGCCTTGTAGTCCTGGACCAGCTCCCACCAGATGCCCTGGTGCGGATAGTCCGGCGCGCCCTCCCACATGACGCTGGTGGTGCCGTTGGCGAGCGGGCCGTAGACGATGTAGGAGTGGCCGGTGATCCAGCCGACGTCGGCGGCGCACCAGTAGACGTCGGTCTCCGGCTTCAGATCGAAGACGTACCTGTGCGTGGTGGTGGCGCCGGTGAGGTAGCCGCCGGTCGTGTGGAGGATGCCCTTCGGGCTCGCGGTCGAGCCGGAGGTGTAGAGGATGAAGAGCGGGTGCTCGGCCTCCATCGGCTCCGCCGGGCACTCCGGCTCGGCCGCCGCGCAGACCTCGTCGAAGAAGACGTCGCGGCCCTCGGTCATCGGGCACTCGACCCCCGTCGCGCGGATGACGACGATCTTCTCGAGGCTCGCCAGGTCGCCCATCTCCTCGTCGACCTGGGCCTTGATCTGAGCGGTCTTGCCCTTGCGGCGGGCGCCGTCGACGGTGATCAGCGCCTTCGTCTCGGAGAACGACATGCGCTCCCTCACCGACTCGGCCGAGAAGCCGCCGAAGACGACGTTGTGGATCGCGCCGATGCGGGCGCAGGCCAGCATCGCCACCGCGACCTCGGGGATCATCGGCAGGTAGATCCCGACCACGTCGCCCTTCTCCACGCCGAGGCCCTTCAGGGCGTTGGCGAAGCGCTGGGTCTGATCGAGCAGCTCGGCGTAGGTGACGTCGCGGCGCTCACCCTCCTCGCCGCGCCAGTGGTAGGCGACCCGGTCGCCGATCCCAGCCGCGACGTGGCGGTCGAGGCACTGGGCGGACGCGTTGATCCGCCCGTCCTCGAACCACCTGTAGAAGGGAGGGTCGGAGTCGTTCAGTCCTTCGGTCGGCTCGACGTCCCAGTCGAGCAGCTCCTTCGAGCGGGCGGTCCACCAGGCGACCGGGTCGGCCGCGGCCTCCTCGTAGATCGCCGGATCGGCCCACTCGGCGTGCTCGCGGAAGTCCGCGGGCGGCGGGAATTTCTCGATCTCCAGCATCCCCTCGAGCTCGTGCTCGAGGCTCCCGGCGGTCTCGCTCATTCTCTGTCCTCCTCGACGATCGTGCTCAAGTGCGTGAAGGGCAAAGTTATGGAAGGGCCACTCGATCGTGCAGCCCGCCTAACGGGTGACGACGAGCTTGGTCGCCGGCTCGAGCCAGGCCTCGGCGGCGTCGTCCCAGGCGGCGAGCGTGGTCGGGACGGCGGTCGGGTCGAGGCGGCCCGCCGCGACCAGCTCGATCACCTCGGGGAGCAGGCGGCGCGAGTCGGCGCGCGAGGCGTGCAGGGTGATCCCGTGCGTGTACATCTGGAGCAGCGGCACCGGGGTCGTCTCG
>JAOPZF010000136.1 GCA_025964255.1 Solirubrobacterales bacterium | reverse complement strand
CGCGAGGCCAGCCTCCGCGATCGCATCGCCCGCTACATCTCGGCGCCGCTCTCGCCGGTCGAGGTCCGCGAGCTGCCCTGCGACGTCTCCTTCCGCGCCTCCCCACAGGAGTGGGAGATCGGCGGCGCGCGGATCACCGCCACCGCGGTCGCCCACCGCGGGCCGACGCTCGGCTACCGGATCGACGACGCCGGCTCCTCGCTCGTCTACATCCCCGACCACGAGCCGGCGCTCGGCGCCGACCTCGAGCGTCTCGAGCCCGAGTGGATCTCCGGCTTTGCCCTCGCCCAGGGTGCCGACCTCCTGATCCACGACGGCCAGTACGCCGACGAGGAGTACGACGCGCACCTCGGCTGGGGCCACTCGGCGCTGTCGCACTCGCTCACCTTCGCCGCCCGCGCCGAGGTCGCGCGCACCCTCCTCTTCCACCACGATCCGCTCCACTCCGACGCCTGGCTCGACGGTCACGCCGAGCGCGCCGCGACCGCCTGGGAGGAGCGCGGTGGCGCCCCCGGCACCGTCGACCTGGCGCGCGAGGGTGCGAGCGTCGCCATCGGCTCCGACCGGCCGGTGCCGACAGCTAGCGTGGCGGGCGCATGAGCCCGATCGACACCGCGCCCATCGACGCGGCCGCGGCGCGCTCGGAGCTGATCGCCCGCGCCCTCGCCAAAGCGACCGAAGCGCACGCCGGCCAGATCCGCAACGGCAGTGGCGGCCTCCCCTACATCGAGCACCCGCGCATGGTCGCCGCCACACTCGCCATCGCCGGCTACAGCGACGCGATCCTGGCCGCGGCGCTCCTCCACGATGTCGTCGAGGACTCCGACACCACGGTCGAGGAACTGCGTGCCGAGTTCGGCGACGAGATCGCCGACCTGGTCGCCGCCCTGTCGGATGACGAATCGATCGAGTCCTACCGCGACCGCAAGGACGAGCACCGCAGGCGGGTCGCCGACGTCGACGGCGACGCCCTGGCGATCTACGCCGCCGACAAGCTGGCGAACATGACCACCCTGCACGCGGCGATCGAAAGCGAAGGCATGCGGGTCGCCGGCGAATACAAGGTGCCGCTGACACTGAAGCTCGAAGTCTGGGAAGCCGACGCCGAGATGCTCGCCGCCACCGAGCCCGACCTGCCGCTGCTCGGCCCGCTGGGCGAGGCAATCAATCGTCTTGGGGCGGATCTAAGAGCGGCAAGCCCTCGCTCCGGTAGCTGAGCCGCCGCCTCAGCGGCAGCACCGCCCAGAGCACGACGAACATCCCCAGCACCAGCACGCTGGTGACGACCGTGGTGGCGACGGTGCCGAAGAGGAAGTTGGTGACGAGCATGACCGCGCAGGTCATCGCCAGCGCCAGCGTCGCCAGGCCGGCGATCGCCAGCCGGTTGGAGACGAAGACGAGCCGATGCTTCTGCTGGTAGCGGAAGGTCAACCGGTGGTAGGCCGACGGCGCGATCAGGAGCGCCGCCGAGAGCGCCGTCAGCAGCAGCGTGACGAAGTAGATCTTTTTGTCGAATTCGCTGGCTTCGCTGAAATTTTTCTGGAACGGGACCGCGAGCAGGAAGGCGAACAGGACCTGCACGCCCGGCAGCGCGACCCGCAGCTCCTGCAGCAGCTCGCCGAGGTTCCGATCGAGGCGTTCCTCCTCGGTCTCCTCGCGACCCGCGCCGCTCACCTTCGGCTCGTCGTCTTTGTCGGCCTTCTCCCCAGATGGCATGGACCCACCATATGCCCGGAAATCGCCGGCTGACACCGCCTGAACGGCGTGTCGAGATTCGGGTATAGATCTACCGATGGCGACGAAGACGGCGGTAGTGCTCTTCACCCGCGATCTGCGGGTGACCGACAACCCGGCGCTCTGGGCGGCGTCGCGGGCGGAGCGGACGGTGCCGCTGTTCGTCCTCGACGACGCGATCCTCGGGTCGCGGTTCGCGGCGCCGAACCGAGTCGCCTACATGAGGGAGGCGCTGATCGACCTCGACGGGCGGCTGAAGGCAATGGACGGGCGGCTCTTCCTGCGGCGAGGGCAGGTGGTCGAGGAGGCGATGCGGGTGGCCGAGGAGTGCGGCGCCGAGGAGCTCCACATCGCCGCCGACTGGAGCTCCTACGCGCGGCGGCGCGAGGACGCGCTGCGAGAGGCGTGCGAGGCGGCCGGGATCGAGCTCACCGCGCACCCGGGCGTGACGATCCTCGAACCGGGCGCGGTCATCCCCACCGGCGGCGACCACTTCAAGGTCTTCAGCCCCTTCCACCGTGCCTGGAGCGAGGCGCCCTGGCGCGAGGGTCTCGGCGTGCCGGGCAAGCTGAGCGTGCCCTCGGGCCTCGCGGCGGGCGAGCTGCCGGCGCTCGCGGAGCTGACCGAGGGCACGCCGTCCCCGGACCGCGAGCCGGGCGGCGAGACGCAGGCCCGCAAGCGCATGCACGCCTTCCTCCGCGACCGGATCGAGCGCTACGTAGATGGCCACGACGACCTCCCGGGCCACGGCACCTCCGGCCTCAGCGCCCACATCCGCTGGGGCTGCGTCAGCCCGC
>JAOPZF010000078.1 GCA_025964255.1 Solirubrobacterales bacterium | reverse complement strand
CTGGGGAGGACAATCTCCGCATGGCCGATAGCTACCGAGAGCTGCCGCCGATGGGATTGGGCCCTCCGCCCGACCTGTCGAAGCCGCCCGAGATCCCCGACGGGCCGATCCATCCCGGCTCCGGTCGCACGCCGCTGCGCAAGAAAGCCGGTGGCCTGCTGGCCCCGGTCGCCGCCCTCGCGGTCAAGGCCAAAGCGCTCCTCCTGCTGGTCGGCAACTTCAAGCTGCTCGCCACCTTCGGCTCGATGGCGGTCTCGATCGTCGCCTACGGCTGGCTCTTCGGCTTCACCTTCGCGATCGGCTTCGTCCTCCTGCTGCTCCTCCACGAGCTCGGCCACGTGATCCAGCTACGCCGCGAGGGGATCAAGGCGAGCGCCCCGATCTTCATCCCCTTCCTCGGCGCGATGATCGCCTCCAAGTCGCTCGGCAAGGACGCCGCGGCCGAGGCGCGGGTCGGCCTCGCCGGGCCGATCCTCGGCTCGATCGCGACCCTCGTCCCGCTCGGCATCTGGCTCGCCGGCGGGAGCGAATTCTGGCGCGCGCTCGCCTACCTCGGCTTCTTCCTGAACCTCTTCAACCTGATGCCGGTGGTGCCGCTCGACGGCGGCCGGGCGATGGCGGCGCTCAGCCCCGCGGTCTGGATCGTCGGCCTCGCCGGCTTGGTCGTGGTGGCGATCATCTACCCGAGCCCGATCCTGATCCTGATCGTCCTCTTCGGCGGCTACGAGAGCTACCGCCGCTGGAAGAGCCGCAAGCTGCCCCAGAACCAGGCCTACTACGCGATCCCGGGACGGACCCGGGCGCTCGTCGCCGTCGTCTACCTCGGCCTCGCCGCGGCGCTCTCGATCGGCGTCGCCGAGACCTTCGTCTCCCGCGGGTTCTAGGCCCGCGGTGGACACATAAGCTCCCCGCCGATGAAGATCGCCTTCGCCACCTGCCCGGCCTGGCCCGGCGGCTTCCCCGACGACCGCGAGGCGGCGGCGCTGGCGGGTGCCGAGTGGCGACTCTGGGACGACGCCGCCGTCGACTGGGAGGCCTACGACCGGGTCGTCCTGCGCTCGGTCTGGGATTACACCCGGCGGATCGACGACTTCCTCGCCTGGTGCGAGCGGGTCGGACCCGAGCGCCTGCGCAACACTCCCGAGCTGGTCGCCTTCAACGCCGACAAGCGCTACCTCGGGGAGCTCGGGGTGCCGATCGTTCCGACCGCCTTCGTCGGGCCCGACGGCCCGCCGCCCGCCTTCGAAGGCGAGGTCGTGGTCAAGCCGAACGTCTCCGCCGGCGCCCGCGACACCGGCCGCTTCCCGGCCGAGCACCACGACGAGGCGATGGCCCTGATCGAGCAGATCCGGTCGAGCGGTCGCGTCGCCCTCGTCCAGCCCTACCTGCCCGGCGTCGACGAGCGCGGCGAGACGGCGATCGTCTACCTCGGCGGCGAGGTCTCCCACGTCCTCCGCAAGCAGCCGATCCTGCGCGCCGCCGGCGTCGCCCCGCTCGGCGAGGACCCGGACGGCCCGGCGGCGGTGATGCGCGACGACGACCTCGTCCTCGCCGGCGAGGCGACCGACGCCGAGCTGGCGCTGGCCGCCGACATCCACGAGCGCATCACCGAGCGCTTCGACATCCCGCTCTACGCCCGCGTCGACATCGTCCCCGGGCACCACGGCGAGCCGGTGGTGATGGAGCTCGAGGCGCTCGACCCGTGCCTCTACCTCGACCAGGCCCCCGGCGCGGCGGCGAGACTCGCCGCCGCGATCACCCGGTAACTATTCGATCCCCTCCTGCTTGCCGTCAGGCATGAACAGGTGGGCGACGATGTAGCCGACGAAGAGGAAGCCGGCGCCGACGTACCAGGCCTTCTCCATCGCCGCGGCGAAGTTGCCGGGGCCCGCGGCGCCGCTGAGGTCGGTGGCCCCGGCGACGATCGAGCCCATGATCGCCATCCCGATCGCCGAGCCGAAGTTGCGGAAGGTCTGGGTGACGCCGGAGCCCTGGCCGCGCAGGTTGTCGGGGAGGCGGTTGAGCGCGTCGGCGTTCAGCGGCGAGAAGACGAGGCCGAAGCCGGCGCCGGTGATCAACATCCCCCAGAGCGTCGCGCTCTGGCTCAGTTCGGAGAGGTTGCCGCCCCAGACGACCATGCCGATGCCGCCGAGGATGAAGCCGATGCACACCGGTTTCTTCGCGCCGCCCTCGTCCATCCAGGCGCCGCCGACACGGGCTGCGACGAAGAAGGAATAGAACATCGTGAGGATCGAGTAGCCCGCCTGGGTCGGTTCCTGGTGGACGGCGACCTGGAAGTAGACGGAGCCGAAGAAGAAGACGGCGAGCCAGGGGGCGAAGACGAGGAACGTCAGCAGGTTGTCGACCGCGAACGGGCGGTTGGCGAGCAGCGCGTTGACGTCGATCAACGGGTCCTCGGTGCGCCGCTCGAAGAAGAAGAAGTAGGCGAGGACGGCGATGCCGACGATAATCGAGCCGAGCGTCGCCGGGCTGCCCCAGCCCCATTCGGTCGATTGCTGGATGCCGAGCACGGTGAGCGCCATGCCGACGACGATCAGCACCGCCCCGCGGACGTCGAGCTTCGACGGGTGTTTGACGTCGTTCATCCGCGCGTTGCGGAACTCCCAGAGCGAGAGCAGCGCGACCGGCACGTTGATCCAGAAGATCGCCCGCCAGGTCCAGAACTGGGTCAGGTAGGAGCCGGCGACCGGGCCGATCGCGGTGAAGAGGCCGGCGACGATGAAGAAGACCGAGAGGCCCTTGCCGCGTTCGGAGCCAGGGAAGGCGTCGAGGACGAGGACCGTCGCCGAGGGGATCATCAGCCCGCCGCCGACTCCCTGCAGGACGCGGAAGAGGATCAGCCACGGCACGGTGATCCCGCTGTTGGCCGGCACCAGCCCACACATCAGCGAGGAGATGGCGAAGATCAGCACGCCCGCGACGACGACTTTCTTGTGGCCGAGGATGTCCCCCAATCGGCCGCCGAGGGCGACGAACGCCGCGGTCGAGAGCGCGTAGGCGGTGACCAGCCACTGCACGGCGGTCTCGGAGAGGTGCAGATCCGCCTGGATCGTCGAGGCGGAGATCGAGACGATCGTGAAGTCGATCATCACCATCGCGACCGCGGGCACCAGCGGCCAAAAAACTCGGAAGCGCAGCGACTCGCCGTTCATCGATCTCCCTATCGGCAGGTGTGGGTCAAATTCTGAGCGGATGCTTAAAAGCGGCGCGATCCTTTCAAACCAATCGGCGGCCGTCCAGCCAACTGGACGACCGAGATGGCCGCGAGTGCGGAGAGAGTTATGAGGCTTTGGACGAGCGCCGGGGAGCGTGCGCGTTCCTCCACGAACGTGACGAAGGCTCATGAAACGTCACAGAGCCTCATGCCCTCCCCGCGGTGAGTTCGCACTTTCCTACGCATAGCGCGGGTTTCTGCGAACTCATCGAGCGCGGCGCCTCTCGCAGGCCAAGAAAACGGGGGAACGGTGACGGAAGAGCGGAGATCGTGCCGAAGCCCGCACCTTCCCGGCGGAACCCTCACGTCCCGGGCGTCTCGTGGCGGCCACAGCCTGCCCGGGCCGCCACCAGACGCCCGGGACGGACCTCGGACGGCCGAAAGCTCAGCCGGTGACTTCGAAGGTGCCCGCGAGCGGGGCTTCGCTGCTGTCGCCGACGAACACTTCGATCTGGCCCGGTTCGACGACCAGGTTCCCCATTTCGTCGTAGAAGCCGACGTCGCTCGGGCCGAGGCGGAACTTCACCGTCTGCGTTTCGCCCGCTTCCAGCGTCACCCGCTGGAAGCCGCGCAGGCGTCGGACCGGCTGCTCGATCGAGGCGACCGGGTCGTGGATGTAGAGCTGGACGACCTCATCGCCCGCGACCGCGCCTTCGTTCTTCACGTCGGCACTCACTTCGACCACACCGTGCGAGGACATCGACGAGGAGCTGATGCTCACGTTCGAGAACCCGAACTTCGTGTAGCTGAGGCCGTAGCCGAATGGATAGAGCGGCGTCACCGGCTCGTCGAGGTACTTCGACGTGTACTTGTTTTCCGGGTCCGCCGGGCGGCCGGTCGGCTCATGGTTGTAATAGAGCGGGATCTGACCGACGCTGCGCGGGAAGGTGACCGGGAGCTTGCCGCCCGGGTCGACCTTGCCGAACAACACGTCGGCGATCGCGTTGCCCGCCTGGATGCCGGGGAACCAGGCCTCGAGGATCGCGGGCGATTTCGCGTCGACGCCTTCGAGGGTCAGCGGGCGACCGTTCATCAGCACGACGACGAACGGTTTGCCCGTCGCTGCGATCGCTTCGAGCAGCTGCTGCTGCTTGCCGGGGATGTCGATGTTGGCGCGCGAGGATGCCTCGCCGCTCATCGCCGCAGACTCGCCCAGGGCCAGCACCGTCACTTCGGCGGACTGCGCCGCGGCGACCGCTTCGCCGAAGCCGCCTTCACTGGTGCATCCGGGGTCGCAGCCTTCGGCCGCGGTCACCGTCGCCGTGGGCAGCGCGGCTTCGATCCCTTCTTTCAGCGTCACCACGTCTTCTGGTTTCCCCTGGCCGGACCAAGGGCCGAGCGGGTCGGCTTTGTCGTTGCCGAGCGGGCCGACGACGGCGACCGATTTGAGC
>JAOPZF010000071.1 GCA_025964255.1 Solirubrobacterales bacterium | reverse complement strand
CGGCCGCCGTGATCACGACGATGTGACGACGGCGGTCCTGCGGATCGCGCTGCCGTTCGACGTAGCCATGGTCGTCGAGCTCGTTCAGCAGCAGCACGCAGTTGTTCGGATCGACCATCAGCGTCGCGCCCAGCTCCTGCTGCAGGCAGCCTTCGTTCCTGACGAGGATTTCGAGTGCGATCAGCTGCTTCAGCTTCATCCCGAGGAAGTCCTCGGTCGCACGCCGGTAGACGACACGGTTCAGCTGGGACAGCAGTCCCATCGTGCCCGTCGTCTGGGGGGTTGAAGTCGTCGGATTCATGGCTAATTCGTAATTCTAGCGCGATCGTCCTTGCATCAGAGATAGTCCTTGCTACAGTGACGATCCCATGTCAGTTACTAACGGAAATATAGCCCAGTCATCGTCCTCCTCCGACCGCTCGCGCTGGATCGCCCTAATCGTCCTCTGCGCGGGCATGCTCATGATCGTCCTCGACGCGACGATCGTGAACGTTGCTCTTCCCAAGATCCAGACCGATCTCGGCTTCTCCCAGTCGAGCCTCGCCTGGGTCGTCAACGCCTACCTGATCTCCTTCGGCGGCCTGCTCTTGCTGGCCGGGCGACTCGGCGACCTGCTCGGCCGTCGTGACGTCTTCCTCACCGGGCTCGGCCTCTTCACCGCGGCCTCGCTCGCCTGCGGGTTGGCCGACAGCCAGTCCGTTCTAGTCGTCGCCCGCTTCATCCAGGGCATCGGCGGCGCCCTCACCTCGGCCGTCATCCTCGGCATGATCGTCACCATGTTCCCCGAGCGTGGGGAGCAGGCGAAGGCGATCGGCGTCTACTCGTTCGTCGCCTCTGCCGGCGGCTCGATCGGGCTGCTTGCCGGCGGCGCGATCACCCAGGTCATCAATTGGCACTGGATCTTCATCGTCAACCTGCCGATCGCGCTCGTCACCGGCATCTTCGCGATGCGGGTTCTGAAGCGTGATCGCGGCATCGGCTTCTCCGGCGGCGCCGACCTCCCGGGTGCGACGTTCATCGTCGCCGCGGTGATGATGGGCGTCTACGCCATCGTCGAGGCAACCAACTACGGCTGGGGATCGGCCCACACGCTCGGCTTCGGTGCCGGCGCGGTGGCTCTCCTCGTCGCCTTCGTGGTCCGCGAGCAGCGTGCCGCGAACCCGCTGGTCCCGCTGCGGATCTTCCGCTCGCGGAACCTCTCGGGCGCCAATGCGATCCAGGCACTGATGGTCGCCGGGATCTACGCGATGTTCTTCCTCGGCGCCCTGTACCTGCAGAAAGTGCTCGGCTTCGACTCGCTCGAGGTCGGCCTCGCCTTCATCCCGATGACGGCGATCATCGGCATCCTCTCGCTCGGCTTCTCGGCCAAACTGAACATGCGCTTCGGGGCGCGGGCGACGCTGCTGCCGGGCCTGGTCTCGGTCGGGGCGGGCCTGCTGTTCCTCTCGCAGATCTCCGCTAACGGCAGCTACTGGTCCGAAGTGCTGCCGGCGATGGTGCTGGTCGGGATCGGCGCGGGACTCTCGTTCCCCTCGATCATGACCCTGGCGATGACCGGCGTGAAGCCGGAGGAGGCAGGTCTCGCCTCCGGTCTGGTCAACACGACCATGCAGGTCGGCGGCGCCCTCGGGCTCGCCGTGCTGGCGACGCTCTCGACCAGCCGCACCACCAATCTCGTCGCCGGTGGGGATTCCACCGCGTCGGCGTTGACCAGCGGCTACAAGCTGGCCTTCGTGGTCGGCGCCGGGCTGCTGCTCGCCGCCTTCGGGATCGCCCTGGCGGTGCTCCGCTCGGAGCCCGCCGCGGATGAGGCTCAGGCCGTCGAAACCGCTGAGGCCGAGCCGGCCTTCAGCTCCGAGGCGCTCTAGCCAACGCCCCGACCAGGTCGTCTACGTCGTCCGCTTCAGGCGGGCGACGTAGATGGCCTTGGTGTGGTCGTCCTCACTCATCGGCCGGTGGGGGATCCCGTCGAAACGGTGGCCGTAGAGGGCCGCCAGCTCCAGTCCCGCGGCGTCGATCGATGCCCGAACCTCGGGCTCAGGATGGTGACGTTGCCGATGCACCTCGGGCGGAACCGTCGGGCCGACGCCGCCCTCGAGCGGTTCGAAGGAGAAGCTCGCCTCGCTGATGTCGCCCGGTCGCGCCTCGACGCTCCCGTGGCCGTCCCAGATCATCCGCACGCCGCCTGCCTCGACCTCGACGTGTTCGGCGAAGAAGCCGCGGTAGATCGAGATCGTGTTCGAGTCGAAGATCAGCAGCCCGTCGGGGGCCAGGTTGGCGGCGATTCCGCGTAGCGCCCCTGTCAGCTCCTCCGCCGAGTGCAGGTAGTTGACCGCGTCGTCGATGCAGAAGGCGATGTCGAAGCTGCCGAGCACCGGCATCTCGCGCATATCGACGATCTCGAGCGGCACCCGGTCGCCGCTTTTCTCCCGCGCCAGCGCCACCATCGAGGGCGAGATGTCGCAGCCGGTCACGTCCCAGCCGCGGTCGAGCAGCGGTGTGAAGCTCTTGCCGGTGCCGCAGCCCACGTCGAGCGCCCGCGATGCGCCCTTGCGGAGTCCGTTTTCCGCTGCCAGTTCGAGCAGCATCGCGATCCGGGCCTCGTAGTTGTGATGCGCGGTGAAGTCGTCGTAGACGGGGGCGATCGCCTCGTAGGCGACCTCGGCATGGCGGTCCATGGGGTCAATCTTGCCAGCGGAAATGTCCACATTGCGAGGACCCGGACACCAATCGATTCGGTTTCATCGGTTTAACCGCCTCAGGCGCTCTGGGTTTATGTAAGTTCGTTACATCGACTCTCAGAGGGACCATCGGATGGAGGATGACGATGGCTGGGAGTGGGGTGAGGCACAGAGAATCTGCCTGCGACTCGCCTTCCGCTACGCGAGCAACACAAGCGAGGCGGAGGACATCGCGCAGGAGGCCTTGCTCCGCGCCTGGCGCCGTCGATCGACCCTGCGCGAGGCGGGGAGCCGCAAGCAGTGGCTGGCGGCGATCGTCCGCAATGAGGCCTTCCGCTACTACTCGCGGCCGCGCCCCGATCCCACAGACGAGGTCGACGGCCTGGAAGCGCACGAGGACGCGTCGGTCGGCTCGACCGTCGACCGGGCCGACCTGCAGGCGGCGCTGGAAGGGCTCTCCGAGCGCGAGCGCGTGCTTCTCTCGCTCCGCTACGAGGAGGATCTCACCCAGCCCGCGATCGCCGCCCGGCTGGGGATCCCTGAGGGAACCGTGAAGGTGCAGCTGCACCGGGCGCGGCTGAAGCTACGCCGCACCTACGTCCCGTAGTCCGAAACTCGGCGAAATCCTCCTGTACACCGGGGCGAGCGCCGCGTCCGCAAATTCGGACGGCTGGATAAGGACGGAAACGTATCGCCAGGCGACTATTGAGTACATGAAGACGGCACCCCGACAGATCGTTGCCTTCGGTGGAGGCGGGTTCTCGATGGAGTCGGGCAACCCCTTGCTCGACGACTACGTGCTCGGGCTGACCAACGCCGAGCGGCCCCGGGTCTGCTTCCTGCCCCAGGCCTCGGGCGACGCCGACCACTACATCGTCCGCTTCTACCGTGCCTTCGCCGCGACCCGCTGCGAGGCCAGCCACATCTCCCTCTTCCGCCGCGAGCAGGGCCCCGCCGACATCCGTCACCACCTGCTCTCGCAGGACCTGATCTACGTCGGCGGCGGCAGCGTCGTCAGCCTGCTCGGCGTCTGGAAAGCGCACGGGATCGACGAGATCCTGCGCGAGTGTTGGGAAGCGGGGGTCATCCTCTGCGGTCTCTCGGCGGGCTCGCTCTGTTGGTTCGCCGAGTCGGTGACCGGCTTCCACGGGGAGCCGGCGCGGCTCGAGGGGCTCGGCCTGCTGCCGTTCAGCAACTGCGTCCACTACGAACGCAAATCGGACCGGCGCGAGTCCTACCACCGTTTCCTGCGCGAAGGGATGCGGCCGGGATACGCGGCCGAGGACGGCGCCGCCCTCCACTTCATCGGCGAAGAGCTGAGCCAGGTCGTCGCCTCTCGTCCCGAGGCGCGCGGCTACCGGCTCGACGTCTCCGGACAGCGGGTGGTGGAGATGAGGATCGCCACCACCTACCTGGGCGAACGCGGGGTCGTGCCGGCCGCGCCGACGCCCGAGGCGCTGTCCACCGCGGTTGCGCCGGGCTGATGGCCCCCGACACGGCGAGCGGGGAGAACGGCGGGGGACCGGGGACGACGGCCGTCCGCCGCATCCTGACCCTCGGCGGCCACGAGTTCAGCTCGAAGCCGCCGGACCGGGCGGTCTGCGAGTTCATCCTCCGCCTGGCGACCGAGCGCGGCGGCGAGCGGCCGCGGATCTGCATCCTGCCGACCGCCTCCGGCGACACCTCGGACCTGATCTCGAGCTTCTACTCGGCCTTCAACGACCGCCCCTGCGAGCCCTCCGACGTCTCCCTCTTCCGCCTCGGCCGGCGGCCGATGGAGCTGCGCGACCACCTGCTCTCGCAAGACCTGATCTACGTCGGCGGTGGCTCGATGGTGAACCTGCTGGCGGTCTGGGAGGCGCACGACATCGCCGCGATCCTCAGCCTCGCCTGGCGCCGCGGCATCGTCCTCGCGGGCCAGAGCGCCGGCGCGATGTGCTGGTTCCAGGCCGGGATCACCAAGTCATCGGGCAAGCCGCTCGAGGCGGCGGGCCTCGGCCTCCTCCACGGCAGCCTCTGCGTCCACTACAACAACGAGCCCGAGCGCCGGGCCGCCTACCTCGAGGCGATCGACGACGGCATGCCCGCCGGCTACGGCCTCGACGACTACGCCGGCCTGCTCTGGGAAGGCGAGGACTCCCCCTCGGCCGTCACCGCCCGCCGCGGCGCCCGCGCCTACCGCGTCTGCAAACGCGACGACGAGGTCACCGAGAGCCCTCTCCCGGCCCGCTTCCTCCCGGCCCCCGCCCCGGCCGCCCTGCGCGAGGACATCGCCGAGTTCCGCCGCATCAAAAAGATGCGCCGACGGGCGGGGTGGCTCGGCTGAGGGACGGAACACGCCGAGGACGGGGGAGCGGGGGACCTCCCTTCTGGAATTGAGTCGCGTCCCTGACGGGACCGCTCCCGATAGTTGAGCCCGCCTATGGCGGGCTGATCACCGGATTGCATTGCCGCCGCTTCGCGACATTCCGCCAGGGAGGTCCCCCGCTCCCCCTTCGGGGCGAGCTCCGCGAGACGCCGAGCCACCCTGCTTGGCGTTCAGCTGCCGTTGGAGCCCGTCGCCGACGCGGGCGACGCGGCGGCTGCGTGGAGGGGTGCCGTGTGGCCTCGGCGGAATGTCGCGCAGCGGCGGAAATGCAATCCGATCAATGCGCCCCATAGGGGCGCACCAATATCCGGAGCGCCCCCGCAGGGGCGCGACTTCAATTCCAGAGAGGCCACACGGCACCCCTCCCTCGACGAACCCCCGAACTACTCCCCCTCGTCGGCGGCGGGCGGAGCGGTCGGGTCGGAGCCCTCGGCGCCGAAGCTCTCGCGGGCAATGAACTCCTCGGCGAGGAGCAGGTTGTCGCTCGAGCGCTCGACCACGTTCAGCAGGTCTTCCATCAGCGAGACCTCCTCGACCTGCTCCTTGATGAACCACTGGAGGAACTGCTCGGCGCGGTAGTCCTTCAGCTCGCGGGCGAGCTCGAAGAGCGAGAAGATCTCGTCGGAGACGCGCTTCTCCTGGTCGAGCGCGATCTTGACCGGCTCGGAGCCGTCGGCGTAGGTGGTCGACACCGACTTGACGTCGGGAATCTGGACCTGCTCGCCGACATCGAGGAGGTAGCGGATCATCATCATCGCGTGCTCGCGCTCCTCGAGCGCCTGGCGGTAGAAGAAGGCGGCGAGACGGGGGAGGGTTTCGGCGTCGTAGTAGACGGCGGACGCGATGTACTGCTGTGAGGCGGCGAACTCGTTCGAGATCTGCTCGTTGAGGGCTGCGGCGAAGGACTTCTCGGCCATCTGTGTGGCTCCTTT
>JAOPZF010000044.1 GCA_025964255.1 Solirubrobacterales bacterium | reverse complement strand
GTGGCTGCCGGGCTTCACCTTGGCCGTCATCGAGGCGCCACAGATCCGCAGCGGTTCGCGGTCCATCTGGCAGTAGAAGGTGACCGGGGACTGGTCGGCGGTCAGCCGGAAGCGGGCGACGTAGATCGACTTGGCGGTCTTCACCAGCTTCGCCGGGTGGCCGACGATCCGCGCCCGCGGCGCCTTGGTGTCGACGGTGAAGTAGTAGGTGTTGCTCGCCCCGCTGCGCCCTGCGGCGTCGGTGCCGACGACCGCGAAGCCGTGCTGGCCGTCGCCGAGCGCCGTCGGAGCGACGTAGGGAGAGCTGCACGACTGCGGCGCGACGCCGTCGATCTGGCAGGTGAAGGTGACCTGCTGGGAGGCGCTGAATTCGAAAGTCGGCCGCGATTCGTTGTCGACCGAGGCCGGGCCCTTGGTCACCGAGACGACCGGCGCCGGCGCCGGGGTCGGGGTCGGCGGAATCGGGGTCGGCGGATTTTCCTTTTCCGCTTCGGTTCCCGAGCCTTCTTTGCCGCTTTCTTCGGTACCGGTTCCTTCTTCTTCGCGGGGTCCGACGAGCTGGCTGGCCGGGTCTTCGACCGGGCTGCCGCCGAGCTGGATCAGTGCGCTCGCCGCATTCAGCAGCCCAGCGCCAACCGCGTATTTCGAGGTCACTTTGGTGAAGGGGGTCGCGGATTTCCCCATCGCTTCGCGGATCCCGGTGGTGCCGACCACCTTCGTCTGCTTCATCAGCGCGGCGACTGCGGCGGCATGGGGAGCCGCCTCAGAGGTGCCGCAAAACCGCCAAGTGGCTCCTTCGAGAAAGGAGAAGAAGGTGGTCGCGGCACAGTCGGTGGCGGTGATGTCCGGCTTTTCGATCACTTTCGGGACCGCCAGTGGGGCCGCTGGGGTGGTGCCTTTGACCGGACCGAAGTAGTTGGTGACCGGCCCGCGGGAGGAGTACCGCTCGGGGGCTTTCGGCGCCGTCCTCGATTCGTTGTACGACACCGCGCCCACGGTGATCGCCGACGGCGACCCGGCGTGACCGAAGATCGTTGGCCCGACCGTGATCCCGGCCCCCGGTACCGATTCGTGAAACTGCGTCGCTTCGACCCCGCCGCCGTTCTCGAGCAGCCCGAATTTCACCCGCGGCATGGCGTCCGGATCGGCCAGCGGGTTACAGCTATGACCGATACAGCGGTCGACCACCAAATTCACTTCGACTGAACTGGCCGATTCGTTTTCCCATTCCAACACTTCGACCGGGGCGAACGACGGGTTCGCGCTTTCGTCGAGCACTTTGGTCTTTGAGCCGTTCAGGAGGTAGCCATCGAGGTCGCTTGCGAGTCCGTACCAGGGTTCCGCCCACTGCAGGTCGACGATCAGCCGCGATTCCGGTTCTACCGAGATACCGAAGGTGGAGTCTTCGCCGGCGGGCGAGAAGTTCAGACAACTGGATGCCCCACTCTGAACCCGCGACGCGAGCACCGTCGGGCAGCCGACGTCGTCGAACTCGGACCGTTCCCAGGAGCCTATTTCCCGGGTCGTTTCGTGGCCGGCTTCCCATTCGAAGAGGTTGTTGTTGCCGGCCGCGGTCAGGTAGGTGACGCCATAGGCTTCGGTGACGCGGCGGATCGCATCGGCGATCGGGCCTTCCTGGAAGTACGGCTCGTCGTAATAGGAGACATCGTCGACGATCACGTTCGCTCCTGCGCCGCCTTCGAGGACGGGCTTGGCGAGCCTTTCGATGTTTTCGGCGAATCCGAGTTCCGAGACATAGGCGGTGGCGAAGGCGAGCTGGGCGTGCGGCGCGAGATCGTGGATGACCTGAAGCATCGCCCGGCCCTCGTCGTGCACGCCTTCCCCCGGGCTCGGAGACGGCTCTTCGAGCACGCGGACGCCGACCTGCTGGCCGCTGCAATCATTTTTCAGTCCCGGCAGATCGTCGGTGGCTTCGTCGTTGACCGCTTTGGTCGCGATCGAGCCGCCCCCCTCGTTCTTCGTCGCCAAATTGAATGAGTCCGAGAGAACGCCGACCGTGATGCCCCGTCCTCGCGCCCCAAAGGTTTCACGGGCGGATTTCACGTTGAGCTGTTCGAAGGCCCTGCTGATCACCGAGCCGCCTTCGCAGATCGCGTTCGGGTCACTGGCGGAGGTGGTCACGCCGCTTTCTTCGGTCCCGTAGACGACCGGCCGCAGCGAGGGCTCGACAACGTCGATCCCAGGCACTTCGGCGATCGCTTCGAGGTTCGCGGGTTCGACCGAGAGCGCGACCGTCTGGTATTCCCGGCTGGCGACGAGGATCTTTGCTCCGGCCGCTTCCAGCGCTTCGAGCCGCTGCAGCGCGCCACCTTCGAAGTGGGCTTCGACGACGACTCGTTCGCCTTCGCGACTCAGGCTGCCCGGCCCTTCGAACGGCACGCCGATCGCTTCCGCCTGCACTTCCGGCGACGCTTCGGCGAGCGCGGGCGTGCTCAGCTGTTCGAGTTCGGGCGTCAGCGATCCTTCCCCGCTGGACGCTGCCGCCGCCCCGCCCGGCGCCAGCATGGCGAGGGCGAAGAGGGCCGGAGTCAAGAGCGCGGCAAGAAAAGGGGATGAAAATTGGGGTCTCGGAATACCGAGCATTCAGGCAACGGTATCGACGTTCGCCAAGGCCTACTTAAGAATTCTCAGAAATCAGTCGTAGGCGCCGCGCCGCAGCCAGATGATCAGCACGACGAGCGAGACGGCCATGCTGCCGCCGCCGATCAGCCAGAAGTCCAACTCGCTGTTGATGTTCCTCACCATCCAGCCGAAGTTCTGGCCGAAGAAACCGACGATGAAGGAGAGCGGCAGGAAGATCGTCGCCACCAGGGTCAGCTGCTTGGAGATTTCGTTGAGCCGGTTGGAGGTGACCGAGAGGTAGGCGTCGCGGCTGCCGATCAGGAGGTCGCGGAAGGAGTCGATCTGGTCGGAGATGCGGATCGCGTGGTCGTAGACGTCGCGGAAGTAGTTCTTCGAGTCCGGCTGCAGGCCGGGGATTTCGAGGATGTCGTCGATGTGGCGGGCGAGCAGATCGCGCTGCGGGGTCGCCACCCGGCCGAGCATGACCAGGTCCCGGCGCAGTTCGGTCAGCGGCTGCAGGTGGTCGGGCGACGGGTGGGAGAAGATCTCCTCGTCGAGGTGTTCGAGCCGGTCTTCGAGGTCCTCGAGCAGCGGGAAGAAGCTGTCGGTGAGGGCGTCGAGGACCCGGTAGACGACGAACTGCTCGGAGCTCGGTGCCTGCTGGTCGAGTCGTTTGCGTACTTCGTCGAGGGCCGTGCACTCGCCGTCGTGGACGGTGACCAGGTAGCTGCCGCTGACGAAGGCGTGCACCTCTTCGAGGTCGACGCGCTCGCCGCGGGCGGGCGCCGCCCCGACCGGCGCGTCGGGCGCCGGCGGTTCGCCACCTTCGGGCGGCGCCGCCCCGTAGTAGACGAGGAACATGTACTGGTCGTAGTCCTCGAGCTTCGGCCGCTGACCTTTCTTACGCAGGTCCTCCATCGCCAGCGGATGCCAGTGGAAAAGGTCATCGAGCGCGGCGACGTCGGCGTCGCTCGGGGCGTCGAGATCGAGCCAGAAATACTCGTCGCGACCGAGCATCTCCTCGATCGCGCCGCGGTCGATCTGGTCGAGGAAGCGCACGATCGAAAGCTAGATGCGGTCGCGGACGGCCCATCCCCTGAGACTCGGTCCCAACTCCCCGGTCCTGATTGGGGCAAAAATTCACTTCCCAAAGCCGTTGATCCTGCTACGGTCCAGCCCTGAAAGGGCCGGATGACCGGCTGAAGTTTGTGTCTAGCGCTCGCATGTCGTTGCCTTTCAGCATCGTCAGCGTTTGCAGCACACGATGTGGAGGCAATGCATGCCTACTGGAACCGTAAAGTGGTTTAGCGACGACAAGGGCTACGGGTTCATCACGCCCGATGACGGCTCGAAGGACGTCTTCGTTCATCACAGTGCCATCATGGGTGAGGGCTTCAAGTCCCTGACCGAGGGCGCCAAGGTGAGCTACGAGTCCGAGGAAGGCCCGAAGGGCCCCGCCGCGGCCAGCGTTCAGCAGACTTCGTAGAGCAGCTAGCTCATAGACGTCTGGGAAGCCCGCCTCCGTGCGGGCTTCGTCTTGTAATGACCCAGTTTCTTCCCCGGTCGGCCCGGCGTGCGCCGTGGCCGACGATCTCCCCCAGTTAGGCTGCCGAACCCCCTTATGACGACCAAAACAAGAGACGACCTCCGCAACTGCGCGATCATCGCCCACGTCGACCACGGTAAGACGACGCTCGTCGACGCCATGCTCTGGCAGACCGGAACCTTCCGCAAAGGCCAGGACGTGGCCGAGCGCGTGATGGACTCGATGGACTTGGAGAAGGAGAAGGGGATCACGATCCTCGCCAAGAACACCGCGGTCGTCCACGACGGACTCAAGTTCAACATCGTCGACACCCCGGGCCACGCCGACTTCGGCGGCGAGGTGGAGCGCGCGCTGACGATGGTCGACGGGGCGCTGCTGCTGGTCGACGCGTCGGAGGGGCCGCTGCCGCAGACGCGCTTCGTGCTGCGCAAGGCGCTCGACCTCCGCCTGCCGATCATCCTCGTCGTCAACAAGGTCGACCGACCCGACGCGCGGATCTCCGAGGTCGTCGACGAAGTCTATGAGCTGTTCATCGACCTCGACGCGGACTCCGAGCAGATCGACTTCCCGATCATCTACACCAACGCGAAAGACGGCTGGGCGTCGCTCGAGCAGGGGGTCGAGGGGACCGACCTGATGCCGCTGCTGGACTTGATGACGCAGCGGATCCCGGCGCCGACCTACGACGAGGGCGCGGAGCTGCAGGCGCTCGTGACCAATCTCGACGCCTCTCCTTACCTGGGGCGCCTGGCGGTCTGCCGGGTGCGGCAGGGGACGATCAAAGCGGGCCAGCAGCTTGCCTGGTGTCGCGCCAACGGCGAGATCAAACGCGCCGCCGTGTCGGAGCTCTTCATCACCGAAGGCCTCGAACGGGTCAGCGCGCAAGAAGCCGGGCCTGGCGAAATCATCGCCGTCGCCGGAATCGAAGAGGTGACGATCGGCGAGACGCTCGCCGATCCCGAGAACCCGGTGGCGCTGCCGGTGATCACGGTCGATGAGCCGTCGCTGTCGCTGGTGCTGGGGATCAACACCTCGCCGCTGGCCGGGCAGGGCGGTGGCAACAAACTGACCGCGCGGCAGATCCGCTCGCGCCTCGACCAGGAGCTGATCGGCAACGTCTCGATCCGGGTCAAGGACACCGAGCGTCCCGACGCCTGGGAGGTCCAGGGTCGCGGCGAGCTGCAACTGGTCGTGCTGCTGGAGATCATGCGGCGCGAGGGCTTCGAGATGACCGCCGGGCAGCCGCGCGTCGTCACCCGGGAGATCGACGGCAAAGTGCACGAGCCGGTCGAGCGCCTGGCGATCGACGTCCCCGAGGAGCACGTCGGCGCGGTCACCCAGATGCTGGCCGGGCGCAAAGGGCGGCTCGAGCAGATGGTCAACCACTCGACCGGCTGGGTGCGGATGGACTACCTGGTGCCGGCCCGTGGGCTGATCGGCTTCCGCACCGAGTTCCTGACCGAGACCCGTGGTTCGGGGATCCTCCACCACGTCTTCGATCGTTGGGAGCCGTGGGCCGGGGAGCTGCGGACGCGGCAGACCGGCTCGCTGGTGGCGGACCGCCGTGGCCAGACCGCGGCCTATTCCCTCTTCGGCCTGCAGGACCGCGGATCGCTCTTCATCGGCTCCGGCGAGGAAGTCTATGAGGGGATGATCATCGGCGAGAACGCCCGCGCCGAAGACCTCGACGTCAACCCCACCAAAGCCAAGCAGCAGACGAACATGCGGGCCTCGAGCGCCGACGTTCTGGTCCGACTGGCGCCGCCGACGCGCCTGACCCTGGAAGCGTCGCTCGAGTTCCTCCGCGACGACGAGTGCGTCGAAGTGACCCCCGACTCCGTCCGCCTGCGCAAGCTGATCCTCGAGAAAGTCACCCGCCTCAAGGCCTCCAAGCGCCGCGACAGCGCCCCGCGCTAAGCGGCGGCGCCCGGGTCGAGCGGGCGGCGGGCCAGGAGCGTCGCGATGTTTGCCGCGATGGCGTTCGGTTCGCGACGGAACTGAAGTTCGCTGACCCGGATCGTCTCGATCCCGGCGAGTGCGAGCGCCAAGTCGCGGGCACGGTCGCCCTCGAAGGAGGCGCGGTTGCCGTGGGTCTCGAAGGTGTCCAGTTCGACCGCGAAGCGGCGCTCGGGCCAGTAGACGTCGAGCTCGTGACCCACCTCGTTCCAACCGGTCGTTGGTCGAGGCAACCCCGCTCCGATTAGGTGGGCGACAAAGCGCCGCTCGAACTCGGACCGGCTGTAGATCGGCCGCTCATAAGTAGCCAGCGCATGGCGGAGCCGCTTCGCGCCGTGGTTGACCGCGATTGCGCTCGATCACCGCGTAGAGCTCATCGAGGTCCAGCAGCCCAAGGTCTTCGGCCTGCGCCAGGACGCGCGCGAGCTGATCGGCGCGGAGCTTCCAGGCGAGGTCGAGGATGGTGCGGGGAACCGAGGTGACCGGGATCCCGACGATCAGCGCCCGGTCGGCCTCGACCAGGTTCCGTGCCCGATGGCGGGTGATTCCTTTCGGGGCCGTGTGGTGCCGCGGCACAAAGGCGGTGACGTGGATCGGCTTCGGCGAACCGGACCAAAGTCCCCAAAGCCACCCCGCCGAGTAGTAGCTGAGCAGTGCACCCGGTCCAACCGCCAACACCGCCGCCAGGCATTCCCCATGCAGCGACAGATCCGTGTGCCCTACCACGTACACGCCCCGATACGCGCGATGCAACCGCCCCGAGTCGACGAGCCGCTTAACCCCGACGCGTGAATACCCGAAGAGCTGCTCAAGCTGCCGAATTGAGACCACCCCATGCTGCCGTCGGGCGAGTTCCGCAAGGCCCCGGCCCCGCGGTCGAACTTTGTTACGTCCACCCGGGCGCGGTCGACCCTCGTTATCCATCGGTTCACTTAGGTCGACCGCGCCTCCCATGCCGTAACTAAGGTCGACCGCGGGGTGAAGTCTCCCCCGGCTTTCGTCCCTCGGGGCGCTATTTGGGGGCGAACTCGGCTTCGATGCCGTCGAGGAGGCGGGCGAGGCCGCGGTCGAAGCGGGCACCGTCGGACATGAACTCCATCGCCTCCTCGAAGGTCGCCTCGAAGTCGTCGCCGAAGAACTCGCTGATCAGCGGGTAGTCGCCGCTGTCCAGTTCCCGTCTGAAGAAGTCGACGACCTCGGGCGCCCAGCCATGCTCCTGCTCTTTGCGCTCTTGGACCTCGCGGAGGGAGTAGCCGAAGACGTAGTCATCGACCTGGCCGATCACCTCGAAGGTCTGCTCCCGATCGAGGCCGAGGCCGGCGACCGCCCGCAGCGACTGCTCGAAGTGGCGCATCCCGTTCGGCCCCGGGGACCCGTCCTCGCCCATCTTCTGGAAGACCCAGTGATGGGCGGAGAAGGCGTCGTGGCTGCGGTTGGCGATCTGGGTCAGCGCCGAGCGCCAGTCGTCGGAGAGCTCCCCCTCGGGCACGACCAACTCGGCCATCACCGCGTCGCTCATCAGCGCGATCAGCTCGCCCTTGTTGCGGACGTAGTGGTAGAGGGTCATCGTCCCCGCACCGAGGCGCTGGGCGACCTTGCGCATCGAGACCGCGTCGAAGCCTTCCGAGTCGGCGATCTCGAGCGCCGCGCGGGCGATGTCGGCGCGGGTGTGGGCCGGGCGGCGCGAGGCGGGCTCGTCGCGGAACCAGATCGGCGGCTCGGCCTCGTCCACCACCGCGGCGCGCTCGCCGGTCCCATCGCCACGGGCCCGGTCGCTACCGGCCCGTTCGGCCCGCTCGATCGCCCGGGCGACCTTCTCCCCCGCACGATCTTCGGCGTCGGCGACCTGGTCCAGCGCCCGGGCGATCTGGTCCTGCGCCTGCTCGGAACGGTCGCGCACCTTCGCTTCGGCCCGTTCGACCTTCTCGCGGGCGCGGGCGGCGCGCTCTTCCAACCGTTCCCGGTCGCGTTCCTCGCGCTTCTTGTCGGAGTCGCTTGACATTTCGTACATCGTACCGCTAGCTTGCTCGTACGCTGTACCACGACAACGTACGAGGTACGAAATGAAACAAGAACCAAACACTTCCCACGCCGTCGTGGCCGAAGGCCTCGGCAAGCGCTACGGCGACCAGTGGGCTCTCCGCGAGTTCGACCTGGTGGTTCCGACCGGCTCGGTGCTTGGCCTGCTCGGCCATAACGGCGCCGGCAAGACGACCGCGATCCGGATCCTCACCACGCTCGCCGCCCCATCCGAGGGCCGCGCGACGGTGGTCGGCCACGACGTCGTCACCGAACCGCTGCAGGTCCGCGAGCAGATCGGGCTGACCAGCCAGTCCCCGACCGTCGACGGCCTGCTGAGCGGCGCCGCCAACCTGGAGATGATCGGCCGCCTCTACCACCTGCCCGCGAAGGTGGCGCGGGCGCGGGGGGCCGAGCTGCTTACCGAGCTCGGCCTCGACGACGCGGGCGACCGCCTGGTCAAGGACTACAGCGGCGGCATGCGTCGTCGCCTCGACCTCGCCGCCAGCCTCGTCGCCTCGCCCCCGGTGCTCTTCCTCGACGAGCCGACCACCGGCCTCGACCCGGAAAGCCGCAACGAGCTCTGGGACATCCTCCGCCAGCTCGTCGGCGGCGGCACCACGGTGATCCTCACCACCCAGTATCTGGAGGAGGCCGACGTGCTCGCCGACGACATCGTCCTGCTCGACCACGGAAAGATCGTCGCCACCGGCACGCCGACCCAGTTGAAAGCGCAGCACGGTGGCGAACGCGTCGTCGTCACCGTCGACGACCCGGAGCAGCTCGCCGGCGTGGCGCGGGCGCTCGAGGGGGTCGCCGCCGGACCCGCCGAGATCGACCGCGAGGAGCTCCTCGTCACCGCTCCGGCGAGCGAGTCGACGCGGCTGATCGAGGTCGTGCGGGCGCTCGAGGACGGCGGCATCGACGCCCACGACGTGCGCCGCCGCGAATCGACGCTCGACGACGTCTTCTTCTCCCTGACCTCGCCGCGCGCCCGCCACCGGGAGGCACCCACCCCCGTCCCCGCTGAAACCAACGAGGAGGCCGCAGCATGAACGCCAACGCGATCGCCGGCGTCGCCCTGCCCAAGTCGTCTCCCGGGCCCGCCCGCATCCGCTGGCTGGCCTCCGACGCCTGGGTCCTGGCGAAGCGCCAGTTCGCCCACATCCGCCAGATCCCGGAGAAGCTGTTCGACGTAACCCTGCAGCCGATCATGTTCGTGCTGCTCTTCGCCTACGTCTTCGGCGGCGTGATCCACGTCCCCGGCGGCGGCGATTACCACGAATATCTGATCGGCGGAATCCTCGTCCAGACGCTCGTCTTCGGGCTGATGGGACCGGGGACGTCGATGGCGACCGACCTCGGCGAAGGGATCATCGACCGCTTCAGCTCGCTGCCGATGTCACGCCCGGCGTTCCTGATCGGCCACCTCACCGCGGAGTTCGCGGCCAACTGCCTGGCGATCACGATCATGGTGATCAGCGGCCTGATCGTCGGCTGGGGGATCAACTCCTCGGTGATCGAAGCGGTGGCCGGGTTCGGGCTGCTGATGCTCCTGGCGATCACGATGATCTGGGTCGGGACCCTGATCGGGGTGCTCGTCCGCTCGGCCGACGCGGTGCAGGGGATCGCCTTCGTCACGGTCTTCCCGCTGACCTTCGTCGCCAACACGTTCGTGCCGGTCGGCGGCCTGCCCGAAGGCCTCCGTCAGGTCGCCGAATACAACCCGGTCAGTGCCTGGGCGGCGGCGGTGCGGACCTTGTTCGGGAACCCGACCGCGATCCCCTCGGGCGCGGCCTGGCCGCTCGAGCATCCGGTGGTCGCGGGACTGATCTGGTGCGTCGCGATCCTCGCGGCCGTCATCCCGTTCACCCTCCGCGCCTACCGTAAGCGCACCACCGGCTGACCCCCGCGCGCAATCCGCGCGACGGGCCGAAAACTCAACTACAGCTTGAGTTTTCGGCCCGTCAACACCGGGGTGGGACTAGACGGTGGCCGCGGCCTGCTCGGCCTGCGAGTTGCGAGCGGCGTCAGCCTTCTTGGCCTGTGCCTCCGGCGTGATCTCGTCGATGTTGCGCGGCAGCAGCACCTCTTTGGCGATGACGAGGCGCTGGATCTGGCTCGTCCCCTCGTAGAGCTGCATGATCTTCGCGTCGCGCATCAGTTTCTCGACCGGGTAATCCTTGATGAAGCCGTAGCCGCCGTAGACCTGGACGGCGTCGGTGGTGACCTCCATCGCCGAGTCCGAGGCGAACCGCTTGGCCTCCGACGAGCGCAGCGTGTTGCGCTGGCCCCGGTCGAGCTGCACGGCCGAGTCCCAGGTCAGCAGGCGACCCGCGTCGACCTTGGTCGCCATGTCGGCGATCATGAACTGGATCGCCTGGTGCATCGCGATCGGCACACCGAACTGGACCCGTTCCTTCGAGTAATCGCAGGCGAACTCGAAGGCGGCACGGGCGATCCCGACGGCCATCGCCGCGACGCCCGGACGGGTGCGGTCGAGGGTCATCATCGCCAGTTTGAAGCCCTTGTTTTCTTCGGCGAGCAGGTTCTCGGCGGGCACCTCGACGTCGTTGAAGGAGATCGTCGCGGTGTTCGAGGCCCGCTGACCCATCTTGTCCTCCTTCTTGTCGATGCTGACCCCCGGGGAGTTCGCGTCGACGACGAAGGCGGACATGCCGCGGTGACCGGCGTCCGGGTCGGTCTTGGCATACACCGTGAACCAGTCGGCGTAGGTGCCGTTGGTGATGAAGCACTTGGAGCCGTTGATGATGTACTTGTCACCCTGCTTGACGGCGCGGGTTTTCATCCCGCTGACGTCGGAGCCGGCGTCCGGCTCGGTGAGGCAGAACGAGGCGAGTTTGAAGTCTTCGACGAGGCCGCCGAGGTACTTCTTTTTCGTCGCCTCGGAGCCGCCGAGTCCGACCGGCGCGGCGGCCAGGCCGTTCGCCATCAGCGAGGTGCCGATGCCGGAGCAGCCCCAACCGATCTCCTCCTCGATCACGCAGCCGGAGAGGTAATCGAGACCCGGGCCGCCGTAGGCCTCGGGGACGTGGGTGTTCATCAGGCCGACGTCCCAGGCCTTACGCAGTACCGCGTCGGGCCAGGTGCCGTCCTTGTCGTACTCCCAGGCGACCGGGCGCATCTCTTTCTCGGCGAACGAGTGCGCGAGCTCTTTCAGGTCTTTCTGTTCGTCGGTCAGGGTGAAGTCAACCACCGCTGTGGCTCCTTTGTCGTTGCTTCCAAGTTGGTGAGGAGCGCCGGCGGCGTTCCCGATTGACTGGTCAGTCAACCAACGCCAGAGTACCGGATAGGCTCCCCGTGTGGGGGTTCTCATGGCGATCTCCGTGGGGACGAAGGCGGTGGCACTGCTGGTGTTCGCCTTCGTCGTGGCCCCCGCGATCGGATTCGGGCTGAAACGGCTGACCGGGGGCTGGAACTCCTACGGGGGTGGGACCTTCGCGATCCTCAAGGAGGAGCCGCCGCGCGGGCGGGAGGCGCCGGCGCCAGTCGATCCCGCGATCCAGGCGGCCGAGGTGCGCCAGATGCTGGAGGCGAAAGCGGCGCGGCGGCGCGAGAGCGGCGGGCCGGAGATCGACGTCGAGGCCGAGTCGGCGCGGCTCCTCGCGGCGACCGCGGAGGCGCCGCCGGCGGCTCGCGACGAGGCGCTGCGGGCGGAGGTCCGCCAGCTCGTCGTCGCCCGCAACGAACGCCGCCTGCGGCAAGGGCTGGAGCCGCTCGACGTCGAGGCCGAGACGGCGCGTCAACTGGCCGAGCTGGCCGGCTGAACGCGGGGCGGATTCTTTAATATCCGGCGCCGATGCCTGTCGATCCCGAGGAGAACCTGTACGAGGTCGAGGAGTTGCTGGTCCAGCCCGGCACCTACTTCAACCCGCAGACCGAGGTCGTCGTGATCGTCGACGACTCCGCCTCGATCGACCAGGAGGTCTTCAACATGGAGGCCTACGAGGGTGCCGAGTGGGTCCGCATCTCCGACGACGTGCCGGTCGACGAAGACGGGCGCGACCGCGCGCTCGAGGCCTTCCAGACGAGCTACCACCCCGGCTCGACCGGCTCCGTCTCCGAGACCGCGCTCGAACAGGGCGACGACGAGCTCGATGAGGACGAGGAAGGCCAGGACCCCGGTCGCGAGGACGCCGACGGCGTCGTCGAAGACTGACGCTCGCCCCCTTCACAGCGGCGCTCCCACCGAGGCGGGACCGAGCGCTAGGTTGGACAGAAATCTCAACCGAATTCACTTAAGGGGTGTCTGGATGGCTACGACGATCACCGAGCACGAGGCGGAGCAGGTAACGAAAGCGAACGCGACCGGGAAACAACCCGTCGTCTTCGTCCACGGCCTGTGGCTGCTGCCGAGCAGTTGGGACCGCTGGACCGCCGTGTTCAAACGGGCCGGGTACACGACGCTGACCCCGGGCTGGCCCGATGACCCGGAGACGGTCGCCGAGGCGAAAGAGCATCCTGAGGTGTTCGCCAAAAAGTCGGTCGGCCAGATCGCCGACCACTTCGACGAGGTGATCCAGGGACTCGACAAGAAGCCCGCGATCATCGGCCACTCCTTCGGCGGCCTGCTGACCCAGATCCTCGCCGGCCGCGGCCTCTCCGCCGCCTCGGTCTCCTTTGACTCCGCTCCGTTCCGCGGCGTCCTGCCGCTGCCGTACTCGTCGCTGAAGTCGGCCAAACCGGTGCTCGAGAACCCGGCCAACCGCCATCGCGCCGTGCCGCTCACCTACGACCAGTTCCGTTATTCGTTCGCCAACACGTTCAGCGAGGACGAGGCGAAACAGCTTTACAACGAATACTCGGTCCCCGGGTCGGGCGTGCCGCTGTTCCAGGCCGCGAGCGCCAACTTCAACCCTTGGACCGAGGCCAAGGTCGACCACAAAAACCCCGACCGCGGTCCGATGCTGATCGCCTACGGGAGCGAGGACCACGTCTCGCCGAAGGCGATCAACGAGGCGATCTTCAAGAAACAGGAGAAAAACAAAGGCATCACCGAGCTGGTCGAGATCGAGGGCGCGAGCCACGGCCTGACGATCGGTAGCGGTTGGCGCCCGGTCTGCGACACCGCGCTCAAATTCGTCCAGCGCTTCGTCTGATGGACCTCGGCCTCGAGGGGAAAGTCGCCGTCGTCACCGGTGCCGGTAAGGGCATCGGGATGGCGGTGACGCGGGAGCTGGCCGCCGAGGGCGCGACGGTCGTCGCCGGCTCGCGCTCGACCGCGACCCTCGAAGGCCTCGACCGGGTGACGCCCGTCGCCGTCGATCTGGCGGCGCCGGGCGGTCCGGCCGAATTGGTGGCGCGCGCGGTCGAGGAGTTCGGCCGCGTCGACGTCCTCGTCAACAACGTCGGCGCGGTGAAGATCCGCACCAAGGGGTTCTTCGGCACCAGCGACGAGGAGTTCGAATGGGCGATGCAGATGAACTTCTTCATCGCCCTGCGTACCACGCGGGCGGCGCTGAAGGTCATGGTCGAGGCGGGCTCGGGGGCGATCGTCAACATCGCCTCGGTCAACGCCTTCTTCCAGCCTGACGCCGGGACGATCGACTACGGCGCGGCGAAGGCGGCGCTCGTCAACCTCGCCAAATCGCTCTCACAGGAGTTCGGGCCGAAAGGCATCCGCGTCAACTCGGTCTCCCCCGGCCCGGTCGCGACCGATCTCTGGCTCGGCGAGCACGGCGTCGCCGAGACCGTCGCCGCGGCGACCGGCACCGACGCCGCGACCGCCCGCGAGCAGGTCATCGCCGGGATCGGCGGCTTCGCCACCGGCAAGTTCACCGAGCCGGAGGAAGTCGCCAACATCGTCGCCTTCCTCGCCTCCCCCCGGAGCGCCAACGTGACCGGCGCCAACTACCTGATCGACGGCGGCCTGATCAAGACGACCTGACCTCGGTCGGTCGAGATATCGTGCCCGCCATGCTCGAGCCAGGGGACAAAGCGCCCGCTTTCACGCTGCCGGATCAGGACGGCAACAAGGTCAAGCTCTCGGACTTCAAAGGCGAGACCGTCGTCCTCTACTTCTACCCGCGGGCGGATACGCCGGGGTGCACGACGCAGGCTTGCGGGATACGAGACCGGAGCGACGAGTACGCGAAGGTCGGGGCGAAGGTGATCGGGGTGTCGCCGGACGAGCCGGAGGCGATCAAGAAGTTCGACGACAAGTACGGGCTCGGATTCACCCTGCTCGGCGACGTCGACCACAAGGTGGCCGAGAAATACGGCGCCTGGGGCGAGAAGTCCATGTACGGCAAGAAGTACATGGGAATGCTCCGCTCCACGTTCATCATCGGCCCGAAGGGGAAGATCGCTCGGGTCTTCCCCAAAGTCCAGCCGAAAAAACACGACGCGCTCGTGTTGAAGGCGTTGGCCGAACTCGCCGACGCCTTAGCGCCGCGTCGTCGTCAGACCAAGACGACGACCAGGAACGCCGCATAGAGGGCGAACCAGCCGATCACCGCGGGTAATTTGAAGCGGCTGCCGCGGTGCAGGGACTCGTAGGCGAGGAGGCCGCCGGCGAAGCCGAGGCAGACCGAGACGAAGGCGTTGGTGCTGAGGTGCCAGTCGGTGAAGATCAGGCCGATGCCGATCGGGATCGTCGACTGGAAGACCATCGCGCCGCTGATGTTGCCGAGGGCGAGGGCGTCCTTGCCCTCGCGAACCCAGAAGAAGCTGTTGACCTTCTCCGGCAGCTCGGTCGCCAGCGGGGCGAGGATCAGGGCGAGTACGAGGGGGTCGGCGCCGAGGGCGTCGGCGATCCCGAGCAGGTGTTCGACGAAGAGGTGGGCGCCGAAGACCATCGCGCCGAGACCGACGAGCAGCTGCACGACGATGAGCCAGGACGTCGGGTCGGAGGGGTCGCCGGCGCGGCGATCGAAGATCAGCGGGTTCAGCGTCTCCTCCCCCTGCACCTCGCCGCCGGAGGCGAGGGTACGGCGTACGTAGAAGCCGTAGGCGAGGAGGAAGACGACACCGGCGGCGATCCGCACCGGCGCGGGCGGGCCCCAGGCGAGCGCCCCGGCGATGCCGAAGAAGGCGAGGAAGAAGATCAGGTCGCGCTCTAGCGTCGGCGCGTGGGCTTCGAGGTTGACCCCCTGCCGGCGGCGCCCACGGTAGAGGTAGGCGAAGAGCCCGACCAGGCCCATCGCCAGGGTGCCGAGCAGGAACGGCGCGCCGACGATCGCGCCGATCGCGACGTCTTCGGACTCCGGATTGGTGGAGAGGAGAGCGACGATCGCGATCAAGGTCTCCGGCGCGGCGGTGCCGACGGCGGCGAGGACGCTGCCTACCGCCCCCTCCCCCAGCCCGAGCGAGTGCCCGAGCCACTCGACCGCGTTGGTGAAGAGCAGCGCGCCGGCGAGGACGACGGCGAAGGCGACGATCAGGAGTAGCTCATCCATCGACGCAGGCTATATGCGACCTGAGCGTCCCTGGCAAGGACGCAGGGAGCGTGGCGTGCTCAGCACGCGAGCGACCGAGGACGCCGCCAGGGGCGCTCAGGCGAAGTAGAAGGCTAGGCCGAAGACGAGGTAGACGGCCAAGAGCTGCACGCCCTCGAACCAGGTCGACTCGCCGTCCTGGATCACGTAGTTGGCGATCAGGATCGCGATCACGATCGCGCCCAACTCGAAGCCGTTGAAGACCAGCGCCAGCGGATAGGGGCCGACGAAGTAGGAGGCGATGACGAGGAACGGGGCGACGAAGAGGGCGACCTGGCCGCTCGAGCCGATCGCGATGTTTACCGCCAGGTCCATCTTGTCCTTGCGGGCGACGAGGACCGCGACCCAGTGCTCGGCGGCGTTGCCGACGATCGCGACGACGACGACGCCGATGAAGAACTCGGAGAGGCCGACCGATTCGGAGGCTTCGGTGATCGAGCCGACCAGCACCTCCGACATGATCCCGACGAGGACGCCGGCGATCGCCAGGGCGATCACCGAGGTGCGCACCGACCAGCCCCAGCCGTCCTCGTCCTCGTAGTCGGGGTTGAAGAGGTCGCGGTGGGTTTTCAGCGAGAAGATGAGGCCGAGCCCGTAGGTGATGATCAGGACGATCGCGACGGCGAGCGAGAGGTGCTCGACGGTGCCGCCGTAGTGGGTCGCGACGCTGCCCGGCAGCGGCAGGCCCTGGCCCTCGACCAGCTCGAAGATCGCGGGCATAATCAGCGCCGCGGCGGCGAGCATCAACATCGAGGTCTGGATCGCCGCGCCGGTCCGGTTGAAGGTCTGTTTGTCGCGGCCGAGCCCGCCCGCCAGCATCGCGGCGCCCATCACCAGCAGGATGTTGCCGACGATCGAGCCGACGATCGAGGCGCGGACCACTTCCTGCAGGCCCTTGCCGAGGGCGAAGAGGGCGATGATCAGCTCCGGCGCGTTGCCGAAGGTGACGTTGAGGAGGCCGCCGATGCCGGGGCCCGAGCGCGCCGCCAGCTCCTCCGTCGCCCGTCCCATCAACGCCGCGGTCGGGATGATCCCGAGCGCCGAGGCGGCGAAGACGATGACCGCCGAGACGCCCGCGATGTCGAGGATGACCGCGATCGGGATCAGCGGCGCGAGCAGGTACGGATAGCCCTGCGGAGTGCGCAGGAACGACGCGTCCAGGCGCGGCTGCCCTGCGGGCGGCGTGGGACCCGCGGGCGGCCCCGCCGGCGACTGCGGCTCGATGTCTTTCGCGGTCAGGCCGCTATTCCATCAACGATGCGCACTTCTGGAGTTCCGCCGCGCCCTTCGCTTCTTCCAGGCATTCGGTGAATTCCGGCGAGAGCGGGAGTTCGGCTTCTTCGGCGCCGCCACGGGACCCGGATTCGCTGGGTTCAACCGGGGTTTCGACGTCACTGCCGGAGAGGGCGCCGAACTTTTCGAGCAGGCCGCCCAGGCCTTCGGTGCCGCCGCCTTCGAGCAGGCCGCCGAGCTGGTTCAGGCTGATCCCGAGTTCGCCGAAGAGGTCGGTCAGCGGTTTGGCGCCCGCCGGTGCCTTGATCGCCACCTTTTCGTTCACCTTGCTGAGCGTGACTTCGAGCGAGGTTTCGGTCTTTTCGCCGGACCCCTTCGGTTCGATCGTCAGGTCGGCGACCACTTTGCGGACGATGTGATCGTCGTCTCCGACGTAAATGTCGGCGTGCGCCGTTTTGATCGCTTCGGTGAACTTGCCCTCGTACTTCTCCAGCTGGCCGAGCGGTAGCGGACCGGCGGCTTCGAGCTCCGAGGAGCAGGCCGGCGTTTCGGCCAGCTTGATCGCCGCGTCGACCGCCTTCTGCGGGTTGAGGTCACCGCTCAGCTTGGTCGTCTTGACGCCGTCGACTTCTTCGCCCCCTTCGTTTTCGAGGTTGTCGACGAATTCGCTGAGGTCGAGCGAGGTCGCGGCGTTCTGGCAGGCGTTCGCTTCGGCGCCCTTGCTTTCGCCTTCGCCTTCCTGCTCGGACTTTTCGAAGCCCGACTTGATGAAGCCGAAGGTGGTCGGGTCGACTTCGTACTGGTTGCCGTCGTAGCCGACGTAGGCGCGGTCGTTCAGCACCGTCAACCCGCCTTCGAAGTCGATCTTTTCGCCGTTCGCTTCGCCATCGGCGGTCGCGGTCATTCCCAGTTCAGGGAGGCTTTTCATCCCCGTCGACTGGAACGGGCCGGAAAGGGCGACTTTCATCGTGCCACCTTCCTTGCCTTCCGATTTGACGTTCAGCGCGACGTCGATTTCGCCGCTTTCGACCCCTTCGAAGGTCGCCTGTTCGATCACCTTTTCCGGGCTGTCTTCACTGCTGCCGCCACCGCAGGCGCTCAGCAGGGCGGTCAGCGCGAGGAGCGCGGCAAGGGTCGTAAGCACGGCGAAGATTCGTTTGCGGCTCAAGGAACCCACTCCTTCGGGTCGGAAACGGGGGCTCACCAACTGTAGGGGGTAGCCGTTAACGGCGCGCTAATCGCGCTCTATTCGGAGAATCCGCCTTCGAGCGCTTCTTCCCCGGGCGGGCTCTTTTCGCTTGACGGGATGCCGGCGGCGAAGGGCAGGAGGAGCGCGCCGAGCACGATCAGGGCGATGCCGATGCCGACCAGCCAGCGGACCTTGAACAGGTGCCCGAGGGTGCCGATCGCGAAGCCGACGAGGACGATCGCGATGTAGGCACCCGGGCTGTGCGGCAGGGCCGCGGAGGGCAGGAGAAGGTTATGCACGGCCGCGTGATTATCCTTGCGCGCATGCCTGATGACTCGGTAGCGGGGGTAAAGAGCTCCCTGGCGGAGGTCGGTTACCTGGCCGACGAGCCCGCCGCGCTCGTTTCCTACCTCGCCCAGAAACTCGGAAAGCCGATCCTCGTCGAGGGTCCAGCCGGGGTCGGCAAGACCGAGTTGGCGAAGGCTCTCTCGCGCTCGACCGGCCGCCCGTTGGTGCGCCTGCAGTGTTACGAGGGGCTCGACGAGGCGAAGGCGATGTACGAGTGGAACTACCGCAAGCAACTGCTGCGGATCCAGGCCGGCAACGAGGGCGACTGGGACGACGTCCAAGAGGACATCTTCGGCACCGAGTTCCTGCTGACGCGGCCGCTGATGCAGGCGATCTCGAGCCCCGAGCCGGTCGTCCTGCTGATCGACGAGATCGACAAGACCGACCAGGAGTTCGAGGCGATGCTGCTCGAGCTGCTCTCCGATTTCCAGATCACGATCCCCGAGCTGGGGCAGATCAGCGCGACGACGATGCCGATCGTCGTCCTCACCTCGAACGATTCGCGCGAGCTGACCGAGGCGCTGAAGCGCCGCTGCCTCTACCTCTGGCTCGACTACCCGGGGATCGAGCGGGAGATGGAAATCGTCCTCCTGCACGCGCCCGAGATAAATCGCGAGCTGGCCCGGCGGCTGGTCGAGGTGATCGAGATGGTCCGCGCCCTCGACCTGAAGAAGCCCCCGTCGATCGCCGAGTCGATCGACTGGGCCCGCACCCTTGTCCTGATGGGCGTCGACGACATCGACCGCGAGACCTTCGCCAACTCGATGTCGATCATCGTCAAGCACCGCACCGACATCGACCTCGTCGCCGAGCGCGTCGGCCTCAAACTGCCCGAGCGCTCCGCGTAGTCGAGTTCTGGTCCCCCATAGGGGCCCTGAAGTCGATTACGCGCCCTCTAGCTCGCTGCGGTCGAAGATCTCGGTGAGGATCGCGGGGTCCGGTTTGCCGTCGTAGGCGAGGCGGCCGTCGCGGATCGCGACGCAGCGGCCGGCGGCGGCGATCACGTCGGGGCGGTGGGTGGAGACGACGATCGCGGCGCCTGCCGCCTGGGTCTCGGCGAGCATCGCGAAGAGGACGTCGCGGCTCGGCGGGTCGAGGCCGTCGAGGGGCTCGTCGGCGAGCAGGACCTTGAAGGGGCGCACCAGGGCGAGGGCGATCGAGACCTTCTGCCGCATCCCCTTCGAGAGTTCGGCACCGAGCGCGTCCTCCCAGCCATCGAGGCCGAGGCGGTCGATCAGCTCCTCGATCCGCGGGCCGACATCCTTCGCGCCGTGCAGGGCGGAGACGTATTCGAGGTGCTCGACCACGCTCAGGTCTTCGTAGAAGACGGGCGTGTCGGGGAGGAAGCTGAGCGCCTGGCGGGCGGCAAGCGAGCCCGGCGTCTCCCCCGCCACCTCGACCGCACCAGTGGTCGGGTCGAGGAGTCCGGCGGCGAGGTTGAGGAAGGTCGTCTTGCCCGCTCCGTTCGGCCCGATCAGGGCGACGAATTCGCCTGCCTGGATGTCGACGGTGAAGGAGCCGAGGGCGATGTAGCCGTCGTAGCTGCGGCCGAGGCCGGTGGCGCTGAGGACCGCCTCCGTCGCGCCGCCGCTGGTTGCCGCGATCGCGCCGCCGCCTTTGCCTCTGCTGCTCACAGGGCCTCCTTTTCTCGTTTGTTGAAGCGCAGGGACAACGCCGCGAGGCCGACGATGACGAGGAGGATCAGGACGAAGTCGATGCCGAGCGCGCCCCCGACCTTGGCCCCGTTGCCCCCTTCGATCTTCCAGGCGACGAACAGCGGCAGGAAGCCGGCGATCAGGGAGACGATGATCGGGGCGAGGCTCACGGTCTGGGCGATCTGCGGCGAGAGGGCGAACTCGTAAGGGTCGTTGGTGGCGCTGACCGCGGCCGCGCAGATCAGCACCGCCGCCAGCGGCAGGAAGACGACCGCGCCGACGCCGAGCGCCAGGCCGGGATCGCCGCTCGCGACCGCGGCCGTCGCCGTGGCGATCACCAGCACGAAGGCCATCGCGGTGATCGGCGCCCAGAGGTGGCGGCGGATCAGCTCAGACGCGGTGAAGGGCAGGAGCAGGCGCCGGGTCGGGTGGTCTGACTCCTGGGCGAGCGGCTCGATCAGGTCGAGCGCGGCAACCAGGAGCAGCGGCCCGGGCAGGGCGAAGAGGACCGGGGTGAGGTCGTAGCCGCCGACCGCGAGGCCGCCCGCAGCAACCGCGATCAGGACGACACGGACGATCCGCACCACCGGCCAGCGCAGGAAGCTTTGCCAGTCGCGCTGCCAGACCGGGTTGCGGGCGGTGCCGCGGAGGCGCAGCCAGGGCTTGCGCCGCGGGTGCTCGGAGGCGAGCTGCCGGCGCAGCAGGATCACCGTGCGGAGGTCCTGGACCGAGGCCGAGAAGCGCATCTCGGCGACCAGCTCGGCGCGGCGGCGGGCCGCCTCGAGCCGCAGGCCGCCGATCCCGAGCAGGCCGGCCGCCAGCGCCGCGAGGGCGAGCAGCGCTCCCACCGCCGCGAGCGCCGCGTCGGCGCCATGCTGGAGCGGCAGCGTCGCCAGATCGCCGAGCATCGTCGTCGGCGAGCTGTTCCAGCCGAGCGCCAGGTCGAGCCCCGACCAGGCGACGAGGACGAGGCCGATCGCGCTCGCCACCCCGATGTGGAGGCGGCGGCCGCAGGCGACCAGGGCCGCGCCGAGGACGGCGATCGGGACGACCGCGCCGAAGGCCGCCAGCGAGCCGATCCACTCGACCGCGCTGCCGGGGAAGCGGCGGAACACGAAGTTGCCGACGACGGCGCCGAAGATCGCCCCGGCGATCACCGCGAGGCGGAGCTGGGCCACTGCCGCGGGCCGCAGCGCGGTGCGCCGCGAGACCGGCGCCAGCAGGGTGTAGCGGACCTCCGCCGCCTCGATCGCCAGCGGCCCGCCGCGGGCTCCCGAACGCAGCCCGGCAAGCACCAGCAGCGCGACGGCGAGGCCGATCACGGCGGGCGCGTGGTCGCGAATGCTATCGATCGAGCCGGGATCGGCGGGCACTTCATGCAGTGCCCCGGCGAGGAAGGCGAGGATGAAGATCGCGGCCAATCCACCGAGGTAGACGCGGTAGAGCACCTCCATGACGTCGGCGCGCGCGACGTAGCGCCGCCGCCGCGCCGACCGCATCGCCTTCATCGCGGCAACCGCGTCGGGTGCCGCAAGTAGCGTCCCCACCGACCGATCCTCCGCGCCCGTCACAACGCCTCGCGCTCCGCTTCCGGCGCGAAGGACCAGAGATGCACGCTTGGTCGCTCCGCGCTCACGGACCTATTATCGGTGCGATGGTCAATGCCTCGCCCTACGGTCCCAAGGCCGACTCCGGCCCGCCCGGGTTCGGGCCGAAGCTGCTTGGCTTCTGCGAGGAGCTGCGGCGCGAGGGCGTCGCGGTCGGGACGTCGGAGATCCTCGACGCGTTCGCCGCCCTGCAGCACGTCCCCTGGACCGAGCAAGCCGACTTCCGTGAGGCGCTGGCGGCGACGATCGCCAAGTCCCAGGACGACCGGCGCGCCTTCGAGTTGCTCTTCGACCGCTACTTCTTCCGCGCCGCCGAGGCGGCCGCGATCGAGCAGGGGATCGCCGAGCGACCCGCCGACGACGAGGTCAACCAGGGCGCCCAGCCGAGCGGCGACCTCGCCGATCGCCTCGACGGCGACGAGCTGAGCGAGCTGATCCGCGACGCGATGCAGCAGAGCGACGAGAACGCGCTCCGCGACCTCGCCCGCCTGGCGATCGCCGCCTTCGGCCGCGAGGAGGGCTCCGGCGTCGTCGGCGTCGACGTCCAGCGGATCCGCCGCAGCCTCGGCCTCAGCGCCGGCGCCCAACCGCCGCGGGCCGACACCGGCGCGGAGCGGCCGGCGATCGACCGCGACCAGCTGACCGGCTTCGAGCGCCACCTGCGGCGCGAACTCGAACGCGACCTGATCGAGCGGACCGAGACGCTACCGGCCTCGCGGCCGCTGGCCGAGCTCGACCGCGCCCTCCCCACCAGCCCGACCCAGGACCTCGCCGCCGTCCACCGCGCCGTCTCGCAGATGAAGCGCCGGCTGGCGACCCTCGGCCACGAGCAGCGCGGGGTGAAAAAGGGGCGGACGGTCGACGTGCGGCGGACGATGCGCGCCTCACTCGAGACGGGGGGCGTGCCGATGAACCTGCGCTACAAACCGAAGCGCCCGCGCCGTCCCGAGATCTACGTCCTCTGCGACGTCTCGACCTCGGTCACCTCGGCGAGCGTCTTCTTCCTCTCCGTCCTCCACGCCCTCCACGACTCGTTCCGCAAGCTGCGCAGCTTCGTCTTCATCGAGCGGATCAGCGAGGTGACCGACGTCTTCGAGCACGAGCGCGACTTCGCCGTCGTCGCCCAGAAGATCTCCAGCGAGGGCGGCGTCGCCGACATCTCCGGCTACACCGACTACGGTCGCGTCTGGCTCGAGTTCCTGACCGAGATCTCCGAAGACCTCGACCCGCGCTCGACCGTGATCGTGCTCGGCGACGCCCGCACCAACGGCCGCGAGCCGCACGCCGAGATCTTCGCCCGGATCTCCGAGCGGGCCGGCCGGCTGTTCTGGCTGAACCCCGAGCCGAAGCTCTACTGGAACTACGGCGACTCGGTGATGAGCTCCTACGAACGCTATTGCGACGGCACCTTCGAGTGCTGGACCACGCGGCACCTGGAGAACTTCGTCAACGTCGTCGCGGGGGCCGCCCCGGCTGCCGAGTGACGCGGCGATGGTGGACTTGACTTGAGTCATCCGATGAGGGCCCTCTTCCTGCGCCACGGCGAGTCGGGCCACAATGCCCACACCGGCGAGGAGCGGCTCGCCGAGGAGCTCGGCGACAAGCTGACCGAGCGCGGCCGCGGCCAGGCCGTCGCGGCCGGCACCGGGCTGCGCGATCTCGACCTAGGGATCACCCGCCTCTTCACCAGCCCGATGCGGCGGGCGGCCGAAACGGCGGAGCGGGTCGGCGAGGCGCTCGGGCTGGAGCCGGAACCGATCCCCTTCGCCTACGAGTTCCACCAGGGCGAGGAGTGGGCGGAAGGATTTGAGCGCGTGCAGCTGCTGAAGGCGCGGCTCGAGCAGGAGCCCGAGGACGGCCTGCCGCTGCTCGTCACCCACGGCATCCTCACCCGCTTCTTCCTCCTCGACTCGATCTTCGGCCCGGCCTTCACCGAGGACCTGCGGCCGCGGATGTGGCACCTGCGCTCCTCCAACTGCGCTCTCACGACCTTCGAGCACGGCGAGACCGCGGAGCCCGGTGGGGCCCCGACGATCTCCGGCTGGAACTGCGTCACCTGGATGGAGCGGCCGTGGGATCGGCCGTGACCGTGCGGGTCGGCTCGTCCGGCGAGACCTGCCACTGGTCGTTCACTTCGGCGCCGGACGGCGCGGGGACCGGGCCGTCGAGCAATGGGTCCTCGGTGTCGCGCATCCAGTCGGCGAGGCGACCGCGCATCTCGGCGAGCGCCTCGGCGCAGACCGGGTCGGCGGCGCAGTTGTTCATCTCGGCCGGGTCGAGCACCAGGTCGTAGAGCTGCTCGCGGGCGACCCGGCGGTCGGCCCAGCCCGCCGCCACCCAGATCTCCTTCGAGGCCGAGTCGTCGCAGTTGGCCAGCACCGGGCCGGGGAAGTCGTCGAAACGGCGGATGTACTTCCAGCGCTCGGTGCGGACGCTGCGTTGCGGCTCGTAGGCCACGTGGTAGGTCATCTCGGCGAAGGTCGCCTCGTGGATGACGTCGGTCTCGCCACGCAGCAGGGGGACGAGGGACTCGCCCTGGAGCCAGTCGGGCGGCTCGACCTCGGCGACCTCACAGAGCGTCGGGTAGACGTCAAGGTGGGTGACCGGCTGGTCGATCACCTTGCCGCCGGAGAAGGCGCCGGGGCCGCGCATGATCAGCATCACGCCGGTGCCGCGGTCGGTCAGCGTCGCCTTCGAGCCGGGGAAGGCGATGCCGTGGTCGGTGGTGCAGATCACCAGCGTGTCCTCGACCAGGCGGAGGTCGTGGAGGGCGTGGAGGACGGCGCCGATGCCCTGGTCGAGCGAGCGGACGCTGGCCTTGAACTGGGCCATGTCGCGGCGCGTCGCGGGCTGGTCGGGCAGGTTCGAGGGCGGCAACGAGTAGAGCGTGTCGCGGACCGAGGTCGGAGCGGAGAAGTCGCGGTGGGTCTCGAAGAAGCCGACCGACATGAACCACGGTTTGCCGGTCCCTTTGGCGGCGCGGAGGGCCTCGATCGTCAGCGGCGCGACGTCGCCCGCCTTGTTCGTCTCGACCTTGACGATCTCGTCGTAGCCGATCACCGCCGGGTCCTTGGAGATGTGCTGCTCGCCGACCAGCACCGAGTGGTAGCCGACGCGGCGCAGGGTGTGGACCCAGTGCTGGCCGTAGTCGTGGAGCTCCCAGCCGCGGTGGGCGAGCCCCTCCATCCCGTTGTTGTGGCAGTAGAGGCCGGTCAGCAGGCTGGCGCGGCTGCCGGAGCAGGTCGGCGCGTTGCAGAAGGCCTGGCGGAAGAGGACCCCCTGGTCGGCGAGCATCTGGATGTTCGGCGTCGGGACCTGGAAGCCGTAGGGCTGGACGACACGGCCGGTGTCGTGCGAGTGGATGTAGAGGATGTTGGGTGCTTTGTCCACGTCGGCGATGATCCCCGATCTATCGGGTATTTAGTCTGCAGCCGCCCGGCCGGCTTTCTTCGCCCGCGAAGCACGCTTTGTTGATTAACTTACTCAGCAATGATCCCAGACCGCTCATATCTCGTCTGCGCCACGCCCCGCTCGGGCTCGACCCTGGTCTGCCACGCGCTCGGCGAAACCGGCGTCGCCGGCCGCCCCGAGGAGTACTTCGAGGCGCTCCGCCACTCCGGCCGCCCGCGCCGTCCGGAGGAATACTTCCTCGGCGTCGAGGACCAGTCGATCCGCGATCACCTCGGGGAGCGCGGGGTCGGTGCCGAGCAGACGCCACGCTCGCCGCTCTGGAGCCGCGCCGCCTACGACCGCTATCTCGATTGGGTCTTCGAGGCGGGGACGACGCCGAACGGGATCTTCGGCGCGAAGATGATGTGGGGGTACTTCGGCGACTTCGTCAGCCTCGTCCGCAACGTCCCCGCCTACCGCGACCTACCGCTGGCCGAGCTGCTGCCGGAGGTCTTCCCGAACCTGACCTTCGTCCGCGTCGTCCGCGCCAACAAGGTGCGCCAGGCGGTCTCGCTGTGGAAGGCGGTGCAGACGGCGACCTGGCGCGAGGACCAGGCCAGCTCCAGCGCGGTGTCGGTCGAGAACGAGGGCGCCGCCCCCTACCGCACCTTCATCGAGGAGCACCGGCCCCAGCTGCGCTTCCACTACCGGGCGATCGACCACCTGCTCCGCGAACTGCTGATCGAGGAGGCATCCTGGGACGCCTTCTTCGAGCATTCCGGGATCAAGCCGATCCTCGTCCTCTACGAGAACTTCGCCGGCGACTACGAGACCTCGACCCTGAACCTGCTCGAGCGCCTCGACCTCTCCCCGCCCGACGACTTCGACTTCCAGCCACGGATGAAGAAACAGTCCGACAGCGTCAACGACGACTGGACGAAGCGCTACTCCGAGCTGCGCCTCGGCACCGAGTTCGACCTCGTCCCGGTGAAGGTCGACAAGAAGTAACCGCTTTCACAATCTTCTGTAACACCGCTTGAAATGGGGGTTTGGGGGTGCTTCTATCGGCCCATGCCGATGAGGGACAAGAAGCGGATCGACCGACTGGAGACGAGGATGGACGGGTTCGAGACGAAGATGGAAAACGGGTTCTCCGAGATGCGGCGGGAATTCGCGGCGGTCCGAAGCGAGACCCGTGCCGACTTCCGCATGCTGCTCGGGGTGCAACTGACGACGATCGTGGCGATGATCCTCGGCTTCGCCGGGATCATCCTCCAGCACCTCGGCTAGCGGGCCGCCCAGGAGTCGGGCTCGGCGGTGAGGGCCTCGACCTCTTTGGGGAGGTCCTTGCCGACGAGGTCGGCGAGGGTGACGTTCTCGAGGACCGAGCGGATGTTGGCGCGGACGGCGATCCAGACGTCGCGGAGGGCTTCGGCGTTGCCGGCGTATTCGATCGTCTCCGGCGGCATCGACTGGACGTTGGCGATCGGGCCCTCGACCGCGCGGACGACATCGGCGACGGTCACCTCGGCGGCCGGGCGAGCCAGCCAGTAGCCGCCTTTGGCGCCGCGGCGGGCGCGCACCAGACCTTGGTGCTTCAGCTCGAGCAGGATGTGCTCGAGGAACTGAAGCGGGATGTCCTGGGACGTCGCGAGGCGCTCCCCCTTGACGGGTTCGCCTTCCCCGGCGGCGGCCAGCTCGACGGCGGCGCGGACGGCGTAATCGGCCTTGGCTGAGACACGCATGTCACGAAGTAAAGCAATCGCCCTGGCGCGAACGGCGCTCAGGCGACCGGCTGGGTGGCTGCTCGCGCTTCCCGCTCGACTTCACGGCGGTGCCGTTTGTTGAGGTAGTGCGGGGCGTAGAGGACCGCGCCGAGCAGCACCGCGGCGACCCCGGCGGCGATCGGCCAGACGGTCGAGTCGCCCTTCTGGATCGTGACGATGCCGGACGCCATCAGGACGATGCCGAGGGCGATCCGGATGAAACCCTGCGGGGCCTTGTCGGAGAGCGCCGAGCCGATGATCACGCCGGGGATCGAGCCGACGAGGATGTTCCCGGCGAGGCCGAAGTCGACGTTGCCGGCGACGATGTGGGCGAGCCCGGCGGCGGTCAGGAGGACGGCGGCGTGGACGATGTCGGTGCCGACGACGCGCTTCGGGACGAGTCGGTAGACGGCGATCAGGAGGATCGCGATCACCGTGCCCGAGCCCGCCGAGGTGATCCCGATGACGAAGCCGGTGGTGGCGCCGATCACGACCGCGGCCACCTTGTGGCGTTTCTCGACCTCGAAGCGGTCGCGCTCGTCGATCAGGCCGCGCAGGATCAGGGCCCGGGTCAGCGTCACCACGCCGACCATCAGGAGCGTCCCGCCGAGCACCGCGTAGACGAGCGAGTTCAGCCGGTCTTCGGAGATGTGGGCCTCGAGCACCGAGACGAATGCGACGCCGGCGACCGCCGCCGGGACGCTGCCGAAACTGAGCCACTTGACCAGCTCCAGGTTGACCGTCCCCATCTTCAGGTGGCGCCAGGAGCCGACCATCTTGGTGATCGCCGAGTAGACGATGTCGGTGCCGATCGCGGTCGTCGGCGAGGTGCCGAAGATCAGGATCAAGAGCGGGGTCATCAGGGATCCACCGCCCATGCCCGTCATGCCGACGAGCACACCGATACACAGTCCGAACAGGACGATTGCCGGGTCCATCTGGTTCCTTTTCCTTTGCCGGGATTCCGCACGGGGTGCTTCTCGACTTTCTCGACCTTGCGGGTCGAGAGTGCGGAGTACGGGAGGATAACGGCGTGAGCGTCGTCGCGCGAGACCTTTCACACTCGTACGGCGAGCTCCGCTCGCTGGAGCGCATCGACCTCGCGGTCGGCGACGACGAGGTCGTCGCCTTGGTGGGCCCCTCGGGCTGTGGTAAGTCGACCCTGCTCGAGATCGTCTGCGGGCTGCGGGATCACAGCGCCGGCGAGATCGCGGTCGAGGGCGACACGGGCGCCGCCGCGCGCCTCTCCCACTGTGCCTACATGCCGCAAAAAGACCTGCTATTGCCGTGGTTCTCGGCGCTCGACAACGCGTCGCTGGCGCTCCGCAACCGCGGCGTCGGCAAGGCCGCGGCGCGGGTCGAGGCGGGTGCCCTGTTCGAGCGCTTCGGCCTCGCCGGCTTCGAGGGCTCCTCCCCGCAGGAGCTCTCCGGCGGCATGCGCCAGCGGGTCGCCTTCCTGCGCACGCTGGTCGCGGGCAAGCCGGTGCTGGCGCTCGACGAGCCGTTCGCCGCGCTCGACGCGATCAGCCGGGGCGAAATGCAGGAGTGGCTGGCGGGAGCCTTGAGGGCCGAGGCGCGGACCGTCCTCTTGGTCAGCCACGACATCGAGGAGGCGCTCTACCTGGCCGATCGGGTCGTGGTCCTTGCCGCCCGCCCCGGCCGGATCGTCGCCGAGCTGCAAGCGCCCCATCCGCGGGCCGAGGACCGTGATCACGCGGTGACCGATCCGGCCTTCGTCGCCGTCAGGGAGAAGGCGCTGGTTGCCCTCCGGGAGGGGACCGGGTGAGGACGGCAAGAAGGATCCTCCTCCCCGCCCTGCTCGTCGCGGCCCTGATCGCGGCCTGGCAGATTGCCGCCTCGACCGGCTGGCTGGCCGAAGAACTGGGGCTCGAATCGTTCCTCGTCCCCTCCCCCGCCGAAGTCGCCGAAGCGTTCTGGCACGGCCGCTCGGTGCTCTGGGAAAACACCTGGGTGACGCTGCGCGAGATCCTCATCGGGCTCCTCGTCGGCGTCCTCTTCGGCCTCCTGCTGGCGGTCGCGATGCGCTTCTCGAACCTCCTCCGCGACGCCGTCTTCCCGCTCACCGTCGCCCTCCAGGCGGTCCCGATCGTCGTCCTCGCGCCGATCCTGGTGATCTGGTTCGGCTACGGGATCTGGCCGAAGGTGATCATCATCGCCGCCTCGGTCTTCTTCCCGATCGTCGTCGCCACGCTCGACGGCCTGCGGCAGGTCGACCCCGAGGCGGTGAAGATGATGCGCACGCTCGATGCCTCGCGCTGGGCGATCTTCCGCCGGGTCGAAGCGCCGACCGCGCTCCCCTCCTTCTTCAGCGGCGCCAAGATCGCCGTCGCGATCACCCCGATCGTCGCCATCTTCGCCGAGCTGGCCGGCTCCAACTCGGGCCTGATGCTGCTGATCCAGCAGGACAACAACAACTTCAAGGAGGGAGAGGTCTTCGCCGCGGTCGCGATTCTCGCCCTGATCGGCATCCTCCTGGTCGGCCTGACGACCCTCGCACAGCGCCTCGTCGTCACTTGGCGGTAAAACGTGAGGCAATGAAGCCCATCACCGCCCGGGTGACCGCGGTCGCCCTCGCCCTCCTGATCCTCGCCCTCGGCGTCGCCGCCTGTGGCTCCAAGTCCGAGAACACGAAGGGCGAAGCCGAAAAGCTCTCGCTCGATCTCGACTACGTTCCCAACGCGGATCACGCCGGGATCTACATGGCGGAAAAAGAAGGCTTCTTCAAGGAAGCGGGCCTGGAAGTGGCGATCAACACGCCGACCGATCCGTCAGCGCCGCTCAAGGACGTCGCCGCCGGCAAGACCGACCTGGCGATCACCTACGAGCCGCAGCTGATGCTGGCGCGCGAACAGGGCCTCGACGTCGTCGCCGTCGCGGCCCTCGTCAACCGGCCGTTGACCTCGCTGATGTGGCTGAAAAAATCTGGGATCAAAAGCGCCGCCGGCCTGAAAGGGAAAACCGTCTCCTACGCCGGGATCCCGTACCAGGAAGCGTTTCTCGAAACGATCCTCCGTCGCGCCAAAGTGCCCGCCTCGACGGTGAAAAAGGTGAACGTCGGCTTCGGCCTGATCCCCTCGCTGGCCAACGGCTCGGCCGACGCGATGCTCGGCGGCTACTCCAACGTCGAGGGCGTCGCCCTGCGCGAAGCCGGCAAAGAACCGGTGATCACCCCGGTCGACGAACTCGGCGTGCCGACCTACGACGAGCTCGTCATCGTCGCCCGCCGCGCGACGCTGGCGGAAGAGGGACCGAGGATCCGCCTGTTCATGAGCGCCCTGCAGCGCGGCACCGAAGCCGCGGTGGCGAACCCGAAATCCGCGAGCGAAGCGATCCTCGCCGCCAACTCGAGCCTCGAACCGAAACTGACCGAAGCCCAGGTCGCGGCGACGCTGCCGCTGCTCTCAAACACTCCGGCGGGGGTGCCCTACGGCTGGATGAACCCGAAAGAGTGGGAAGAATTCGGCGCCTGGATGCGCGACGAAGAACTGATCTCGAACCTGCCGAAGGCCAGCGAAATGCTCACCAACGCCTACCTGGTCGACGAAATCCCGGAATAGTCGAGCGCGTCGGCCTCGATCAGCCGGCTGATCTGCTCGGCCCGCAGCGCCTCGTGGAAGAAGTGGCCCTGGCCGTAGTCGCAGTCGAGCCGGACCAGCTCGTCGAGCTGGATCTGCTTCTCGACCCCCTCGGCGATCACTTCGAGGGAGAGCGCCCGGGCCATCCCGATCACCGCCTCGACGATCGCCGTCCCCTCCTGTTCGACGCCGAGCGTGTCGACGAAGGAGCGGTCGATCTTCAGCGCGTGGAAGGGGAAGCGGCTGAGATAGGCGAGCGACGAGTAGCCGGTGCCGAAGTCGTCGAGGACGAGGCGGACGCCGAGCTCGTTGAGCGCCTCGAGCGTCGCGATCGCCGCCGCCGACTCCTCGACCAGGACGGTCTCGGTGATCTCCAGGTGCAGATGAACCGGGTCGAGGCCGGTGCGGGCGATCACCTCGGCGATCGTCGCCGGCAGGTCGCGGTGGGATACCTGGCGGGCGGAGAGGTTGATCGCGACGTCGAGCGGGCGGGCATCGGGGCGCAGCTCGTGCCATTCGAGGACTTGGCGGGCGGCGCGCTCCTGCACCCAGCGGCCGATCGGCTCGATCAGCCCGCCGTCCTCGGCGATCGAGACGAAGTCGACCGGGTCGAGCAGGCCGCGCTCGCGGTGGCGCCAGCGGACCAGCGCCTCGAGGCCGGTGACCTCGCCGGAGCGCAGGTTGACGATCGGCTGGTAGCGCAGCTCGAGCTCATCGCGCTCGACCGCGCCGCGGAGCTCGCGTTCGGTCTGCAGGCGGCGCTGGGCGCTTGCCCGCATCTCGGCGTCGAAGAGGACGGAGCGGTTGCGGCCGCTTTCCTTGGCCGCGTACATCGCCGCGTCGGCGTCGCGGATCAACAGCTCGGCGTTGGTCGGCCGGCCGTCGGCGAGGCGCGCCACGGCGATCCCGATCGAGGCGTTGACGAAGTGGTCGACGCCCTGCATCGAGAACGGCTGGGCGAAGGCCGAGGCGACCCGCTCGGCGATCGCCATCGCCTCAGCGTCGTCGGCGAGGCGGTCGATCAGGATCCCGAACTCGTCGCCGCCGAAGCGGGCGACGATGTCACCGGGGCGCAGGTGCGAGCGCAGCCGCGGCGCGACGGCGCGCAGCAGGGCGTCGCCGGCGTGGTGGCCGAGGCTGTCGTTGATCAGCTTGAAGTGGTCGAGGTCGAGGAAGAGGATCCCGACCGGCGAGCCGGAGACCGAGGCGCGGCCGAGCGCGTCGTCGACCGAGTCGACGAAGCTGAGCCGGTTGGGCAGGCCGGTCAGCGCGTCGTGGAGGACGCGGTGGCGCAGCGCGCGGTCGGCGGCGTGGCGCTCGAAGGCGTCGGCAAGGACGTTGGCGGAGGCTTCGAGGAAGGGCACGTCCTTGGGGCCGAAGCGGCCCGGCTCACGCGAGTGGACATCGAGCACGCCGAAGGGTCGGTCCTTGCCGTCGATCATCACCGCCAGCGAGGAGGCGGCGCCGAGGGCGCGGACGGCGGGCGGCATCGTGAAGCGGTCGTCGCCCGACCAGTCGGGGACGATCACCGCGATGCTGGCGTCGAGCGCCGCCCCCGCGTGCGATTCGCGCCCGGCGGAGACGCGGCGGCCTTCGCCCCGGCGACTGTCCTGTAGCCCGGCGCAGAGGTTGAGCCGGCGGCCGTCGCGCCCGACCTCCCAGATACATGCGGCCTCGACCCCGTCGAGTTCCCCGATCAAGGTCACCGCGTCGTGCATCAACGCCTCCGGGTCGCCGTTTTTCAGCGCCCGTCCGCCGAGCCGGGCGACGACCGCCTGTTGGTCGAGCGCGCGCTGCAGGTCGATCTCGATCGTCTTGCGTTCGGTGATGTCGTAGAGGACGCCGTGCCAGACCGGGACACCGGCGCCGTCGGGCTCGAGCACCGCCTCGTCGAGCATCCAGACCAGCCGGCCGCTCTTCGTATACATGCGGTACTCGATCGGCGCGGTTTCGCGGTTGCCCAGCGCATCGCGGCTTTCCACCGCGAGCGCGTGGAGGCGATCGTCGGGATGGACCTGGCGGGCCCAGAGGCCCGGGTCGCAAAGGAACTCCTCCGGGGTGAAGCCGAGGATCTCCTCGACCTGGGGGCTGACGTAGCGCCAGCGCCCGGTCTCGCCGAGCTCGGAGGCGTAGACGATGACCGGCAGCCGGTCGATCAGCCGACCGCTCTCGTCCTCCCTTCCCCCGCCGAGGCGGTCGAGGAAGGAGCCGAGTTGCTCGTCCTCGGGCCAGCTTGGATTTTGGGATGAGTCGACCACTGCGGTCCTTATCGACAACGAAGCCCGGCACTTGACCGGATGCCTCGATTTGGAATGGCTTTTTGCGTCCAAACCGCTGATCGGCCTAAAGGCTCGGCGACGGCGGCCGATGAGAGGGCGGAATCCTCGATGAGCATCCTTGACCCGACCCAGATCACGTTGATGCGCGCCATCTCCGGCGCGACGCTTCGCAACACGGTCCTCTCCAACAACATCGCCAATGCCGACACGCCCGGCTTCCAGCCGAGCGACGTCGATTTCCACGCGACCCTGGCGAACGCGCTTGAAGATGAACCGGAAGGGGTGGCGGGGGTCACCTTCGCGCCCGAAGAGTTGGCGACCGGCGCCCAGCGCGCCGACGGCAACGGCGTCGACTCCGAAGCCGAAGCGGCCAAGCTCGCCGAAAATGGGCTCGAACTGAACGCCCTCACCCAGATCGCGAACAGCCGCGTGCAGATCATGAAAACCGCGATGGGACTGGGCTGAGCTGATGGGCCTCTTCGATGCACTGAACATATCGGCCTCAGGGCTGACCGCCCAGAGATTGCGGATGGACGTCACCTCGGCGAACCTCGCCAACGCGGAAACGACCCGCACCCCCGGAGGCGGCGCCTACAAACGGCAGGACGTGATCCTGCAGGAGTCTTCGGGCTCCGACACCTTCGCCGGTTCCCTGGCTGGGGCGATGGGCTCGGGCAGCGCGCCCGCCGGGGTCGAAGTCGCGGCGATCGTCGACGACACGACGCCGACCAAGAAAGTCTACGAACCCTCCAACCCGGAGGCTGACGGGCAGGGCTACGTCGAAATGCCGAACGTCAACCCGGTCAGCGAAATGACCGACCTGATCGACGCCTCGCGCAGCTACCAGGCCAACGTCACCGCGATGCAGACGACCAAGCAAGTCTTCTCGAAAACGATCGAACTCCTCTGATGACGCTCCCGATCTCCGCCATCTCCTCGCCTGCCTCGCAGTGGTCGGTAGGCAAGATCGGCAGCGCCGAAAAGGCAGGCGCCGCGGCCGGCGCGTCGGATCCCACCGGCGGCTTCGGCGCCATGCTCTCGAACGCCATCGACGGTCTGCAGAAGACCCAAGAGGCGGCGTCGACCCAGGCGACCGCGCTGGCGACCGGGCAGACGCAGGACCTGAGCACCGTGGTCACCGCGGTGCAGGAAGCGCAGCTCTCGATGGAGCTCGCCACGCAGGTCCGCTCCAAAGCGGTCGAAGCGTACACCGAAATCTTCCACACCCAGATCTGACGTGGCCTCGATCAAATCAGTCCTCGGCCGCCTCTCCCCGCGCGGCAAAATCGCCCTCGGCGGCGCCGGGCTGGCGATCCTGATCCTCGTCTTCGTCCTCTTCCAGATGGCGACGAAGCAGAGCTACACGACGCTGGCGACCGGGATCGAACCTTCCGAAACCGGCCAGGTCACCGAAGTCCTGACCGAAAAGGGCATCCCCTACAAGCTCGAAAACAGCGGCACCGCCGTCGGCGTCCCCTCCGCCAATGTCTCTGAAGCGCGGATCGCGCTGGCCGAAAGCGACGCGCTGGGCGGCGCCAAACCGGGCTTCGAACTCTTCGATTCGCAACAGTTCGGCGCCTCCGATTTCCAGCAGAAAGTGACCTACCAGCGGGCGCTCGAGGGCGAACTCGAACGCACCATCGACCAGGTCGAAGGTGTCAAGGGCTCCAACGTCACCCTCACCCTGCCCGAAGAACAGCTCTTCTCCGAAGAAGCGATCAAGCCGACCGCGGCGGTGCTGATCTCCACCGAGGCCGGTGGCCGGCTCGGCTCCGGGCCGACCAAGGGGATCGCCCACCTGGTCGCGGCGTCGGTCGAAGGCCTCGACCCGAACCAGGTGACGATCACCGACGGCAGCGGCGCGACGCTCTGGCCCGCGGGCGAAGGCGGGGGGATCAGTGGCGGCGACACCAAACAGTCACTCGAAGCGAAGTACGACGAGGCCATGGAAACGCGCCTCGACGCCCTCCTGGCGCGCACGATCGGCCCCGAAAAAGGCCGCGTCCAGGTGCAGGCGGAACTGAACGCCAACCAGACGACGCAGTCGAAACTTACGTACGCCAACCAGGGCACGCCGCTGCAGGCACAAAAGGAAAGCGAGTCGCTGAAAGGAGCGGGCACGACGGCCGTGGGCGGCGCCGCGGGGACCGCCGGGAACATCCCCAGCTACGCGGCCGGCGCCGGCGCCGCGGGCGGCCCCTCGAACTACAAACGGAAAAACGCCGAAACCCAGTACGGCGTCAACAAGACGATCGAACACACCAAGGTCGCGCCGGGCACGGTGCAGCAGCAGCACGTCGCCCTGATCGTCGACAAATCGGTGCCGGCGGGCGAAATGGCCTCGCTTGAATCGGCGGTCAAAGCGGCCGCCGGGATCGAACCGAAACGCGGCGACACGATCACCACCAGCCGCATCGCCTTCGCCAAACCGCCGACCGTCGCGGCGCCCGCCGGCCCGGGGATCACCAGCTACGCCAAGTACGCGGTGCTCGGCCTCGCCGCGCTCGGCTTCCTCTTCTTCGCCGGCCGTCAGCTGCGCAAGAAACAGGACGACGTCCTCGCCGAACCGCTGTGGCTGCGCGAACTGAACGCGCCGACCTCGCTGGCCGAACTCGAAGTGCACCGTGGCGATGACTGGGGGGAGGAAGACCGCGCCGGCCTGCCCGACAACGCCGAAGAGGTCGCCGCGATGGACTCCGACCGGGTCGCCCAGCAGCTGCGCGCCTGGATGAAGGAGAGCTAGGTGCCCGCGCCGAACGAGCTCGTCCCGATCGAGCGCGCCGGCGTCCCGGCTTCCCAGCGTCGGCCCGGTCAGCCCACCGAGGCGCCGCCGCTGCGCGGTCGGCGCAAGGCCGCGGTGCTGCTCGTGGCGCTCGGCTCGGGCAAGGCGGCCGAGGTCTTCGGCCACCTGTCGGAGCCGGAGATCGAGGAGCTCTCGCTGGAGATGGCGAAGGCGGGCGAAATCCCGCGCGAGCAGATCGAGCAGGTGCTGCAGGAGGTGAGCGAGAACTCGCTGGCACTCAGCTCGATCGCCGCGGGCGGCGTCGACTACGCGCGCGAAGTGCTGGAGCGGGCGCTCGGCCCCGAGCGGGCCGCCGAAATCACCGGCCGGCTCTCGGCGGTGATCGAGATGCGGCCGTTCGAGTTCCTCGCTCGCACGCCGCCCGAGCAGATCGTCGCCTTCCTCCGCAACGAGGCGCCGCAGACCAAGGCCCTGATCATCTCCAGCCTCTACACCACGCTCGCCGCCGAGACGCTGGCGCTGCTCGACGAGGACGAACAGGCCGACGTGTCGCTGCGGATCGCGCGGATGAGCGAGACCAGCCCGGCGGTGATCCGCGAGGTCGAGACGGTGATGCGCCAGAAGCTCTCCAACGTGCTCTCCGAGGAGTACGCGAGCTCCGGCGGCGTCCGCTCGCTTGCCGACATCCTGAACCACGCCGACCGCCCGACCGAGCGCAACGTGCTGGAGACGCTGGCCCAGTCCGACGAGGACCTCGCCGAAGAGATCCGGGCGCTGCTCTTCACCTTCGAGGACATCGTCAAACTCGACGATCGCGCGCTGCAGGCGGTGCTGAAAGGCGTCGATGACGCCGACCTGGCACTGGCCCTCCGCGGCGTCCCCGACGAAGTGCGCGAAAAAGTCCTCGCCAACGTCTCCGAACGGCGCTCCGAGCTGCTGGCCGAGGAGATCGAGTACCAACCGCCGCAGCGCAAATCGGTGGTCGAGGAAGCGCAGAGCCAGGTCGTCGCCGAGGTGCGTCGCCTCGAGGAAGAAGGCGAGCTGACGGTCGGGCATTGGGGCGGCGATGAGCTCGTCGTTTGAGTTTCCCGAGCTGGCCCCGCCGCGGCCGGCCGAGGAGCAGCTGGAAGCGGCCGAAGCGCGTCGCGAGGCGGAGCTACGGCAGGCGCAGGCGGCGGGCTACGAGGAAGGGGTCGCCGCCGGGCGCGCCGAGGTGAGCGGCGCCGCGCGGGC
>JAOPZF010000030.1 GCA_025964255.1 Solirubrobacterales bacterium | reverse complement strand
GAGCCAGTCGCGCATGTTCGGCGGCAGCAGCAGCTCTTGGTCACGCTCGCAGGGGAGGAAGTTCTGGGCCATGCGCCGATGCTCGCCGGCAGGGCGGACGGAGCGAGGTTTGTGCGACAGCCTCTATGGCAGGGTCAAAACACCGTACGCGTCTTCGACCGTTGTGATCCTGTGACGGAAGGGCGGAGATCGTGGCGAACCCGTGACCTTCCTGAATCTCCCTCACGTCCTCGGACGGCCGCGGCGCCGCGGTCAGCTGATCTGGTAGACGATCCAGATGATGATCACGGCGACGATGAACGCGCCGCCGACCCAGAGCGCTAGGCGCGCCGGGCTCATCGGTTCGCCGCCGGTCGCCCGAAGGTGCGCTTCCTGCTCGAGCTCCGACCGCTCCTCGGCCTCGTCGTCGCCCTCGACCATCGTCTCCTCGAGGATGCGGCGTGCCTCATGCGCGTGTTCTTTGTTGACCCAGATGTCACGCGGGCCGGCGGCGAGGAACTCGGGGGCGTCAAAGCCGCCCGAGCGTTTGAGGATGCTCGGGATACCCGACTCGGTCAGCAGCCCCTGAAGCATCTCGGCTTCGGCCTGGTTGCGGGCGAAGCCGACCTTGACGAGCTTGCCGCCGCCCCCACCGCCACCGCCACCGCCGTCGTCGTCTTTGTGACCGCCGCCGCCGTGTGAGCCGCGCGAGTGGGCGCCCCGATGTTTCGTCGCCTCAGGCATCTCTGAGTACTTTTACCCGATCTCGAGCTCGGCGTCGACGATCTTCAGATCGGCGAGGTGGAATCCCTTGACGTCCGGCTTCTCCTCGTTGACCAGCGAGACGATCACGTAGATCGGTTCGGGCCAGTTCTGTGCCTGGTTCACATCGGTCTGCGAGGGATAGGCAGCGCTCTTCGTATGTGAGTGGTAGATCGCCAGCAACTCGCCGTCCGCTTCGATCTCCTTCAAGGCGTCGTACTGCCCTTTCGGGTCCATCTCGTAGCGAAGCGGGCTCGCCGCGGCATTCAGAACCGGTACGACCTTGGTCGCCACCCCGTCCTTGCCGCCGACCATGCCGCAGCACTCGTTCGGCCGGTCCTCGAGCGCGTGGACCGCCATCTCGTCGATCAAAGCTTGGGAGATCTTCATCGGAGCCGGCAGGCTAGCCGACCGGTGCCGCGCCGGTCGCTACCACCAAACCGTCGAGTCGAGATTCTCGATCTCCTCGAGCGGCTTCGTGTAGACGCCTGAGGAGAGGTACTTCCAGCCGTCGTCGGGGATCAGGAAGACGACGTTGCCGGAGTCGAGCTCACCGGCGATGCGGGCGGCGACGCTGGCGATGGCGCCGCCGGAGACGCCGGAGAAGACGCCCTCCTCCTCGAGCAGCTTCTTCGTCCAGACGATCGCGTCGCGATTGGAAACCATGATTTTGCGGTCGAGCAGGTTGATGTCGATGATCGGCGGGATGAAGCCGTCGTCGAGGGAGCGAAGACCTTGGACCAGCTCTCCCTGTTTCGGCTCGGCGGCGACGATCAGCGTCTCCGGGTCGTTCTCCTTGAAGCGGCGGCCGTTGCCCATCAGCGTGCCGCCGGTGCCGAGGCCGCCGACGAAGGCGGTGACCGTGTCGAGCTCTTCGAGGATCTCAACCGCGGTGCCGTTGTAGTGGGCGAGCGGGTTGGCCTCGTTGCCGTACTGGTAGGGCATGAAGAAGCCGGGCTGCTCGGCCAGCTCGAGCGCCACCTCGACCGCCCCGTTGGAGCCCTTGGCCCCCTCGGAGTAGACGATCTCGGCGCCGTACATGCGCAGCAGCTGGGAGCGCTCCTCGGTGACGTTGTCGGGCATCACCACCTGCAGCGGGTAGCCCTTGCGCCGGCAGATCATCGCCAGCGCGATGCCGGTGTTGCCGGAGGTCGGTTCGAGGATCGTCTGCCCCGGTCGGATCGCCCCTTCGGCCTCGGCCTTCTCGATCATCGAGCGGGCGACGCGGTCCTTCACCGAGCCGGTCGGGTTGTGGCCCTCGAGCTTCGCGAAGATGTGGACCTCGGGCTTCGGCGACAGCCGCTTGAGCTCGACCAGCGGCGTATTGCCGATCGATTCGACGACGTCGCCAAAGCGTCCCCCGCAGGGTCTGTTCAGAACTGGATCTGGTGCCATCGTGTGCCGGGTCCCCTTACTTCAGAAAGTGTAGCGAGGGGCCGTCTCCCCGTGGGGTGGCCCATCGCCCGATGGGAGGAGACCGAGTACCCCGATCTAGACCATTGGACAAACGCAATCCCCGATTTCCGGTGTAGGTTCAGCCCGTCCAGCAATTTTCTGATCGGAGGCACGTTTGTCCAGCAAAACGCGGCTGGCCGCTTTCCTGGCGGTACTTCTCGTGGGAGCCGTGTCCATCGTCGTGGCAGGTTGCGGTGGTGGCAGCAGCAGTTCCAGCTCGAGCAGCACGACGAGCGAAAGCGAAGAAAGCACCGAAGCGGCGGGGGGCGCCGCGGAAGAAGAATCGAGTGGCGGCGGAGAAACGCTGACGGTCGGCTCGGACATCCCGTATCCCCCATTCGAGCAGGGGAAAAAGGGCAGCTACACCGGTTTCGACGTCGAACTGATGGAAGCGATCGGCAAAGAGATCGAACGCGAACCGGAATTCATCGACTCCTCCTTCGAAACGATCTTCCGCGACCTCGCGCAGGAAAAGTTCGAAGCCGTGATGTCGGCGGCGACGATCACCGAAGAACGCGAAAAGGTCGTCGACTTCTCGCTCCCCTACTACCTCTCTGAACAGGCGATCCTGGTCAAAGAAGGCAGCGAAATCACCGGCCTCGCCGACCTCAAGGGCAAAGTCGTCGGCGCTCAGCAGGGCACGACCGGGCTCGAACTCGGCAAGGAAAAAGCCGAAGCCTCGGAACTCCGGCCCTTCCCAGAAGGCCCCGACGCGGATAACGCGCTGAAGGCCGGAACTGTCGAAGCGGTGATCATCGACGCACCGGTGGCCAAACAGCAGGCCGAAGAACTCGGCGGCATCGAAATCGTCGAAAAAGTCCCGACCGAAGAAACGTACGGGATCGCGATCGCCAAGGGGAACACCGAACTGCTCGAAGGGATCAACGAAGGTCTGAAAATGACCATCGAAGACGGCAGTTACGCCAAGGTCTACGAAAAGTGGTTCAAAGAAGCACCGCCGCTCGAAGGCCTCGAAAAAGCGATCGAAGAAGCCGAAGCGAAGTAACGATCGCGCAGTAGGCAGGCCAAAGGTCGTATAACGGAGGGGGCGCCGGGGGACGGTGCCCCCTCTTCGATTGGGACGGGAAACGCAGGATCAGGAGCGAGATTTGAAGGTCTTTTTCGAACAGTACTTCGACTTCCACATCATGGGAGAACACTTCGGGGAAGTCCTCGAAGCCTTCATCCAGAACCTGTTGATCTTCCTCGTCGCGGCGATCGTCGCCCTGATCTGGGGCCTCGTCCTCGCCCTGCTGCGTCAGGCGCCGGGGAAGAAACTCATCCCGATCCGCTTCCTCACGATCGCCTACATCGACATCCTCCGGGCGATCCCGCTGCTGATCATCATCCTGGTGATCTCCGGCGGCGTCCCCTTCCTCACCTTCCTGCCGAAAGACATCCGGATCCCCGAGTGGCTCGGTAAGCCCGACCCGTTCTGGTACGGCGTCGCGGCACTCGTGTTCGTCTACGGCGCCTACATGGCCGAGGTCTACCGGGCCGGGATCGAAGCGGTGCCGAAAGGTCAGATGGAGGCGGCGCGCTCCCTTGGCATGAGCCATTTCCAGGCGATGCGACACATCGTCGTCCCGCAGGCCGTGACCAAGGTCCCGGCACCGATGCTGAACGAATTGATCTCGCTGCTGAAGGACACGACGCTGGTCAGCGTGATCGCCTTCGGCGAGTCGGTCCTCGTCTCACGAGAAATCCAGGCCGAACAGTTGAACAGCTCGGCGCTGATCCTCACGGCCGCCTTCTTCCTCGTCATCTGCCTGCCGGGCGCGCGCCTCGTCGATTACCTGATCAAGCGCAACCAGGGCAAACTCAGCCGCGGCTCCCACATCGAGGTGGCGTGATGGCCGAGCCCCAGCTTCAGCTGAAGAACATCCACAAACGCTTCGGCAACCTCGAAGTGCTGAAAGGCGTCGACCTCGACGTCGCCAAAGGCGAAGTGATCTGCATCCTCGGGCCGAGCGGCTCGGGCAAGAGCACCCTGCTGCGCTGCGTCAATCTCCTCGCGCCGCCGGAGGAGGGCGAGATCTTCCTCGAGGGCCAGGACATCTGCAAGGGCCCGGGCTCGGGCACCGGCGAACAGAGCTGGAACCTCGACTTCGTCCGTCAGCGGGTCGGCATGGTGTTCCAGCAGTTCAACCTCTTCCCGCATAAGAGCGTGCTGCAGAACGTCACGCTGGCGCCGCAGCAGGTGCTCGGCAAGTCGAAGAAGGAGGCGGAGGAGAAAGGCCGCGCCCTGCTGGAGCGCGTCGGCCTCGGCGACCGCCTGGGCCAGTACCCGGAAACGCTCTCCGGCGGCCAGCAGCAGCGCGTCGCGATCGCCCGCGCCCTGGCGATGGAACCCCACGTGATGCTCTTCGACGAGGTCACCTCCGCTCTCGACCCCGAGCTCGTCAAAGAGGTCCTCGACACGATGCGCGAGCTCGCCGACGAAGGCATGACGATGCTGGTCGTCACCCACGAGATGGGCTTCGCCAGGAAGGCCGCGGACCGCGTGGTGTTCCTGGACGGCGGCAGGATCGCCGAGGTGGCCTCTCCCGATGACTTCTTCGACCACCCGCAGTCCGACCGGGCGCGCGACTTCCTGTCCAAGATCCTGGCGCACTGAAGACACCGGACGGCAGGGCATCGGACGCCGGGCAGGAGGGCACCGGGTACCGGGACGACGGACTGGGTACCGAGCTCCCGGCGTCCGCGTTTCGGCGCTGAGGGCCAGCCGCCGGTCTGGCACTGTTGATCGCCGAGCACTTTGATAGCCCAGCACCACCGAAGTCACATCCACACCACCGCTACTGCACGAAGGGGATGGAATCCATGTCCACATCTTCCCGATCCCGCCTGGTCGGCGCCGTCCTGGCTGCCGTTCTGGCCGGATCGATTGCGTCCTGCAGTTCCAGCTCGACACCGACTGCGTCCAGCGCTTCGTCGTCCTCGGCCGGCGGCTCGGCGGCGGCGACCTCCGGCGCAGCAGCCGGCTCAGCCGCAGCCGGCTCCAGCGCAGCCGGGTCGGGTAGCGCCGGAACCACGGTCGCCCAGATGACCGGCTCCGGCAACGGCGAGATCGACCAGGCCACCTACGACAGCGTGATCGCCGGCGCACCGAAGGCGGACGACGCGACGGTGTCGGCGAACGCCTGGGCGGCCGGGGTCAAGTCCCGCGGCACGCTCAAGGTCGGCGGCACCGATTCCGGTCCGCTGTTCTCGTTGCTGGATCCCGCGACCGGCAAGCGGACCGGCTTCGACGCCGGGCTCTCGCAGATGCTGGCGCAGTACATCATCGGC
>JAOPZF010000268.1 GCA_025964255.1 Solirubrobacterales bacterium | reverse complement strand
GCGAGAACGAGGGCGACCTGGTGATGGCGGCGCAGTTCGCGACGCCGGAGGCGGTCAACTTCATGGCCAAGGAGGCGCGCGGGCTGATCTGCCTGGCGCTGACCCCGGAGCGCTGCCGCAAGCTCGGCCTCAACCTGATGGCGGCGAAGAACGAGGCACCGCTGCAGACCGCCTTCACCGTCTCGATCGAGGCGGCAGGCGGGGTCAGCACCGGGATCTCGGCGCACGACCGCGCCCACACGATCCAGGTCGCGATCGACCCGAGCTCGGGCCCCCGCGACATCGTCGTCCCCGGCCACATGTTCCCGCTGCAGGCGAAAGAGGGCGGCGTGCTCGAGCGCACCGGCCACACCGAGGCGAGCGTCGACCTGGCGCGGCTCGCGGGCCTGATCCCGGCGGGCGTGATCTGCGAGGTGATGAACGACGACGGCTCGATGGCGCGCGTCCCCGACCTCGTCCCCTACTGCGAGAAGCACGGGCTGCTGATGATCACGGTCGCCGACCTGATCGCCTACCGGCGCAAAACCGAGAAGCTGGTCGAACGGGTCGTGGCGACGGCGCTGCCGACCGCCTTCGGCGACTTCCAGGCGGTCGGCTACCGCTCGCTGGTCGACGACAAACACCACGTCGCGATGGTCAAAGGCGAGGTCGACGGGGTCGAGGACGTGCTCGTCCGCGTCCACAGCGAGTGCCTCACCGGCGACGTCTTCCACAGCATGCGCTGCGACTGCGGCGAGCAGCTCGAGGCCTCGCTGTCGATGATCGAGTCCGCGGGCCGCGGCGTCCTGCTCTACCTGTCTCAGGAGGGACGGGGGATCGGTCTGCTGAACAAGCTGCGCGCCTACAAACTGCAGGAGGAGGGCGCCGACACGGTCGAAGCCAACCTCAAGCTCGGCCTGCCCGCCGACCTGCGCGACTACGGCATCGGTGCCCAGATCCTCGGCGACCTCGGGTTGACCAGCATCCGGATCATCACCAACAACCCGAAAAAGATCGTCGGCATGGAGGGGTACGGCCTCTCGGTCACCGAGCAGGTGCCGATCGAGGCGGCCCCCAACATCCACAACGAGGCCTACCTGCGCACGAAGCGCGACAAAATGGGCCACATCCTCCACCACCAGGGGCTCGACCTCGACGAGGAAATGATCCACGAAGAGGAGGTGCGCGACGAGCAGCGCGCCTCGGTGGACGGCGATGGCTGAGGCCGAAGGCGCGTTCCTCGAGACGTTTGACGTCGAGGAGCGCTCGCAGCTCGGTTCGCTGCGCTTCGCCACCGTCGTCGGTCGCTATTACGAGGACCTCGCGCAACGTCTCGAGTCCGGAGCGCGCGCGGGCTTCGAGATCGCGGGAGTGCAGGCCGGGGAGGTCGAGCATCACTCGGTCCCCGGCGCTTTTGAGCTTCCCTTCGCCGCCAAGGTCCTCGCCGAGAGCGGCGACTTCGCCGGCGTCGCCTGCCTCGGCGTCGTCATCCGCGGCGAGACCGCACACTTCGACTACGTCTGCGGCGAGTCAGCCCGCGGCGTCCAGGAGGTCCAGTTGACGACCGGCGTGCCCTGCGCCTTCGGCGTGATCACCTGCGACAACATGGACCAGGCGCTCGCCCGGGCGGGCGGCGACAAGCGCGACCAGGGCCGCAACGCGGCGCTGACGATCTGCCGGATGGCGCTGTTGAAGCGTCGAGTCGGCTGAATCGGTATTCTCCTCCGTCCTATGGCAAAGGTATGTCACAGCTGCGGCAAGAAACCGGCTTTCGGTCAGTCCCGCAGCCACTCAATGGTCGCGACGAAGCGCCGCTTCGAGCCGAACCTGCAGAAGGTCCGGATCACCGAGAACGGTCGCCCCGTCCGCACCTACGTCTGTACTCGCTGCCTCAAGAGCAACAAGGTCACCAAGGCCGCCTGAGGCGGCGTGGGGGCGCCTCGCGGCGTCCTCGGTCATTCGGTTCGGGTCACGCACTGGAGTGCGCTCCCCTCGCCACATATTCCTGCGAACTTGCGAGGCTGGCCCACGCCGCCTCAGGTCGCTGACGGCTTGACGGGGGAGGGTGGTCCGCGTCTTTGTTCGGTCTGCCGTGTTCCGGGCGGTATGGGACTGGGGCTTGCGGGAATGATGGCGACGGTGGCGCTCGCGGTCGGCGGCGGGCACGCGACCGCCTCGGCGCGGCCGATCGTCTTCGGCACCGAAGCCTCGAACAAACGCCTTGCGGAAGTCCAGGCCGAGCGTGAGCTGCGCTCCATCAAGCTGCCGCCAGGAGCGCGTCGCGCTTCGGGTAGCCCGGCGCCGATCCTCGATGAAGCGTTGTCGACGAGCGGCGAACCGAACCTGGTCCAGCGGTCGGAGTGGTTGGTCGCGCCCGGGTCGGTCCGCGGGATGGTCCGTTGGTTTCGCGCACACGCTCCCGCGGACTCCTACCTCGAACGGTGGGGCGACCTTGGCTCGTCCAAGGAACCGGGCGGGAGCCTCTGGTTCGATGTCTCGGAGCGCAGCCGCCGGGTCTACGGCCCGAGCGTGATCCTCGCGATCACCGGACTGTCGGGACGGATGGTCGGCATCCGGCTCGAAGTTCAGCAAGTCTGGAAAACGCCCCATCCGGCGGCCGCAAAGGTCCCGGCCGCAGCTCGACTGCTCTACGTGTCCCGACAGAGCGGCGGCGGCCAGGCCCGTTGGCAGGTGATCCGCGCGCCTCGCCGCGTTCGGCGGATCGCTCGCGTCATCGACCAGCTACCGGCGGCGCAGCCGCAGGTGCTTTATTGCCCCGAAGAATTCGGAGCGCACGTCGAGGTCACGATGAAATTCAAGGCACGCGAAGGCGGTCCGGTGCTGGCCGAAGCGTCGCAGCAGATCCCTGAAGGCTGCGAAACGTCGATGTCGCTGACCGTCGAGGGAGACTCCCGCACCTTCGGCCTCGACTACGGCGAACGGGTGATCGAACTGCTCCACCGCTGACCGTCTGCATTTACCCCCGCTGAGGAGGGGTAAATGCAGACCGTCTGCACGAACTCGTCGTGGGGACGAGTCAATGCAGACGGTGCGACGGGACTACTCGCTCTCGGTGACGGGCTCCGGCGGGCCGGTGCTCTCGGGGGGATCGACGGCGAGGTCGGGGAGGACCTTGGAGAGCCACTCGGGCATGTACCAGGCGGATTTGCCGAGCAGCTGCATGATCGCCGGGACGAGGATCGAGCGGATGATCACCGCGTCGATCAGTACCGCCGAGGCGAGGCCGAGGCCGAATAGCTTGATCACTCGTTCTTCGCCGAGCAGGAAGGAGGCGAAGACGGTGACCATGATCGCCGCCGCGGCGGTGATCACGCGGCCGGTCAGCGCCAGCCCGCGGGTCACCGACTGATGCGCGTCGTGGGTGTGCTCCCACTCCTCGTGCATCCGCGACATCAGGAACACCTCGTAGTCCATCGATAGTCCGAAGACGATCGAGAACAGGAATATCGGGAAGAACGCGATGATCGGGCCGGTGTTGTCGACCCCGATGATGCTGCCTCCCCAGCCCCACTGGAAGACGGCGACGATGATCCCGAAGGCGGCGCCGATGCTGAGCAGGTTCATCACGATCGCCTTCAGCGGCACCAGCACGGAGCGGAAGACCGCCATCAGCAGGATCGCCGAGAGCAGGATCACCACGCCGATGAAGAGCGGCAGCTTTTCGGAGATCGCGTCGCCGAAGTCCTCGAAGACCGCGGTGATGCCACCGACGTGCATCACCGCCCCGGTTTCCGCTTCGATCGGCGGGATCACGTCGTGGCGGATGTGGTCGAGCAGGCTGGTCGTATCGGCGCTCTGCGGTGAGGTGGTCGGGTAGACCTGACAGAGGCCGACGTTCTTCTTGTTGTTGAAGGTGACCTTGGTGACCGAGGCGACGCCTTCTTCGCTTTTCAGCGTCTTGCAGAGGGTTTCGATCCCCGCGTCGGCGCCCTTGTTCGGCAGCGAGGCGACCATCGTCAGCGGCCCGTTGAAGCCGGGGCCGAAGCCTTCGGCGAGCA
>JAOPZF010000271.1 GCA_025964255.1 Solirubrobacterales bacterium | reverse complement strand
TCATGCCCCTTATGTCCAGGGCTACACACGTGCTACATTGGCGCATACAAAGGGCAGCAATACCGCGAGGTGGAGCGAATCCCATAAAGTGCGCCTCGGTTCGGATTGGAGGCTGAAACTCGCCTCCATGAAGGTGGAGTTGCTAGTAATCGCAGATCAGCAATGCTGCGGTGAATACGTTCCCGGGCCTTGTACACACCGCCCGTCACACCACGAAAGCGAGCAACACCCGAAGCCGGTGGCCTAACCGCAAGGAGGGAGCCGTCGAAGGTGGGGCCCGTGATTGGGGTGAAGTCGTAACAAGGTAGCCGTAGCGGAAGCTGCGGCTGGATCACCTCCTTTCTAGGGAGATTTCTCTAGAACGTCGACCGGGTTGAAACGTCTACTTAGGTAGACAGACACGCTGCTCAGTTTTGAGAGACCACCTCCGGAGAACCCGGAGGTGCGCCTCGGTGGACCTTGAAAACTGCACAAAGCCAAGTACCAGGATGAACGCGACGTTCATCCTGGGGGTAATTTAATTAATCGATTCACACTTTTAATGAGTGGATCGTTCACCGTCAAGATAGTAAGAGTTTACGGTGGATGCCTTGGCACCAGGAGTCGAAGAAGGACGTGGACGGCTGCGATAAGCCGCGGTGAGGCGCTGAACAGCCTTTGACCCGCGGATCTCCGAATGGGTAAACCCATCACCGGTAATGCGGTGGTATCTGTCGCTGAATACATAGGCGGCAGAGGTGAACCGGGCGAACTGAAACATCTAAGTAGCCCGAGGAAAAGAAATCAACCGAGACTCCCCGAGTAGTGGCGAGCGAAAAGGGATCAGCCCAAACCTGACTGATGTAAGTGGCACACGTTGTCAGTCGGGGGTTGTAGGACATTGTGTCTAGACCGTGCCGGTCTAGCGGCAGTTACAAAATCAGGTGTTAGCCGAAGCGAGTGGAACCTCGCACCATAGAGGGCAATCGTCCCGTAGGCGAAAACGCACTGATCTGTCGATTGATGTTCCTGAGTAAGACCACACCCGTGAAACGTGGTCTGAATCTGGGGGGACCACCCTCCAAGGCTAAGTACTACCTGGTGACCGATAGTGAACTAGTACCGTGAGGGAAAGGTGAAAAGCACCCCAGAAGGGGAGTGAAATAGTACCTGAAACCGTAGACTTACAAGTGGTCGGAGCACCTTCGGGTGTGACGGCGTGCTTTTTGCATCACGAGCCAGCGAGTTACTCGTTGGTGGCAAGGTTAAGCGATGAGCGGAGCCGCAGCGAAAGCGAGTCTGAATAGGGCGATTTAGTCACCAGCGGTAGACCCGAAACTGAGCGAGCTATCCATGGGCAGGCTGAAGCGGGGGTAAGACCTCGTGGAGGGCCGAACCGACCTAGGTTGAAAACTGGGCGGATGACCTGTGGATCGGAGTGAAAGGCTAATCAAGCTCAGAGATATCTGGTTCTCTCCGAAATATATTTAGGTATAGCGTCGAGTGATTGCGTTTCGGCCGTAGAGCACTGTTTGGATTAGGGGCCCTACCAGGTTACCGACTTCAGGCAAACTCCGAAGACCGTTACGGTTAACTCGGCAGTCAGTGTGCGGGGGATAAACTTCGTACGCGAGAGGGAAACAACCCAGACCATCAGCTAAGGACCCTAAGTGTTAACTAAGTGGCAAACGATGTCCGAATGCAGAGACAACCAAGAGGTTGGCTTAGAAGCAGCCACCCTTAAAAGAGTGCGTAACAGCTCACTGGTCAAGTGTTCGGGCGCGGATAATTCAACGGGGCTCAAGTTAACCTCCGAAGCTATGGGTGTGCAGGCCTGCGGGCTCTGTACGCGGTAGGAGAGCGTTCCAGCTGCGTGAAGCGGATTCGTAAGGCTCCGTGGAGCGGCTGGAAGTGAGAATGCTGGCATGAGTAACGAAAGTGGAGTGAGAATCTCCACCACCGATAGTCCAAGGTTTCCTGAGTAAAGTTCGTCTGCTCAGGGTTAGTCGGGACCTAAGGCGAGGCCGAAAGGCGTAGCCGATGGCCAACAGGTTGATATTCCTGTACCACGTTGTCTCCGTTATGACCGATGGGGGGACGGGGAAGGATAAGGGAACCCAGGCGATGGTAGTCCTGGGGCAAGTACGTAGCTAGTCGCTGTAGGAAAATCCGCAGTGGCGTTTTGACGCGAGGTGCGATGCCAGCTGGCGTATGCCGGCAAGTCTCTGATTCCATGCCTCCAAGAAAAGCCTCTAGGCAGGATTCGCGTGCCCGTACCGATAACCGACACAGGTGGACAAGTAGAACATACTAAGGTGAGCGAGCTAACTCTCGTTAAGGAACTCGGCAAAATCGTCCCGTAACTTCGGGAGAAGGGACGCCCCGTTAGGGTGAACTCCACACGGAGGGAGCCTGAGGGGGCCGCAGTGAATTGGTCCAACCGACTGTTTACCAAAAACACAGGGCTCTGCTAAGTCGTAAGACGACGTATAGGGTCTGACGCCTGCCCGGTGCCGGAAGGTTACGTGGACTTGTTAGCTCTTCGGAGCGAAGCAGCGAAACTAAGCCCCGGTAAACGGCGGCCGTAACTATAACGGTCCTAAGGTAGCGAAATTCCTTGTCGGGTAAGTTCCGACCTGCACGAATGGCGTAACGAGTTGGACGCTGTCTCAACGAGAGGCTCGGTGAAATTAAAGTCTCGGTGAAGATGCCGAGTACCCGCAGCTAGACGGAAAGACCCCGTGAACCTTTACTGCAACTTGATATTGGAGTTTGGGGTATCTCGCTCAGGATAGGTGGGAGACTTTGAACCAGCGACTTTGGTCGCTGGGGAGTCACCCTTGAGATACCACCCTTGGTGCTCTGAGCTTCTAACACCGCGCCGTGATCCGGGCGGTGAACAGTGTCAGGTGGGCAGTTTGACTGGGGCGGTCGCCTCCTAAAATGTAACGGAGGCGCCCAAAGGTTCCCTCAGCACGGTTGGAAATCGTGCGTAGAGTGTAAAGGCAATAAGGGAGCTTGACTGCGAGACCGACAGGTCGAGCAGGAACGAAAGTTGGGCTTAGTGATCCGGCGGTAGCAAGTGGAAGCGCCGTCGCTCAACGGATAAAAGGTACTCCGGGGATAACAGGCTTATCGGTTCCAAGAGTCCACATCGACGAACCGGTTTGGCACCTCGATGTCGGCTCGTCGCATCCTGGGGCTGGAGTAGGTCCCAAGGGTTGGGCTGTTCGCCCATTAAAGCGGTACGCGAGCTGGGTTCAGAACGTCGTGAGACAGTTCGGTCCCTAT
>JAOPZF010000249.1 GCA_025964255.1 Solirubrobacterales bacterium | reverse complement strand
CACCGCCGGCCGCCGCGCTGCCCGCGGCGGAACCGCCGCCGAGGCCGAGCTTGGAGGCGATGAAGCCCTTGAAGGCAAACAGCACCGGGACCGGGAACATCGCCGCCAGCAGCTTCTCGTTGGAGCGGACCTGGGAGCGGAAGTCGGCGCATTCCTCGCACTCGCGGACGTGCCGGCGCACCGGCGCCGACACCTTGCGCAGCCCCTCGGCCGCTTCGGAGAGCTCGACCCGGACCTCGCCGCAGGTCAGCAGGCGGGCCTGGCTCGCCTCGCCGAGCGAGATCCGCGCCCGCACCAACAGCGACTTGACCGACGGCACCGTCGTCTCCATCGCGTCGGCGATCTCCTCATAGGAGAGGGCGTCCATCTCGCGCAGGAGGAGCGCCGAGCGCTGGGTCTCGGGAAGCTTGTTGACGTCGGCGATGATCTGCCGGAACTCCTCGCGGTTATGGACCTTCTCCGCGGTCGAGGCGGCTTCGACTTCGGGAACCATGTCCATCGATTCCTGCGCGTCGGCGCTCGGTTTGCGGAGCTGGTTGAGGCAGCGGTTGCGGGCGATCCGATAGAGCCAGGGGCGGAGGTTGATCTCACGCTCGTCGGCGAGCATCGCCCGGTAGGCGTTGACGAAGACCTCCTGCAGCACGTCTTCGGCGTCCTCGGTCGAGCCGAGCATCTGGCGGCAGAAGCCGAGCAGGCGGCCCTGGTACCGGTCGACGATCATCTCGAAGGCACCCGCGTTGCCCGAGCGGGCCATCGCGATCAGCTTCTCGTCGCCCTGCAGTTTGAGCAGGGGCGACTTGCGGGCTAGAAGCCCACGGCGACTGGCGTGAGTGAGTGCTGAAGCCTCGATAGTTCCCCTCCAGGGAAAGACTGGGTCCGGTGCCTCTGCAGACACGGTAACAACGGCTGAGTTGCGGCCCAGCAAGATTTATTGGCCTTTTACGGGCCGTCGCAGGCGTTTTTGCACGCTAGGAGCGGGCTTTCCGAGGCCCCGGGCGGGTTACCATCGCCTGGCCCGGGTGGCGAAACTGGCAGACGCGGCGCCCTTAAAAGGCGCTGTCCCACTGGGACGCGCGGGTTCGAGTCCCGCCCCGGGCACTTCCTCGACATCGATCCGTGTCACATATAGGATGCTGCGCCATGGGAGAGCACGGAGGGAAAATCGTTGCCAAGGTCCTCAAGTCGCGGGGCGTGGACACGCTGTTCACGCTCTCGGGGGGACACATCTTCCCTATCTATGACGGCTGCAAAGCCGAGGGGATCCGGATCGTCGACGTGCGGCACGAGCAGACCGCTGCCTTCGCCGCCGAGGGGATGGCCAAGGCGACCCGCGGGGTCGGGGTCGCGGCGCTGACCGCCGGGCCGGGCGTCACCAACGGGATGAGCGCGATCGCCGGCGCGCAGGCCAACAACTCGCCGATCACGGTGCTCGGCGGGCGGGCGCCGGAGATGCGCTGGGGGTCGGGGTCGCTGCAGGAGATCGACCACCTTCCGTTCGTATCGCCGCTGGTCAAGTCGGCCGAGACGGCGAAGACGACTGACGCGATCGCCGCGCTGACCGCCGGCGCGCTCGACCTCGCCGCCACCGCGCCGAGCGGCCCGACCTTCCTCGACTATCCGATGGACGTCATCTTCAGCGAGGCCGAGTTCGAGGTCCCCGCCGCGGCGAGCGCGCCCGACATGCAGCCGCCCGCCGGGATCGAGGAGGCCGCGGCGCTTCTGGCCGGGGCCGAGCGTCCCGTGATCATGGCCGGCACCGGCCTCTACTGGGCGCGCGGGGAGGATCAGCTGCGGGCGCTGGCCGAGGCGCTCGGGATCCCGGTCTTCCTCAACGGCCTCGGCCGCGGGTGCCTTCCCGCCGACCACGACCTCGCCTTCAGCCGGGCACGGTCGACCGCGCTGCAGGGCGCCGATGTCGCGCTCGTCGTCGGCGTGCCGCTCGACTTCCGGCTCGGCTTCGGCGGCAGTTTCGGCGCCGAGACGAAGCTGATCCGCCTCGACGTCGCGCCGAACGCGCTGACCGCGAACCGGCTGCCGGACCTCGACCTGGTCGGGGATGTCGCCGCCGGGCTGGCGGCGCTGGCCGCCGCGGCGGGGGAGGGCACGCGGTCGAGGCCTTGGGTGGAGCAGCTGACCAACGTCGAGGCTGAGGCGCGCGAAAAGGAGCGCGAGCAGCTCGACGATCCGCGCGCCCCGCTCCACCCGGTGCGGATCTACCGCGAACTCGACCAGGTGCTCGACCGCGACGCGATCGTCGTCGGCGACGGCGGTGACTTCGTCTCCTACGCGGGCCGCTACATCAACACTTACGAGCCGGGTTGCTGGATGGATCCGGGGCCGTTCGGCTGCCTCGGTGCCGGGCCGGGCCAGGCGATCGGCGCCAAAGTCGCGTACCCCGACCGGCAGGTCTGCCTGTTGCTCGGCGACGGTGCCTTCGGCTTCGCGGGGATGGAGTTCGAGACGATGTCCCGGCACGGGCTCGGCGTGGTCGGGGTGATGGGGAACAACGGGATCTGGGCGCTCGAGCACCACCCGATGAAGTTCCTCTACGGCTACTCGGTGGCGGCGGAGCTGCGGCCGGAAACGCGCTACGACGAGCTGGTCGAAACGCTCGGCTGCGAGGGCGTCGTCGTGCGCGAGCCGGAGGAGCTGCGGCCGGCCCTGGAGCGCGCGTTCGCTTCGGGCGTGCCGACGCTGGTCAACGTGATCACCGACCCCGAGGTCGTCTACCCGCGAAAAGCGAATTTGGCCTGAGGCGGTGTGGGCCAGCCTCGCAAGGACGCAGGGAGCGAGACGAGGGGAGCGCACTCAGGTGCGTGACCCGAAGGGGAGCGACTGAGGACACGGCGAGGCGCCCCCACGCCGCCTCAGGTCTGCGAACGCGGCGGTATTTAGGGCCTAAGACGAGAATCGGCCGTCATCGCTGACGGCCGATCCACGCGGATCCCTCAGGACGGGCAGGGGTACGTCTTTAGGGACCCTTATTTAGATGGGCTCAGACGGCGGGAGGCGCCATGATGCGGCAATCGCCCAAGCCCTATGCCAAGGGCAAGGAAGGGCGGACCCCTCCTCGTCCCCGGTCCCGAGAGTATTGGCACGGCAGGGTGCTTTTGTCCACCGCTTAGGGCGTGGAGTACTAAAAATCCAGTACGGGTGATCCCCCAATTGTCGGGGTCAGGACCTACCAACCACCCGTTTGTACTGTTGGCCGGATAGCCAGTATCCATCCGGTACGGCGATCCACTTCGACCGCCGGATGATTCTACTTAAATCGAATCGGCCAACGCAATCGCCGCCCCGTACAAAATGTCGTGCTCCGACACTGTGATCTGATCGAGGTCGAAGGCGCGCATCGCCTCGACCAGGATCACCACCCCGGCGAGGATCGTCGGCGCGCGGTCGGCGTGCAGTCCGGGGATCGCCTGGCGCTCGGCGAGCGGGACCGCCGCGAGGCGCGAAAGCATCCGCTGGATCGACCGGAGTTCGAGCACGTGGCCGTGGACAAGCTCGGAGTCGTAGGGGTCGAGTTCCATCTCGATCGCGGCGAGCGAGGTGGGGGTGCCGGCGACGGCGATCCCGGCCTCGGCGCGAGGCGCCTCCAGCGTGGCGGTCTCGATCAGTCCGCGGAGGTCGGTGGCGAGCGCTTCCAGCTCGACCGCCCGCGGCGGGTCGGCGGAGAGGTGGCGCTCGGTGTGGCGGACGACCCCGGCCTGGAGGGAGCTGTGCCAGGCGGCGTCGCGGCCCTGGCCGACGACCATCTCGGTCGAGCCGCCACCGATGTCGAGGACCAGCGTCGGGACCTCGGGCAAGTGCTCCGAAGTCGCGCCCAGGTAAGTGAGCCGGGCCTCTTCGTCGCCGCCGAGCACCCGGGCCGAGAGCGCGAAGCGCTCGCGTAGCTCGGCGATGAAGGCGGATCCGTTCTCGGCGTCGCGCACCGCGCTGGTGGCCACCGCGTCGATCGCTTCGACCCCGAGGTCCTGCACCGTCGCGACATAGGGATCGACGGCCGCGCAGGCCGCCTCGATCGCTTCCGCCGCGAGCCTCCCGCTAAGGTCGACGCCGCGTCCCAAACGGGTCACGGTGCTGCGCCGCTCGATCGGCGTCACTCGGCCGTCCAAGACGTCGGCGACCAGCAGTCGCGTCGAGTTGGAGCCGATGTCGATGACGGCGACTCGCCGCGTTCCCTCCGGCATCCCGCCACCCTATTCAGCCGCGTCCCCCGACGCCCCCATCGCGAGGGTGCCCCGGATTTCAACGCCACATTGCTAAAATGCAGTGACCGTCGCGGGGTGGAGCAGCCAGGTAGCTCGTCGGGCTCATAACCCGAAGGTCGCAGGTTCGAATCCTGCCCCCGCTATTGAGAAAGGGCCTGCAAAGCAGGCCCTTTTTTGTGGTCCCAAGCGAATTAGCTGCTCCTCAAGGTTCTAATAAGGTTCTATTTCCTGCAGGAAGTTGCGCGGTGGGCGACGACTCGTCAGGCGTAGTGCTCCGCGTAAAGGGCACTCGCAAATGCTGCTGGCCCTGGTTCGCCGTCACGCCTGCCAAGGGCCTGCAGGGTCGCCGCCGAGACATCTCGAAGGGGATCTCCCCGCAACCACGACTCCTGCCATGGGTCGCCGGCTGGCTGGAGCTCCTCCATTCCCGGTGGCTTCGGCAGCACCCCAAGCATCGCTTGAACTACCTTGATGGCGGCTCTGACCGTCGTTACGTCCCAGGGGTCGATCCGCCCGAGCATCGCCCGCGGGCCCAACAGGGCCTGAAACTTGTAGCCCGCGGTTCCGGTCAGGCCGAATTCCGCGTCGAGTCGCAGCCACTCCTCGGCTTCAAGGGAGTCCGCGACTGCCGCCGCAGCCTTGTCGATCGCCGGTTTCTGGTTGGCCGCGAGGCGCCAGCCGAGGGGGCCCAGACCGCGCTGAAGCTCGTATGAGGCTGCCTTGAGGTCGTCACCGGCAAATCCGGTGGCGTGATCGCGGGCCGCCTCTTCCGCGGCGGCCCGACAAATCGGACCGCAGCCCTCGTCCTCGCTCAGCAGAATCGCGCAGCCCATCCGGGCCAGCGATAGCCAGAACCAGATCCGGGGCGCCTCACCCTCCTTCTTGATTCCGACCCTTTCGAAGTCTTCGAACTCACGCTCGCGCAGCCTCGGCTCTTTCTCGCGAATCAGGCGGGCGCCGTGATCGATGTCATTGAGCGTCGACCACATCGGCCCGTTCAGGTGTCCCGCAAGGCCCCAGATGCCGGCCGCATCCATCGCCTTGGTGCCGTCTCCTTCGATTCGCTCGCGAGTCTCGCGGTAGATCTGACGGCGCCGCTCGTCGACGATCGGTCGGGCCTCGGCGACGATCGCTTCGACGTCTTTCAGCGTCTCGTCCAGTGGCTTTTGATCGATCTGCGCCATCAGTGCGCCCCGCAGGTGACGGAGCTGATCGCGGCGGATTCTGTCGGCGATTCGCGGTGCCCCGAGTAGCTCGAAGAGCTCTCCGAAGCAGTCGAGCAACTCGGCCTTGGGCCGGTCAAAGACTGGGGTATCCCAGTCGCTGCGGGTCATGTCGTAGACGCCGACGCGGGTGCCGTCACATAGACACATGAGGGGAACCGCGATGCGCGGATCGGTGGCGTAGGACCAGGCCTGTCCGAGATGCTCAAGGGAGAACAGCGCCTCGCCCTCTTGGGGGCGCTTCGCCTCCATGATCCAGAGCTGTTCGCCGTAGACCGTGGGGATGTAGTCGATTTCGATCCGTTTCGAGCCGATCATCCGGGTCGGCTCCGCAAGCTTCAGCGTCCGCTCCCGCAGAATGTCGTTGCGCGTCCCGAGGCCGTAGCCGAGAAGTCGCAGCAACGTCTCGATCCAGTCGCCACGAATCTCGGCCTCGTTACGACCCTTGAAGTCGTACTCGGCCAGCAGTTGTAGATCCGTCTTTGGATTCACTGCCATGTCAGCACCGCTGTCCCCCGTCTCCCTCGCCGACGCCTCTCAGTTCCCGTACCGCCCAATTATCCTTACGGGTAGGCGGACAGACCAGGTCCCAGCGAACCGTGCCTGACCATCGGTCATCTTCCGTACCGCTTTGTGGACTCACCTGTGGACCGCCAGTCCACTCCCATTCCCCGGTCCCAGGGGGTTGGG
>JAOPZF010000158.1 GCA_025964255.1 Solirubrobacterales bacterium | reverse complement strand
TACGTCGCGGAAGACATCGTCGGCGGGAAGTAGTCCCCTCGACGACGGCCCGCCGCCCCCTCTCCACCCTGGGGGCGGCGGGTCCGTTCTTCGCCACGGATCCGACGGCGTGGGTGGTCCTGACCGCCGCACGGCGTTTTACATTCCCCCGGTGGGGGAAATGCGAGAAGGCGTGAACGATGATCGTCCCGAGCGGAAGTCCGAGGAGCGACGCTTCGTCGCCCGCGCCGCGTCGGCCGAGATCAACGGGCGGCGGGTCAACGAGGCGATCGAGCGCGGCACCGAGTCGGCCCGCGAGGCCGTCTTCGTCTGTGAGTGCGGCAACCTCGGCTGCACCGAGACGGTTGAGCTGACGATCGCCGAATACGAGCTGGTGCGCTCGAGCTTCGACCGCTTCCTCGTCATCCCCGGCCACGAGATCGAGAGCGTCGAGGACGTGGTCGAGCGGCACGACAGGTACCTGGTCGTGGCCAAGCGCGACGGACAGGCGGTCGCGATGGCGGCGGTCACCGACGATCGGGACGGCGGATGACCGGCGCGTCGATCGAGGGTGACCCGGCTGCGCCCTCGGTCGTTTCGCTGAAGGTCTGCCACCCTGGCAGCCCCGACGTCGTCCCCAGTTTCCGCCACGCCGCCGTCGACTTTGCCGCCGCCCACGGCGCCGACACCGAGCTCTGCCAAGACGTCGCCCTCGCCGTCTCTGAGGCAGTCACCAACGCGGTCAAGCACGCCGACGCCCACGAGGACGAGACGATCTCGATGACCGCCTCCGTCGCCGACGACTGGCTCGAGATCCGCGTGATCGACCGCGGCGCCGGCTTCGGCAACCCGGACTCCGACGGCCTAGGCCTAGGCCTCTCGATCATCGCCCGCCTGAGCGCCAACCTGAGGATCTCCCAAGAGGGCCGCGGCACCGAGCTGATCATGCGCTTCCCCTTACCGCGCTGCTGAAGGCGCCGGTTACTCCGACAGGGCGTCAGCCGGAAGGACCGCGAGGCCCCGCGAGACCAGGTCGCGTTTGTCGCAGCTGATCAGGCGACGGCCGAGGTCGCTGGCCGCCGCTGCGTAGGTGGCGTCGTACACGGAGATCTCGTGGCGCTCGGCGAGCTCCGCGGCCTGGGCCAGGAGTGGGGTCGTGGCAGCGATGACCCCACCATCCTCGGCGAGTCTGTCGATGGCGCTGAGGAGGGGCAACACCGAATTTGGCGCACGCCAAGCGCGGACTGCCACGTTGGCGACCTCGTAGCGGGCTAGGTCTAGCGTGGCGAGCGTCGGTTCGTCTTCTTCCAGTAGTGCCCGCGATGGCTCGTGGTGTTCGTCCTCGGGGTCAAAGGCAGCTAGGAGGACGCTCGCGTCCAGAAGCAACGTGGTCACGTGCCCGGCCGCGTTTCCTTGACGGCGTCGGCGGCGTGTCCCCCGTGGGGGGATAGGTCCTCGAGCAGCGACCGCATCGCCTCCGCTCGACTTTCGCGTCGCCGGCGCAGCGCGATATTGGCGAACTCACGCATGATCGCGCTGCGGGTCGTGCCGCAGCGTCGGGCCTCAGCGTCGACCTCGTTGAGAAGCTCGTCGGGAAGAGAAACCATGACTTTCGCCATCGGAACGAGTATACCCAGGTATACCCGTGCTCAGCGTGCGCCGCGCGCCTGGGCGGCGCGAGCCAGGTTGGTGGCGACGGTGGGGTTGGAGGCGAGGTGAAGGTGGACGTACGAGGCGGCGATGTTGGGGCGGGCGAGGCCGGCGCGGGAGCGGCGATCGTCGCTGCGGGTCAGCTCGTAGAGGTCGGGTTCGACCGGGTCAGTGGGGGAGGCGACGATCCGGGATTGGTGGAACTCCTGGCCGCGCAGGGTGGTCCCGGGCGGTCCGAGGGGTGAGTCGGCGGCAGTCGTCGCGGTCACGTAGGCGATCGAGAGGTGCTCGCGGTCCATCGTGAAGTCGAGCGGCAGGACGCCGGCCATCGCGTGCGGCTCGCCGTCGAAGCCGGTCAGCGAGCGTCCCAGGTAGATGAACCCGCCGCACTCGGCATAGATCGGGAGGCCGGCCGCGACCCGCTCGCGCAACTCCGCCGCCAGCGGCTCGTTCGCGGCGAGCTCGGCGGCGAAGCTCTCCGGGTAGCCGCCGCCGAGGTGGACGATGTCGACGTCGGGCGGGAGGGACGCGTCGGCGGTCGGGCGGAACGGGACCAGTTCGAAGCCCGCCCGGCGCAGCAGGTCGAGGTTCTCCTCGTAGTAGAAGTGGAAGGCCTGGTCCTGGGCGATGGCCATGCGCAGGGTCTCGTCCGGAGGCGGGGGAGGGGGCACGTCGCTCGTGGGCCGGGCCGGTGCCGACGGCCGTATCGATGCCGGCGGCGGCGGTTCGTCCGAAGCGGTCGCGCGTTCGTGCTCCGTGGACGCCGCGAGCTCGATGATCCGGTCGAGGTCGAGATCCGACCCAGCGCGCTCCCGCGCCGCGGCTCGGGCCGCGGCACTCGCGCCGAGCTCCTGCACGGTGACGATGCCGAGGTGGCGCTCGGGAGTCGCCAGGTCCTCGCTCGCGGCAACCGAGCCGACGACCAGCCGGCGCACATCCTCGGGCAGCGAGTCGACGACCATCGCCGCGTGGCCCGGGCTGCCGACCCGGTTCAGCACGCAGCCGGCGATCCGCACCTCCGGATCGAAATCGCGCAGGCCGCGCAGGATCGGCGCCGCGGTTCGCGTCATCCCCCAGACGTCGAGCACGACCACGACCGGCACGCCGAGCAGTTTCGCCAGTTCGGCCGGGCTGCCGCGGCCGGTCCCGTCGACGCCGTCGAAGAGCCCGCCCATCGCCTCGATCACGGCGATGTCGGCGTCGGTGCTCCAGCGCTCGAAGCTCCGCCGCACCCCGTCCTCGCCCTGCAGCCAGGTGTCGAGGTTGATCGACGGCCGGTCGCAGACCTCCGCGTGGTGGGCGGCGTCGATGAAGTCGGGCCCGATCTTGAACGGCTGGACGCTGAGCCCGCGCCGCCGCAGCGCCATCACGACCCCGGTGACGGTCGTCTTGCCGGCGCCGGAATGCGTCGCCGAGATCAGGATCGCCATCAAAGCCTCAGGTGCGTTTGGCGCCCGCACGGAGCGCCGCGAGCCCCGCCTCGAGGAAGGTGAAGCCCGCCTCGAGGCGTTCGCCCTTGGGGTCGGCCGGACCTTCCCTCAGCACTCGTTCGCGCAGCGCGAGGACGACGCCGAGGAACGCCGCGGCGAAGGTCTGCGGGCCGGGATCCTGCGGCTCGGCGCCGAATTCCGCCGCCGCCGCTCGGGCGACCGCGGCGCTGAAGCGGTCGAGATGGCGGTGCTCGATCAGCCGCAGGTCGGGGTCGGCGGTCACCGCCCGCATGCGCAGGTGGGCGAGCTCCTTGTCCTTCGGCTCACGGTCGTAGATCCAGCGGCGCAGCCGGTCGACCAGCGGCGCCTGGCCTTCGTCCAGGTGAGCTTCGAGATCGGCCAGCAGTTCGTCGGAGTCGTCGAAGGCGATCTCGTCTTTGTTCGGGAAGTAGGCGGAGACGGTGCGCGGGGAAACCATCGCCCGTTCGGCGATCAGCGGGATCGTCGTCGCGCGGTAGGAGTCCTCGAGGGTCAGTTCGAGGGTCGCGGCGACGATGTCGTGGCGGGTGCGCTGCTTCTTTAGGGCCCGTAGGCCCTCCCCGGTGGCCATCGAGGCGATGTTAACAGCGAGTTGCAAACTTGCTTTGGATCGCAAATCTGCATGAGGCTGCAATAATCCCGCCGCATGGCCTCCTTCCTCCAGCGCCTCGGGCGCACCTCATTCCGTCGCCGACGCCGCGTTCTCGCCCTCTGGCTCGGTGTCCTCGTCATCCTCGCGATCGTCGGCGGCGCCGTCTCGAAGCCCTTCTCGGAAGAATTCAAGATCCCCGGCACCGGCTCCCAGCAGGCGATCGACCTGCTGAAAGCGAAGCTCCCCGCCGCCAGTGGCGCCGCGGGACAGGTCGTCTTTGCCGCCCCCAGCGGCGGCCAGGTGAAAGACGACGCGGCGTCGATCGAAAGCGCCATCGCGGCCGCCGGCACGACCCCAGGCGTCGTCTCGATCACCAACCCGCTCGAAACGCAGGGCGCGATCTCCAAGGACGGCCGCTACGCGCTCGCCCAGGTCCAGTTCGAAGACGAACGGGACATGATCAAGTCGAGCCAGCGCGAACGCCTGCAACAAACCTTCGCGCCGGTCGAAAAGGCCGGCGTCGACGTCGAGTTCGGAGGCGCCGCCGGGGAAGAAAAAGCCAACGCCGGGGGTGCGTCGGAGTTGATCGGGATCGTCGTCGCGCTGATCGTCCTGACGATCACCTTCGGCTCGCTGCTGACCGCCGGGTTGCCGCTGGTGACCGCCGCCATCGGCGTCGGCACCGGCATCCTCGGCATCACCCTCTTCACCGCCTTCACCACGCTCAGCTCGACCACGAGCGCCTTGGCGGCGATGCTCGGGTTAGCGGTTGGCATCGACTACGCGCTCTTCGTCGTCTCCAGATATCGAACCGGGGTGGTCCAAGGGATGGACCCCGAAGAGGCGATCGGCCATGCGGTCGGCACCTCGGGGAGCGCCGTCGTCTTCGCCGGCTCGACCGTGGCGATCGCGCTCGCCGCGCTGACCGTCTGCGGGATCCCGTTCCTCACCGCGATGGGGCTCGCAGCCGCGGGCACCGTGGTGATCGCGGTGCTGATCGCGCTGACCCTGGTCCCGGCGCTGCTCGGCTTCGCCGGCAAGCGGGCGCTGAAGGGGAAGGACCTCGAACGCCCGCGTGGCACCGAGGAGACGCTGGGCAAACGCTGGGTCGGCCTCGTCACCCGCCACCGGGTGCTCGCCGCGATCATCCCGGCGGTCCTGCTGCTGGTGCTCGCGATGCCGGTCCTCAACATGCGCCTCGGGCTGCCCGGCGAGGGCACGGCGCCGAAGCACGAAACCAAGCGCCAGGCATACGACCTGATCACCAAGGGCTTCGGCGCCGGTGCCAACGGCCAGCTGACGGTCGTCGCCAAACTGCCGTCGAAGGGCGGTCCCGCCGCGGCCGCATCGGTCGCGACCGAGCTGGGCAAGCTCGAAGACGTCGCCAAGGTCGGCAAGCCCGCCTTCGACGAAGGAAAATCGATCGCGGTGATCGGGGTGACGCCGACCAGCGGTCCGGAAACGACCGCGACCGAAGATCTGGTCGAAACGGTCCGCGACCAGACGGTGGCGGCGAATGGCACCAACCTGCTGGTCGCCGGCTCGACCGCCTCGAACATCGACGTCTCGAAGCAGCTCTCCGACTCGCTGCCGCTCTACCTGATCGTGGTGGTCGGACTGGCGCTGATCCTGCTGACGGTCGCCTTCCGCTCGATCCCGGTGCCGTTGCTGGCGATCGCCGGCTTCCTGCTGACGATCGGGGCCTCGTTCGGCACCGTCGTCGCAGTGTTCCAGGAAGGGACGGCGGCCGGGCTCTTCGGCGTCGAAGCCTCGCCGACGATCCTCAGCTTCCTGCCGGTGTTGGCGATCGGGATCCTCTTCGGATTGGCGATGGACTACCAGGTGTTCCTGGTCTCGCGGATGCGCGAGGAGCACGCCCACGGGGCAGGCGCCCAGGATGCGGTGCGGGTCGGCTTCCGCCACGGCGCCCGCGTCGTCACCGCGGCGGCGCTGATCATGATCAGCGTCTTCGCCGGGTTCATCGTGCCGGAAGAACCGATCATCAAATCGATCGGCTTCGTCCTCGCCGTCGGCATCCTCTTCGACGCCTTCGTCGTGCGGATGACGATCGTCCCCGCGATGATGGCGATGCTCGGCGGCCGCGCCTGGTGGATCCCCAAGTGGCTCGACCGCATCATCCCCAACGTCGACCTCGAGGGCGCCGGCCTCGAACGCCGCCCCGAGCCCGACCCCGCGCCGCGCCCCACGCCCGAGCCTGCCGCCGCCGAGGTTTAAGAGGCCGTCGGCGTCGGCTCGGCGTAGCGGGCGACGGTGAAGGCGATCAGCATCGGGACGTGGAGGGCGTAGATGAAGAGCGAGAGCGTCACCACGATCAGCGGGCCGCCGGAGAGGCCGTTGCGGAGGAAGGCGTACTCGATCAAGCCGGCCGTGATCGCGTAGGCGAGGAGCGCCCAGCGGCCGACCTGGAGGAAGCGCCACCAGGCGAAGTCCTTGACCCGGGTGAGCGAGAAGAGGTTGGCGGCGAGGAGGATCGCGGAGAGGGCGAGGAGGACGATCGCCGGGGTCAGTGGGACCGACTCGGGCAGGTGGGCGGCGAGGTAGATCCCGCCCGCGACGATCAGCGCCAGCGAGGCCATCCCGACCTGGGTGACCGGCGGCATCGGGCGCGGCTCGGGCATCGCCGGTGGTCCGGCTGCGGTCCCGGCCTCCATCAGCGGCCCGCCTTTGTCGGCCCGCTCGCCACGATCAGCCGCTCGCGATCTTGGTCATGATCACCAGCGTCGCGATCTGCAGGGCGCCGAGGATCCCGGCGGTGTAGATGAAGCGTTTCATCAGGTGCTCGATCACCATGGGGTTCGGTTTCGGCTTCTTCAGCTCGAAGAGCACGGCGATGTTGGCCGGCTCGAGCAGGCCCAGCGCGATCACTGCCATGCAGCCGACGACGATGTAGCTGGCGACGATCCAGCCGTGGTTGTAATAGCCGCTGTCGACGGTGCCGAGGAAGTGGCCGAGTTGCCAACCGGCGGCCAGGGTCGCGGTGACCACGGTCGGCATGATCAGGACCATCTTCGGCATCAGCCGGGTCGTCATCTCGATCCGCGCCGGGACCGAGAGTTTGCCGAGGATCGGCCCGAGCACGAAGCCGAGGAAGAGGTCGATGATCGTCCAGGCGGCGCCGAAGGCGACGTGGAAGAAGGTCAGCGGCCAGAGTTCGTTGACGGCGATCGCGACGACCAAGGCGACGAAGACGATCGCCACCGGGATCAGTCCCAGGCGCGGGACGATTTCGAAGTCCGGGATCTCGATCGGCGGGCCGGGCGGCGGACCGGCGATCGGCGCAGGGGTCGGTTGGACGGTCGTCGCCATCGGCGCGATCCTAAGCTCGCGCGCCGGCGCCTGCAAGGGGTCCCAGGTCCCTTGTGGCCTAGCGCCCCTTCGGCTTCAGCGCGACGAAGGTGTAGTTGCGGGTGGCGAAGCTGGAGGTGAAGACCGTGTCGGCGACGACGGTCGCGGTGCGCGGCGGGGGTGATGGCCGAGAGCTGAGGTCGAGCGTGCACGCCCTCTAAGCTCACCGCCATGGCGATCCGAATCGGTTACAAGGCGTCCGCAGAGCAGTTCGGCCCCCGTGAGCTGCTCGATTTTTCGATCGAGGCGGAGAAGGTCGGCCTCGACATCGTCGCCGTCTCCGATCACTTCCAGCCATGGCGCCACGAGGGCGGCCACGCGCCCAACGCGCTGGTCTGGCTCGGCGCGCTCGCCCAGGCGACCGAGCGGGTGGTGATGGGGACCAGCGTCCTCACTCCGACCCTTCGCTACAACCCGTCGATCATCGCCCAGGCCTTCGGGACGCTCGGCGCGCTGGCTCCGGGCCGCGTCTTCCTCGGCGTCGGCACCGGCGAGTCGCTGAACGAGACGCCCGCGACCGGCGGCGAGTTCCCCGGCGCCAAAGAGCGGCGGCGGCGGCTCGCCGAGGCGGTGACGCTGATCGAGCAGCTCTGGACCGAGGACCGCGTCGACTTCAAAGGCGACTACTACGAAGCGGTGCGGGCGACGATCTACGACAAGCCGGAGAACCCGGTGCCGATCTTCATGGCGGCCTCGGGGCCGCTGGCGGCGAAACTGGCGGGGCGGCGCGGCGACGGCTTCATCTCGACCAGTGGCAAAGACCCGGAGCTCTACAAAGAACTGATCGCGAACCTCGTCGAGGGAGCGGAGAAAGCCGAGCGCGACCCGGCCGAGATCCGCAAGATGATCGAGATCAAGGTCTCCTACGACCGCGACGCCGAGTTCGCGCTCGAGTCGTGCAAGCCGTGGGCGGCGTTGGGCCTGACCCACGACCAGAAAGCGGGGATCGACGACCCGATCGAGATGGAACGGGTCGCCGACGAACACGCCGACCAGGCCCACAAACGCTTCATCGTCACCGACGACTGCGACTCGGTGATCGAGCAGGTCCTGCCCTACGTCGACCTCGGCTTCGAAGACCTCGTCCTCCACGCTCCCGGCCACGACCAGAAGCGTTTCCTCGATCAGTTCGGCGCCGACGTGCTGCCGACGCTGCGCGAAGAGGCCGAGAAGCGCGCTTCCTGAAGTCGAGCCGCCCCTCGGCCGCCTAGAATGAGCCACCGATGGGCAGGTCGGGAAACGTTTTGCGTCATTCAATGGTCCTTGCGGCGGCGGTTGCCGTCGTCGCGGCGATGACGGCCGCGAGCGCGAGCGCCGCGCAGCTGGCCGTGGTCGGGGAACGCGACAGTCACCAGGTGTCGTTCGTCAACGCGGCGACGAACAAACTGGTCGGCGGACCGGTCGAAGCCGGGCAAGGCCCGACCTCGGTCGCGATCACGCCTGACGGCAAGTTCGCCTACGTGACCGACTCCGAAGACGAATCCGTCTCCGTGATCGAAACCGGTCTGCGCCGTAACGTCGCGACGATCGAAGAAGTCGGCAAATTCCCCTTCGGGATCGCGATCACGCCCGACGGCAAGTACGCCTACGTCACTGCCCGCGGCGGCAACAAAGTGGCAGTGATCTCGACTCAGACCAAAAAAGTCGTGAAATCGATCTCAGTCGGCCTCGAACCGACCGGCGTGGCGATCTCGCCGACCGGCAAGTTCGCCTACGTCGCGAACCACGCCGATAACGATGTCGAAGTGATCAACACGGAAACGATGACGCTGGCTCCGGGGGAACCGATCAAAGTCGGCGAAGGGCCGATGGGGATCGAGTTCACTCCCGCTGGGACCGCCTACGTCGTCGATCAGGTCGGCAAAGAAGTCTCGGCGATCAATACGGCGACCAAGAATGTCAGCAAGATTCCGCTCGGGGAAAAAACCGGCGAACCGCGCGGAATCACGATCTCCCCGGACGGGACCGAAGCGTACGTAGTCGGCCTTGGCACGGGCCCGATCTCGGTGATCAACACGGGCACGAACAAGTTCACCGGTGAAATCGAAGTCGCCGGCGAACCGCAAGAAGTGGCGTTCGCGGCGAACGGCAAGACCGTCTACGTCACCGAGACGAAAGCGCAGCAGGTGCAGACGATCAATGTCGAAACGGGCAAAGTCGCCGGCTCGCCGATCACGCTGCCGGGCGAATTCCCGACCGGCATTGCGCTGACGCCCGACCAGTCGCCGGTAGCCGTCTTCACGCCGCCGAGCGCGACGGCGGGCGTCCCCGCGCCCTTCGACGGTTCGGCCTCGACCGATGCCGACGGCACGATCGCCTCGTACTCGTGGACCTTCGAAGACGGTCGTGATGCAACGGGCGTCACCGCCGTCCACACCTTCCTCACCGCCGGCACCTTCAACGCGAAGCTGAGCGTCGTCGACGACGAAGGCTGCGGGGAAGCGATGGTGTTCACCGGGCGCACGGCCTACTGCAGCGGTGGCGCGTCTTCGGTGTCCCATCCGGTGACTGTCCAGGCGCCGCCGGCACAGGAAACCTCGGCCCGGGTCTGCAAGAGCAACTTCGGCGTCGGCGGCGTCACCAACAACCGCAAGAACGGCACCGCGAAGCTGCGGGTGAGCCTGCACGCGGCCGGGTCGATCTTCCTCTTCGGCAAGACGGTCCACGCGATCTCGCGCAAAACGAAAGCGGCCGGGTCGATGGTGCTGACGATCCACGCCCGGGTCGAGCTGAACAAACGGCTGAAGAAGATCCACCGAGCGCGGGTCCCCGTCCGCATCACCTTCACCCCGAGCAGCGGCTGCGGCTTCAAGACCGTGCACCGCTCGCTGTCGCTGCTGCGCTCGAAGAAGCACCGCCACTAGCGGCAGCGCGCCGACTGGGTAATTCCGCCGCGACCCGCTGACAGGACGTGATCCCGGGCCTATGCTCGGACGGGACCACAATCGACAGAGGGGGAGAACGATGGACACTTACGTGATTCTTCGGCGCAGCGGCTGGAAGTCGCCTGAGGAACTGCAGGCGGCCGCGGCGCGTTCG
>JAOPZF010000163.1 GCA_025964255.1 Solirubrobacterales bacterium | reverse complement strand
CGCTGGTCCAGAGCGGCCACCTGGTCTCGCTGCGCGGGCGCAAGGGCGGCACCTTCGTCGCCGCCGAGCCGCCGCTGGTCGACCCGACCGGTGAGCCACTCGACGCCGGTGCCTGGGAGGTGCTGGACCAGCGGGTCGCGGTCGAGGCGGGCTCGGTCCTGCTCGCCGCCGAGCGGGCGCGGGCGCCGCGGCTCGACCGGCTCGACCAGCTGATCGCGGCGATGTCGGAGCAGACCGAGGACTTCGAGGAGTACCGCCGCACCGACCTGCGCTTCCACATCGGCCTCGCCGAGGCAGCCGGCTCGCCGCGCCTGGTCGCCGCGATGACCGACGTGCAGGGTCAGATGACCGACCTGATCGTGCTGATCCCGCACCCGCCCGAGGTACTGGTCCGCTCGAACGAGCAGCACGCGAAGATCGTCAAGGCGCTGCGCCGCGGGGACGGCCCCCGCGCCGTGCGATTGATCCGCGAGCACACCGAGGGCACCGAGCACATCCTCGCCGGCCTGCTGCCGGCGCGGGCTCAGGACCTGATCCGCTCCCCCGCCTGATCGAACAGTGGCTCCGCCGCGATCTCGCCGTCGACCCAGCGGCCGAAGATCTCGATCGCGACCGCTGTCCCCGGCACCGCCAGTGAGGCGGGCAGGTAGGCGTAGGCGATCGAGCGTTCGACCGTGTAGCCGTAGCCGCCGCTGGTGACCCGGCCGACCACGTCGGCGTCGACCCGCACCGGCTCGTTGCCGAGCGCGACCCGGCGCGGGTCGTCGAGGACGATGCAGGCGAGTCGGTGGCGCGGGCCGTCGTCGGCCGCGCCGACGAGCGCCTCGCGACCGATGAATTCGCCCTTGTCGAGCTTCACGCAGAAGCCGACGCCGCCTTCCTCGGGCGACTCGTCGGGGGTGATGTCGGCGCCCCAGACGCGATAGCCCTTCTCCAGCCGCATCGAGTCGATCGCCCGGTAGCCGCCGGCGACCATGCCGTGCTCGGCGCCCGCCTCCCAGATCGCCCGCCACAGCCCGAGCCCGTACTCGGTCGGGCAGTAGAGCTCCCAGCCGAGCTCACCGACGTAGGTGACGCGCAGCGCCCGCACCGGCACGTCGCCGACCGTGATTTCCTGCAGCGACATGTAGGGGAAGGCCTCGTTCGAGAGGTCCGCGGGCGTGAGCGGCCCGAGCACATCCCGCGCCCGCGGTCCCCAGACCCCGAAGCAGGACCACGCCGAGGTGACGTCGGCGATCCGCACGCCGCCGTCGGTGGGCAGATGGCGCCGCATCCAGCCGAGGTCGTGGTTGCCGAAGGCGGTGCCGGTGACGATCCCGAAGCGCTCCTCGCCGAGCCGCGAGACGGTGAAGTCGCACTCGATCCCGCCGCGCCGGTTCAACATCTGCGTGTAGGTGATCTTGCCGACCCCGCGGGCGACGCGGTTATCGCAGAGGCCTTCGAGGAAGTCGGCGGCGCCGGGGCCTTCGATCTCGAGCTTGGCGAACGAGGACTCGTCGAAGACCGCGACGCGCTCGCGGCAGGCGCGGTGCTCGGCGCCGATCGCCGGCGACCAGTTGCGCCCCGCCCAGCCATGGGGGCGAAGCGCCTCGTCGCCGTCGGCGGCGTGCGGCTCGTACCAGTTGACCCGCTCCCAGCCCGATTTCTCGCCGAAGGCGGCGCCGTGCTCGCGGTGCCAGAGGTTGGCGGCCGAGACGCGGAGCGGCCGCCCGGCACTGCGCTCGTGGTTGGGGTAGCGGATGTCGTAGTAGGTCTCGTAGGTCTCCCGGATCCGCTTGTGGGTGTAGGACGGCGAGCGGTAGGCGGCGCCGAAGCGGCGGATGTCCATGTGCCAGAGGTCGAGGCTCGGTTCGCCCTCGACGATCCACTCGGCGACGACTTTGCCGATCCCGCCCGCGCCGGCGAGCCCGTGGGCGCAGAAGCCTGCGCAGACGAAGAAGCCCGCGACCTCCGACTCGCCAAGGCAGAACTCGTTGTCGGGCGTGAAGGCCTCGGGGCCGTTGATCAGTTTCGTCACCTTGATCTCCGACATCGGCGGCACCCGGCGCTCCGAGTTGCGGGTGATCTCCTCGAAGCGGTCCCACTCCTCTTCCAGCAGGCGGCCGTTGAAGTCGGGCGGGATCGCGTCGAAATCCCCGGTCCCGTTCGGCAGGAAGGCCGGCTGGGACTGCCGCTCATAGCCGCCCATCACGAGGCCGTCGCCGTCCTCGCGGTAGTAGACGAGCCAGTCGGGATCGCGCATGGTAGGGAGGCTGCGGCGCGCCTCGCCGGATCCGCGCGCCTCGCGCACCGCGTCGAGCGGCTGCGTCACCAGGTACTGGTGGGACATCGGCAGCAGCGGCACGCGGACGCCCGCCATCCGGGCGATCTCGGCGGCGAACATGCCGCCCGCGTCGACGACTACATCGGCGGCGACGTCGCCTTTGTCGGTCCGCACGCCGCGCACCCGCCCGTCCTTCACCTCGATCCCGGTCACCCGCGTGTTGGTGAAGATCCGGCAGCCGCCGCGTCGCGCCCCGTCGGCGAGCGCGTAGGTCAGCTGCGAAGGGTCGATGTAGCCGTCGGTCGGCAGCCAGGCCGCACCGAGCACGCCCTCCGTCGACATCAGCGGGAAGAGCCCCTTCGCCTCCTCGGCCGAGATCAACTCGAGCGGCAGCCCGAAGGTCTTCGCCCAGCCCGCTTGTCGGCGCAGCTCCTCCATCCGCTCCTCGGTCGAGGCGAGCCGGATCCCGCCGCACTCGGTCCAGCCGGGGTCGAAGTCGGACTCGGCGCCGATCCGCCGGTAGAGGTCGACCGAGTGCATCATCATCTTGGTCAGCGAGACCGAGCCGCGCAGCTGCCCGACCAGGCCCGCCGAGTGGAAGGTCGAGCCCGAGGTGAGCTGGTCGCGGTCGACGAGGACGACGTCGTCCCAGCCCAGCTCGGCGAGGTGGTAGGCGAGCGAGGTGCCGCCGACACCGCCGCCGATGATCACGCAGCGGGCCGAATCGGGCAGCTCAGCGCGCGGCATGGGCGTCCTCCAGCAGGGCCTCGAAGCCGTCGCCGTCGATCGCCGCCAGCAGGCGGTCGAAGTGCTTTGCCGCATACCCGGCGAAGTCGAAATCGAGGTCGGAGATCGCCACCTGGACCACTCCCCACATCGCCTCACGGAAGTCGGACATCAGTCGCATCAGGCGCAGCGCCGCCAGGTCGGCGGGCGCCGGCGGGGCGTCCAGGTATGCGGTCACGAAACCCTCCTCCTCGGCCGGGCCGAGCTCGTTGTTGACGGCGAAGTTGCCGAGGTCGAACCAGCGGTTTCCCATCCCCGCGTACTCCCAGTCGACCAGCCGGATCCCGTCGGGCGTGTCGATGAAGTTGGCGGGGAGGAGGTCGTCGTGGCAGAGGACAGCCGGCTCGTCGCGGAGGGCGGGCGCCGACGACATGCGCGCCGCCGCCGCGTGGGCGCGCTCGTAGGCGTCGGGGACGGTGCCGCCGCGGGCGCGGGTCGCCGCCGCGTAGTCCTCGACCAGCCGGAAGGCGTCGAAGCGGGCGCCGATCGTGCCGCAGCCGTGGATGGTGCGGAGCGCCGCCCCGACCTCCGCCAGCGCTCCCGGCTCGCGCAGTTGCGGCGACTCCATCGTCGGCCCCTCGACGAAGGCGGTGACGAGGACGACCGGGTCCTCGAGGTGCGCGAGGACCGCCGGAGCGACCCCGGCAGCGGCGGCCAGCGAGTTGGCCTGGCGCTCACCTGAGCGGTCGGAGCCGAGCAGCTCGGTGTCGTTCCCCGGCAGCCGCACGACGACCTCGCGGCCACCGAACCGGGCGCGGAAGTTGTGGTTGGTGATGCCGCCGCCGAGCACGGTCGGCTCACCTTCGGCGGCGCCGAGCTGCGCTTCCAGTCTCTCCACGGTGTCTGCCGGTAGGGCCAAAGGTCTAGGGAGAAAATTCTCCAAGTTGGCATTGACACGATCCCGAACGCAAGATTAGTCTCGCCTGGGAGCAGTTAGGTCGGTTCAGCACACCTTTTATCGCAACGGTCGACGATAGGAAGAGGGGATCCATGGAGAGCAGCGTCTCGACTCCCGGTAGCGACGAGCAACGACTTGCAGAACTCGGGTACAAACAGTCGCTGAACCGGGCGTGGAGTGGCTTTTCCAACTTCGCGATCTCGTTCACGATCATCTCGATCCTGGCCGGCTGCTTCACCACCTACGGCCAGGCCTGGAACAACGGCGGCCCGATCGCGATCTCGATCGGCTGGCCGCTGATCTCGATCCCGATCCTGATCATCGGCTTCTGCATGTCGGAGCTGGTCTCCGCCTATCCCACCGCCGGCGGCATCTACTGGTGGTCGGGACGACTCGGCGGTCCGGCCTGGGCCTGGTTCACCGGCTGGTTCAACCTGATCGGGCTGGTCGCGGTGCTCGCCTCGGTCGACTACGCGGCGGCCACCTTCCTCAACGTGGTGCTGAGCCTCTACGAAGTGAACCTGCTCGGGGTGAATTTCGCCGACGGCGCCCACGTCCTCACCGAGACGTTCGGGCTCTTCGTGATCATCCTCCTGGTCCACGTGACGATGAACGTGCGAAATACCCACCTATTGGCGCGGATCAACAGCGTCTCGGTCTGGTGGCACGTGATCGGCGTCATCGCGATCGTGGTCGTCCTGATCGTCGTCCCCGACGGTCACCAGAGCTTCAGCTTCGTCTTCACCCACCGGATCAACAACAGCGGGTTCAGTGAAGGCATGTACTGGTTCTACGTGTTGCCGCTCGGCTTCCTGCTCACCCAGTACACGATCACCGGCTTCGACGCCTCGGCCCACATATCCGAGGAGACGCACGGCGCCTCGACCGCGGCGGCGAAGGGCGTCTGGCGCTCGATCTTCTACTCGGCGGTGATCGGCTGGATCGTGCTGCTGGCGATCACCTTCGCGGTGACCAACGTCGACGGCGCCAACGAAGCGGCCGGCTTCGCGCCCACCTTGTTGGTCGAAGCCCTCGGCAGCGGCTGGGGCAAATTCGTCCTGATCATCTCGGTGGTCGGTCAGCTCTTCTGCGGCGCCGCCTGCCTGACCAGCGCCTCGCGCATGTGTTACGCCTTCTCGCGCGACAACGGGTTCGGCAAGCGGGTCTCGTCGAAAATCTCGACCGTCAACGAGAAGCGCGTGCCGATCTACGCGGTGCTGCTGATGGCGACGCTGGGTCTGATCATCACTCTGCCGGCGCTCAAGGGAAACGGTGAAGGGGTCCCGTTCGCCTTCTTCGCCGTCGTCTCGATCGCCGTCATCGGGCTCTACATCGCCTACGTGATCCCGATCTTCCTCCGCTGGCGCAAAGGCGACGACTTCCAGCCGGGGCCATGGACCAACGGCAAGAAGTACAAGTGGATGAACAGCTTCGCGACCTTCTGGGTGGTGCTGATCACGATCATCTTCTGCCTCCCGTTCGTCCCGGCGGCGGTGCCGTGGAGCAGCGAATTCAGCTGGGAGTCGTTCAACTACGCGCCGCTGACCGTGGCGGTGGTGATCCTCGGTGCCGCGATCGCCTGGTTCGCCAGCGCCCGCAAGCACTTCACCGGGCAGATCCGCGAGACCGACATCGAGGAAGCGCTCGGGGCCAGCCCCGACCCCGAGACCTCGGCTCCGTAATGTTTTGCCAGTGACGGTCGAAGAGCTCGAAAAGGCGGTCGCCGAGGGCACGGTCGACACCGTGCTCCTGGCGATCGCCGACATGGAGGGCCGCCTGCAGGGCAAGCGGCTGACGGCGGGGCACTTCCTCAGCGAGGTGCTCGAGCACGGTGCCGAGGGGTGCAACTACCTGCTCGCGGTGGACGTCGACATGGAAACGGTCGGCGGCTACGCGATGTCCTCGTGGGAGACCGGCTACGGGGACTTCGCGATGGTCCCCGACCTCTCGACCCTGCGGATGGTGCCCTGGCTTCCGGGCACGGCGATGGTGATCGCCGACCTGCAGTGGGCCGACGGCCGCGAAGTCGCCGCCTCGCCGCGACAGATCCTGCGCAAGCAGCTGGAGCGCCTGGAGAAACGCGGGATGAACGCCAACGCCGCCACCGAGCTCGAGTTCATCGTCTTCCGCGACACCTACGAGAGCGCCTGGAAGAAAGGCTTCCACGATCTCGAGCCGGCCAACCTCTACAACATCGACTACTCGCTGCTCGGGACCGCGCGGGTCGAGCCGCTGATCCGGCGGATCCGCAACGAGATGGGCGGCGCCGGGCTGACCGTGGAGAACTCGAAGGGGGAGTGCAACCTCGGCCAGCACGAGGTCAACTTCCGCTACGAGACGGCGCTGCTGAGCGCCGACAACCACGCCGTCTACAAGAACGGGGCCAAGGAGATCGCCGCCCAGGAGGAGATGTCGATCACCTTCATGGCGAAGTTCAACGAGCGCGAGGGCAACTCGTGCCACATCCACTGCTCGCTGGCGAACGCCGACGGTGCCAACGCCTTCGCCGCCGACCAGAAGCTGTTCGAGAGCTTCGTCGCCGGCCAGATTGCCTGCATGCGCGACCTGACCCTCCTCTACGCGCCCCACGTCAACTCCTACAAACGCTTCTCCGCCGGCTCCTTCGCGCCGACCGCGATCGCCTGGGGCAAGGACAACCGCACCTGCTCGCTGCGGGTGGTCGGCCACGGTGAGGGGCTGCGGGTGGAGAACCGGTTGCCGGGCGCCGACGTCAATCCCTACCTGGCCTTGAGCGCGATGATCGCCGCCGGCCTGTACGGAATCGACAACGAACTGCCGCTCGAGCCGGCCTTCGAGGGCAACGCCTACGCCTCCGACAAGCCGCGGGTCCCGCACAACATCTACGACTCGCGCGACGCCTTCGCGGCGAGCGAGATGGCCGCCGATGCTTTCGGCGGCGAGGTGGTCGAGCACTACCTGAACCGGGCCAAGGTGGAGATCGACGCCTTCGAGGCGGCGGTGACCGACTGGGAGCGCTTTAGAGGGTTCGAGCGCCTCTAGTGAGTGGAGAGGTCGACACGGAGATCTCCGGTGATGATGAGCCGGGTCGATCTCGCAACGAACATTTATGGGGCGTAGTCATTTGACGCCCCCGGTCGTCGGCATCTGCGCCGCGGTCGAGCGGGTGTCCTGGGGGGTCTGGGACGGCTACGAGGTGGCGCTGGCGCCGCGCAACTACGTGCGGGCGCTGCAGCGGGCGGGGGCGATCGCGTTGATCCTGCCGCCCGACCAGGTCGCGGTCGACGATCCCGACGCGCTGCTCGACCGGGTCGACGCGCTGCTGCTCGCGGGCGGCGCCGACATCGATCCGGCGAGCTACGGCGAGGAGCCGCACGCGGAGACGAAGGGGACCTGGCCGGAACGCGACGCCTTCGAGTTGGCGCTGACCCAGCGGGCGCTCGAGCGCGACATCCCGGTGCTCGGGATCTGCCGCGGGATGCAGCTGATCAACGTGGCGATGGGCGGGACTCTCGACCAGCACCTGCCCGAGTCGATCGGCGACGGCCGCCACCGCTCCACCGCCGGCAGCTTCGGCACCCATCGGGTGCGGCTGGCCGAGGGGACGCTCGCCTGCGGCGCCGCCGGGACCGGCGGGCTGCTCGTCATGTCGCACCACCACCAAGGGGTGGCGAAGGTGGGTGAGGGACTGACCGTCAGCGGCTGGTCGGTCGACGACGACATCGTCGAGGCGATCGAGCTTCCCGACCGCCGCTTCGCCCTCGGCGTCGTCTGGCACCCCGAGGAGGACGAGACGAGCGAGATCATCCCGGCGCTGGTCGACGCGGCGCGGGAGCG
>JAOPZF010000152.1 GCA_025964255.1 Solirubrobacterales bacterium | reverse complement strand
GTCGACGGGTTCCGGCTGCCGCGCTGCGAGGTGCCGCATCGCCGCGTGGTCGGCGGCGACCGCACCAGCGCCGCGATCGCCGCCGCCTCGGTCCTCGCCAAGGTGACCCGCGACCGCTACATGCACCGGGCCGCCGAGCGCTATCCCGGCTGGGGATTCGAGAAGCACGTCGGCTACTCGAGCCCGGAGCACCGCGCGGCGATCGACGAGATCGGTATCTCGCCGCTCCACCGTCGCTCCTTCCGGAGTGTCGCCTACACCCAGCTCGGGCTGGACGGAGGGCTCGACCCCGAGTTCGACGACGGCATCCTGATCGAGGGCGAGCTGGAGGCACTAGAACGCGCCGATCAAGTGCTCGAGGTCGAGGACTTCGTCGTCGGGGCCGACGAGGATGCCGACGGCGTCGAAGCGGATCTCGGCGTAGCGCGGCACTGAGCCGTCGGCGCGCCGCTCCGCCATCCAGGCGGCGGCGAGGCGGCGAACCCGCGACTGCTTGCGCGGGGTGACCCAGAGGACCGGGCGTTCGGGTCCGAACCGGTTGCCGGCGCGGACCGCCTTCACCTCGACGAAGACGAGGGCGCGACGATCGAGCGCGACGATGTCGAGCTCACCGAAGCGGGTGCGGGCGTTGCGCTCGAGGATTCCGTAGCCGAGCAAGGAGAGGTGTTCGGCGGCGCGCGCCTCGGCGAGGCGGCCGGTGCGTAGGCGGTTGTAGGTCATGCGGCGTTGGGGTTGATGCGGTCCATGGAACGACCATGGCCGATCCGATCGCCCTTTTGGCCGGTGGGCACTCAATTGGCTCACTAACGGCACACAAGATTTTGTTTCCGCGCGCCACTCGCGCGCATTTCATTCCTAGCGTGGCCTCCATGCTCGCCACCGCCCGCACCTTTACCCTCGACGGACTCGCCGCCCGGCCGGTTCGCGTCGAGATCGACGTCCACCGTGGGCTGCCCGGGTTCACGATCGTCGGCCTGCCCGACGCCGCCGTGCGCGAGGCGCGCGAGCGGGTGCGGGCGGCGCTGGTCAACTGTGGCTTCGAGTTCCCGCTCTCGCGGATCGTCGTCAACCTTGCGCCCGCCAGCATGCGCAAGGCGGGGCCGGGGATGGACCTGGCGATCGCGGCGGCGCTCCTGTGCGCCTCAGGGCAATTGGAGTGGGAGGGGATGGATCGCTTCGCGCTGGCCGGGGAGCTGGCGCTCGACGGGCAGGTGCGACCGATCAACGGGGCGTTGGCGATCGCCGAGGCGGCGCGCGAGCGCGGGGCGGAGGCGATCGTCCTGCCGGCCGAGAACGGACCCGAGGCGGCGCTCGCGGGCGGGGTGGAGGTGGTGCCGCTGACCAGCCTCACCGGGCTGCCGGCGCTGGCCGACGGGGTGCGCGGGCTCGAACCCGAGCCGCTGCGGCTTCCGCTCGGCCTGGCGCCCGGAGCGCCCGACCTCGGCGATCTACGCGGCCAGCCGCACCTGCGCCACGCGCTCGAGGTCGCCGCGGCGGGAGGCCACAGCCTGCTGATGGTCGGGCCGCCCGGGGCGGGGAAGTCGCTGGCCGCGAGTCGGCTGCCGTCGATCATGCCGCCACTGGCCGACGCCGAGGCGCTCGAGGTGGCGCGGATCTTCAGCGCCACCGGACGGCTCGGTGCCGGTCTGCCGGCGGGGCGCCCGTTCCGCGCGCCGCACCACACGATCAGCGCCGCCGGGCTGATCGGCGGCGGCACTCCGCCGCGCCCGGGCGAGGTGACCATGGCGCATCGCGGCGTTCTCTTCTTGGATGAGCTCTGCGAGTTCCGCCGCGAGGTACTGGAGGGGCTTCGGCCGCCGCTCGAGGATGGCGAGGTGGTGATCGTGCGGGCATCGGGGAGGCGGCGGCTTCCCTGCCGGTTCATGCTGGTCGCCGCCTCCAATCCGTGCCCGTGCGGGCGTGGTGAGGACGACCCCGACTGCACCTGCATGGCGTCCCAGGTCCAGCGCTACCAGGGCAAACTGAGCGGGGCACTCGCCGATCGCATCGACCTGCTCGTCGCCGTCACCCAGCCCGCGGCGGAGGAGATCGGTGGTCCTCCGGGTGAGTCCTCGGCGGCGGTCCGCGAGCGGGTCTGCGCGGCGCGCGAGCGCCAGGAAGCGCGTCTCGGCCCCGGACGCTCCAACGCGGAGATGAGCCCGGCCGAGGTGCGGGACTGCGACCTCGATCCCGCCGCCGCGTCCCTGCTTGCCGATCTCTACTCGCGCCGCCGCTTGAGCGGCCGTGCCCACGACCGAGCGCTGCGCCTCGCCCGCACCGTCGCCGACCTTGCCGGCGCCGAGCGGATCGGCGAAGGGGAGATGGCGCAGGCGCTCCAACTACGAAGGAGGGACCGTGTCTGATTCGTGCCCATCGGAAGCGCGGGCCTGCGTCGACTGCCTGCGCCGCTCCTGGCTGCTCGCCGCGCTCGGGCCCTACATCGAGAAGGTGGCGACGGGTTCGGTCGGTCGGCGCTCGCCGGAATTGCTGCGGCTCGGCAACGAGGACCTGGTCGAGGTGGTCGCGCCGAACGACGGCAAGCGCCTGGTCGGGGCGGTGGAGGCTCGCGAGGAGGACTGGTTCGCGGAGCGCTTGGCGGGAGCTGGGTGCTGGGCGATCTGCCGCCATGACGATCGCTATCCGTACGGCCTCGCCGACGCCACCGACGCGCCCTGGGCGCTGATCGGCCGCGGTGACATCACGCTCCTCGAGGATCTCGAGCCGGAGGCCGCGGTGACCGTGGTCGGCTCGCGCCGTGCCACCGGCTACGGCCGTCAGGTTGCGCGCGACCTGTCGCGGGAGCTGGGCGCCGCGGGGATGATCGTGGTCAGCGGCCTCGCCTTCGGGATCGACGCCTGCGCCCACCGGGGCGCCCTCGACGCCGGCGGGCCGACGATCGCCGTGCTCGGCTGCGGTCCCGACACCTCCTATCCGGCGGCACACCGTTCGCTCTGGGGACGGATCGCGGAGACCGGCGCGGTGATCTCCGAGCTGCCGCCCGGGGCGACGCCGTGGCGGTGGAGCTTCCCGGCGCGCAACCGGGTGATGGCGGCACTCGCCGGGATGACCGTCGTCGTCGAGGCGGCGGCGCGCTCGGGCTCGTTGATCACCGCCGACCTCGCCGCCGAGCTGGGCCGCGACCTCGGCGCCGTCCCCGGCCCGGTCACCTCGCGCGCCTCGGCCGGCCCGAACGACCTCCTCGCCGGCGGCGCCTGCGTCGTCCGCGACGCCCAGGACGTGCTCGACGCGATGCTCGGCGCCGGGGTCCGGCCGTCCGCCCGCGGCGGCCCGCCGCTCGACCCCGAGCAGGCCGCCGTCCTCGCCGCGGTCGAGGCGGGCGCCACCACCGCCGACGTCGTCGCGACGGACACCGGGGTGACCGCCGCCCAGGCTGCGACTGCCCTCACCCGGCTCGAGCTTCTCGGCTACGTCAGCGCTTCGTCCGTCGGGACCTTCACCCGGACCACGCTCGCGTTCGTCGCATGACTGACATGGACGGTCAAGCGACGAACGCGCCCGCCAGCGTCGTCGCCTAGGCTCCAGCGATGAGTGACAAAGTCGTACCCGCGGTGCTCTCGATCGCCGGCTCGGACTCCGGCGGAGGTGCCGGGATCCAGGCCGATCTGAAGGCGTTCGCGCGCTGCGGCGTGCATGGGATGACGGCGATCACCGCGATCACCGCGCAGAACACGGTCGGCGTCGAGTCGGTCGAGATGGTGGCGCCGGAGATGATCGTCGCGCAGGTCCGCGCGGTCGCCGAGGACATCGGCGTCGACGCGGTGAAGATCGGCATGCTCGGCGACGCGGCGACGGTCGCTGCCGTGGTCGAGGCGCTCGGCCTCGTCGGCGACGCCCCGGTCGTGCTCGATCCGGTGATGGTCGCCGAGTCGGGCGCCCGTCTGCTCGACGAAGACGCGATCGACGCCTTGGTCAACGACCTCCTGCCGCTGGTCACGATCGCGACGCCGAACATCCCCGAGGCCCGGGTGCTATCCGGCCTCGACGAGGACGCCTCCCAGGAAGACCTCGCCCGCGCCGTGCGGCTCCTCGGGCCGAAGGCGGTCGTCGTCACCGGCGGCCACTCCGCGAACCTCGTCGACCTCTTCTACGACGGCGACGAACCGGTCGAGATTCCCGGTGAGCGCCACTCGAACGACGCCGCCCACGGCTCCGGCTGCACCCACTCCTCCGCGCTCGCGGCCTTCCTCGCCCGCGGCGCCGAGCCGCTCCAGGCGGCGACCGCCGCCCGCCGCCTCGCCTCGCTCGCGGTCGGCGCCGGCCTCACCGAAATCGGCAAAGGCCACGGCCCGGTCGACGTCTTCGACCTAGCCGCCCGCGGCCGCGCAGACGCCCAAAACGCCGCCGCGGCGAACTAGCTGGGCGAGCTTCGGGGGTAAGTGAAGCTGGCGCCCGAGGAAAGGGACGCGGCCGTCTCGTCCAGGCCCGGGCAGGCTGTGGCCGTGGACGAGACGGCCGGGAGTGCGGGAGAGGACACAGAGACCCACGGAACGTCACGGTTCGTCCGGGATACGCGCGCCTCGCGCGCGTATCCGACAACGTCTCCAGGTTGATGGGCCGAAAACTCCTCCATATCTGGAGTTTTCGGCCCATCAACATTCCGGGCACACGGAAGGGTGACGAACGTGGCGAGCCCTGGACTTCCTGGCGGAACCCTCACGTCCCGGGCGCCTCTTGGCGGCCACAGCCTGCCCGGGCCGCCACGAGACGGCCGGGACGCACCTCGGACGGGCGGAGCCGGTCGCGCAGTAGATTTCGTCCATGAGCCTCGACGGCAGCAACACCGCGACCGGCCTCCCGCGTCCCCGCTCGGCGACCGTCTTCGACGGACCCGACCGCGCCCACGCACGGGCGTATATGAAGGGAGTGGGCTTCGATGACGAGGCGTTGTCGCGGCCGACGATCGGGATTGCCAATACGTGGACGGAGGCGATGCCGTGCAACTTCCACCTGCGGGCGCTCGCCGAGCACATCAAAGACGGCGTCCGCAAGGCGGGCGGCACGCCGATGGAGTTCAACACCGTCGCCGTCTCCGACGGGGTGACGATGGGCACCCAGGGGATGAAGGCCTCGCTGATCAGCCGCGAGGTGATCGCCGACTCGATCGAGCTGATGGCCCGCGGCTACCAGTTCGACGCGATCGTCGCCCTCTGCGCCTGCGACAAGACGATCCCCGGTTGCGCGATGGCGCTGGCCCGGCTCGACGTGCCCTCGGTGCTGCTCTACGGCGGCTCGATCGCCCCCGGCCACTGGCACGGCCGCGATGTCACGATCCTCGACATCTTCGAGGCGATCGGCGCCCGCAATGCCGGCGAGATGACCGACGAGGAACTGCACGAGCTGGAGGGCGCCGCCAGCCCCGGCGCCGGCGCCTGCGGCGGCCAGTTCACCGCCAACACGATGGCCTGCGCCTTCGAGGCGCTCGGCATCAGCGCCGGCGGCTCGGCGATGGTCCCGGCCGAAGACGACGACAAGTCGACGGTCGCAGAGAAGGTCGGCGAGCTGGTGATCCGGGTCCTCACCGAGGACATCACGCCGAGCAAGGTGATCACCAAGGAGTCGCTCGAAAACGCGATCGCCACCGTCTGCGCCTCGGGCGGCTCGACCAACGCCGTCCTCCACCTGATCGCGCTCGCCCACGAGCTTGGGATCGATCTGCAGATGGACGACTTCGAGCGGATCTCCCGCGCGACGCCGCTCTACGCCAGCCTCAAACCGGGCGGCCGCTTCGTCGCCACCGACCTCTACGCGGCGGGCGGCGTGCCGGTGATCCTCAAACGGCTCGACGACGCCGGCCTCCTCCACCGCGACCAGATCACGGTCACCGGCCAGACGATCGGCGAGGTCGCCGAAAGCGCGACCGAGGCCCCGGGCCAGGAAGTCGTGCTGCCGGTCGACGCGCCGCTGAAGCCCGAAGGCGGCCTCGCGATCATGCGCGGCAACCTCGCCCCGGAAGGCGCGGTGGTGAAGGTCGCCGGAACCGAGCGCCGCAAGCAGGTCGGCCCGGCCCGCGTCTTCGAGTCCGAAGAGGACTGCTTCCGCGCGGTCAAGGAGCAGCGGATCAATCCCGGCGACATCGTCGTGATCCGCAACGAGGGCCCGGTCGGCGGCCCCGGCATGCGCGAGATGCTCCAAGTCACGGCGGCGATCGTGGGGGAGGGGCTCGGCGAGTCGGTGGCGATGGTCACCGACGGTCGCTTCTCCGGTGCCACCCGCGGCCTGATGATCGGCCACGTCGCCCCCGAGGCGGCGAAGGGCGGACCGATCGCGGCGATCCGGGAGGGCGACCAGATCACCGTCGACATCGACGAGCGCAAGCTCGAGATCGACCTCCCGCACGACGTGATCAACGAGCGGATCGCCGCCTACGATCCGCCCGCGCACCCGCCGGAGCTTCAGCGCGGGGTGATGGCCAAGTATGCGGCGACGGTGTCGTCAGCGGCGCACGGCGCCGTCACCAGCTGATGCGCTGTCAGTGACGCGCGACTAGCGCAGCCACTGGTTCTTCGCGGGGGTCGCGCTCGGCTCGGGCGCGTCGCCATCCGCGGAGGTGCTGATCTCGCCGTCTCGGTCGAGAGAGAACAGATCCCAGTCTTTTTGCCGGCCACGCGGCCGTGACATGTAGCGACCCGGACGCAATCCGCCCGGCGTCTTTTCGCGAAGACCCTCGAGGGCCGTCTGCCAGTCGGCGGCTTTTCGATGACCGACCGACTCCCATTTACCAGTTGCATTGCGGAAGCGGAAGTCAAAGTCCATCTGACGAGGGTACTCGGTCGGCCTGGTTCGAGGCGGAGCGCTCAGGCGTAGCCCATGCGTTCGAGCACAGGAACTTCGCGGATCTGGGGGGGCTGGAGGTGGTCCCAGAGGATGCCGCGGGGGCGGTCGTACTGGCGCTCGATCTCGATCACCGCACGGGGCGTGGCGATCAGGTCGCAGGGAAGGTCGTGGTCGGTGACCATCAGGTGTTGGCGCACGATCTGGATCGGGTGGACGGTGGTGCCGACGGTGATGTGGCTGTCGATCTTGCCCGCCTCGACGAGGATCCCGTACTCGAGGTCGTGGTAGCCGCCGCCTTTGCCGACCCGGGCGCCGCTGAGGTTGACGGCGACCGAGCCGCTGAGGACGAAGTCGATCTCCGGCAGGTCGTCGAGCGCGACGATCTGACCGTGCTTCAGCGCGCCCTTGATCGTGGCCGCCTCCTGAAGCGCTTTTTTCGACAGCTGCTTCGGGTCGAGGACGCGGAAGGGATGCGGGTCACGCAGGCGCGGCACGGCCATGATCACCGTCTTGCCTTCTTCGAGCGCGAGGCGCCGCGCGTGGGTCTGCGGCGAGTCGGGGTTGGCCTTCACCACCATCGAGCGCTTCCAGAGCCGGTGCCCGGCCAGCTTCTCGGCCGCCAGTTTGGCGCCGGCGAAGTTCGGGATCCGCCCCTCGGCGCCGGGGAACCGGGAAACGCCCTGTTCCTCCATCGCCTTCCAGACCTCGGCGCGAATTTCGTCCTTCGACCGCATGGGTCGAAACATATCCGCATGCCGGGGCGGCAAACCGGCCGCCATCTTGCGCCGATTGGACTCCCCACCGACCCACGAGGAGGACTGCCTACACTTTCCGCTCCGTCCAACGACCAGAGCTGTGGGGACAGCGATGGGCCGAAAAACTGTGATCGCCGCGTTCGCCGCCGTGCTTCTCGCCGCCACCCTGGTGGTGGGGGCGCTGCTTTACGACCGCTCGCAGCAGGGGAAGATCGCGGACGGGGTGACGATCGAGGGCGTCGACGTCGGCGGGATGGACGCCGACGACGCCGAAGCGAAGGTCCGCCGGGCGCTGCTGCGACCGCTCGACCGGCCGCTCCGCACCGTCTACCGCGAGCGCACCTGGGCACTGCCCGCGGAGCAGCTGAAGCTGCGCGCCGACGTCGGCGCCGCGGTCGAGCAGGCGGTGCACCTGAGCCGCGAAGGCGACCTGCCGACCCGGCTTGGCCGCTACCTCGGCGGCGACCAGCTCGAAGTCGAGGTCTCCGCCGAGCTCGCCTACTCGCGCAGCGCCGTCAACCGCTTCGTCCGCCACGTCGCCGCCGACCTCGAGCGCGAAGCGCGCAGCGCCTCCGTGCGGCCCGGCGCCGACGTGCTCGAAATCGTCGCCTCGCAGCCGGGACGCAAGGTGCGCGATGTCCTGCTGACGAGCGAGCTGAACGAAGCGGTCGTCGGCACCGGTCCCCGCACGGTCCGCGCCCACGTCCACGAGACCGCCCCGGAGGTCACCACCAAGGAAGTCGCGGCGCGCTACCCGTCCTACCTCACCCTCGACCGCGCCAACTTCACCCTGCGCCTCTGGAAGGACCTCGAGCTCGCCCGCACCTACACCGTCGCGGTCGGCCAGGAAGGACTGGAAACGCCCGAAGGGCTCTACGCGATCGAATACAAGGAAGAAAACCCGACCTGGCACGTGCCGGAATCCGACTGGGCCGGGGACCTCGCCGGACAGACGATCCCGCCCGGCCCGGAGAACCCGATCAAGGCCCGTTGGATGGCGATCTACGAAGGCGCCGGGATCCACGGCACCGAAGAGACCGCCAGCCTCGGCAGCGCCGCCTCACACGGATGCGTCCGAATGTCCATACCTGACGTGGAAGAGCTGTATGACGAAGTTGAGGTAGGGACTCCCGTTTTTATTGGGTAAATGCGGGTGTTTTGCGTGCATCCGACCGTTTGTTCGGGTAGGTGTACACGGTGGCCGGCGCAGGGAGTGACGCATCGAGAGCGAATGGGGCATCCGTGAACTGGGATGTGGCTCTCGCCGGATACGACCGTGACCTGCGGACGCGTGGCGCCGCCGAGCGCACCCGCCGCGCCTACGGTGTCGACCTCGCCGCCTTCACCGTCTGGGCCAAATCGCTACGCCTGAGCCCCGGCGACCTCCGCCACCGTGACGTGCGGCGCTACGCCGCCTCGCTCTCGGCCGACGGCAAGGCCTCGACCACGGTCGCCCGCCACCTCGCCTCGATCCGCGGCTTCTACGACTTCCTCGTCCGCACCGAGCAGATCGGCGGCAACCCGGCGGAGCTCGTCTCCAGCCCGAAGAAGCCGCAGAAGCTGCCGCAGGTGTTGACCGGCGAACAGATGCGGATGCTGCTCCAGGGGATCCCGGCGCGGACGCCGCTCGAGCTGCGCGACCGGGCGATGTTCGAGCTCGCCTACTCCTGCGGGCTGCGCTGCGAGGAGATCGTCAACCTCGACATCGACTCCTTCGACTTCGAAGAGGACCAGCTGCGGGTCCTGGGCAAGGGCTCGAAGACGCGCCTGCTGCCGGTCGGCGAGCCCGCCCGGCGGGCGGTCGAACGGTACCTCCAGCGCGGCCGGCGCCCACTCGCCGACGATGCGCGCGAGCGCGCCCTGTTCCTCAGTAAGAGCGGACGGCGCCTCTCGAACTCCGATGTGACGCGACGCCTGCGGATCTGGGTCGCAAATGTCTCGTCAATCGGCGGTGTATCGCCACATTCACTTAGACATTCTTTTGCGACGCACCTGCTTGAGGGTGGCGCGGATCTGCGTACGATCCAGGAGTTGCTCGGCCACTCCTCGATCTCGACGACGCAGGTCTACACCCGGGTCGACGCCGCGCGCTTGCGCGACACCTACTCCAACAGCCACCCACGAGCCTGAACGGGTCATGACGAAAATCCCTGCAAACGAAAGTAGACTCTGACGATGGCGATGGAGACGGGCGTGAAGGAGGTCGAGCTCCGCGAGCTCTGGCGCCGCTACAAAGAGCAGGGAGACGGGGCCGCGCGCGAGCGGCTCGTCGTCGCCTACTCGCCGATGGTCAAGTTCGTCGCGGGCCGGCTCGGTGCCGGACTGCCGTCCCACGTCGAGGACGCCGACCTAATCTCCTACGGGCTGGTCGGGCTGATCGGCGCGATCGAGCGCTTCGAGCCGGAGCGTGGGATCAAATTCGAGACCTTCGCGATGACCCGTATCCGCGGCTCGATCATCGACGAACTCCGCTCGCTCGACTGGGTGCCGCGCTCGGTGCGCTCGCGCGCCCGCGAAATCGAACAAGCCCAGGCCAAACTCGAGCACCAGCTGCAGCGGGCGCCGACCGAGGCCGAGCTCGCCGCGAAACTGGGGATGACCGAAAGCGAGTTGCAGAGCGCGCTGCTCGAGATCGCCAACTCCTCGGTCTACGCGCTCGATGAGCTGTGGACGGTGTCGGACTCCTCCGGTGACCAGGTCAGCCTGCTCGACACGATCGCCGACGACGGCGCCTCCGACCCGCAGGAGGCGCTCGCCTCGAACGAGGTCAAGGACCGGCTGACCGAGGCGATCGGCTCGCTGCCGGAGCGTGAGCAGCTCGTCGTCGCTCTCTATTACTACGAGAACCTGACCCTGCGTGAGATCGGCGAGGTCCTCGGGGTCACCGAGTCGCGCGTCTCACAGCTACACACGAAGGCCGTGATGCGGCTGAAGTCGCACCTGCAGCAGGCCTGAGCGGCTTCCGGGTGCGCCCGGACGCCATTTACGCGACGCGATTTCGGCAAGCCTGATTTCAAATCGCCTCTGCGGGAGTTCGCACTTTGCGAATGACCTGTGCCCGCTGCTAACTTGACCCGGGTGAGCCTCGAAGGTACCTGCGCCGTCTGTGGAAGGACGATTCTCAAAGGCGAGAGGGTGCACTCCTTCGTCTCCGTCGAGGGCAAGCACGAGGTCTGCACGCTCTGCGCCGATCGCGCCACCGAGGCCGGTTGGCTGCCCGCCGATCAGGATGGCGCCGAGGAGAAGCTGCGCGCCAAGGGCGAGCGCAAGCCGGGCCTTTTCGGGCGCCTGTTCGCGCGGTCGGAGCAGCCCGAGGTAGAGCCCTTCATTCGTAATGAAGGGGTCGCCCGCGACGACTGGTTCGAAGACGAACTGAGCCCGCCGCCGGCGCCCGACCCGGCGACCCGCCGCGAGTCCCACGAGCTCGACACCGAGCGCTACGACGTCGAGGCGGAGTGGGAGGGCAAGGAGGCCGGGGAGGCGAAGCCGTCGCCCCGCCGTCGTCTCGCCGGACTTTTCGGTTCCGGAACTTCGCGTGACGGTGACTCGGACGTCCCGCACGGCCAGGCCGCCGATCTTCCCGCGCCCGCCGACGTTCCCGCACCCGAGGAGTCGCCCGCGCCCGCCGC
>JAOPZF010000134.1 GCA_025964255.1 Solirubrobacterales bacterium | reverse complement strand
GTCCAGACCTCGTGCCCGTCGGCCTGGCGGGCGTGGAGGTAGACGGCGCTGTCGCCGGGTGGGGGATCGATGGTGAGCTCTTCCATGGGTCTTTGTGACCTCTCCCGCATCGCTTTCCGTCAGGGCTTGCGGGTGCCGATCAGGGAGGTGCCGCCGACGGCTACGCAGCGGTCGGTCGATTCGCAGCCGAAGCCGGCGATCGCGGGGGCGGCGCCTTCGATGCCTTCGATCTTTTCGTAGGCGTAGTCGGCCCAGTTGTTCTTGGTCGAGGCGATGATCGCGTCGGCGCCGTGGATGCCGCCGGCGAGGCAGACGCCGTCGGCGGGGCAGGCGACGCTCTTCAGCAGCGGCCGCTTTTCGCCCGGGGCGATCTTGCTCGGCAGGGTCAGTTCGTTCCAGTGCATGAGGTCGTGGCCCTGCGAGGTGAGGACGGTCCCACCGCCGCCGACCGCGGTGCACTGGCCTTCGGGGCTGCAGGCGACGGCCTCGAGCGCCGCCGCTGGGTCGGCGTCGGTGTAGCGCCAGGTCCAGCGGATCTTGCCGTCATCGTGGGTCATCGTCCCGAGGGCGAGGAATTCACGCGTCGTCGCCAGGCACTGGGCGGGCGCGGTTTGGCCGTGGACGCAGGCGACCGAGGTCGCTTTCTCGGGGAAGGCGTTCTGGTTCCAGTCGGTGACCGCGCCGTCGAGGGTGGTGTAGGTGACGCCCTCGTTGATGCCGACGCAGATCTCCTTGGTGATGCAGGTCTGCGCGTCGGTGCCCTTCGGGTCGGTGATCGTCGGGTGGCGGCCGGCGAAGGAGACGAGGTCTTGGGTGAACAGCGTCATCGTCTTGCCGAGGAAGAGGCATTCGGAGAACCCGGTGCAGTTGATCGACTTGACGTCGAGGCCCGAGTAGCCGCTCAGCGGCTCCGACCACAGTTCGCCGCCCGAGCGCGAGACGCCGACGTCTTTCTCGCCGCCCGCGACGCAACTCTTGACCAGATCGCCGCCGCACTGGATCGATTCGAATTTGGCGACTTCGTTGAGGCGGCCCCAGTCGAAGCCGATTTCGCTGCCGGTGAACCAGCTCGCGTGTTCGCCGACGGCGACGCAATCGGTGCCGGTGCAGGTCAGCGCGCCGAGGCCGAGCGAGCCGATCGGCCGCCGTTTCCAGGTCCCGGCGCCGAGCGCCGTGGTGCGCAGCGCGATCGGCCCGGAGAGGGCGACGCAGCTGTCAGCCTGGGGACACGCGATCGCCGAGACGGCCTTCACTTTCGGGAAGAGCTTCGCCGCGCCCCAGTCCTTCTTCGCCACGTCGAGCAGCGAGTAGTGGCCGAGCCCGTCGGCGCCGATGCAGCGGGTCGCCGAGTCGCAGGCCAGCGCGACGACGCCTTTGCCGAATTTCGCCGGCAGGTCGACCGGGGTGACGGCGGGGCCTTCGATCACGGCGCTGTAGCCGACATCATCGCCGCCGGCCGCCACGCAGACCCCGGCGCTCGGGCAGTCGACGTGGTCGTAGGCGGCTTTGCCCGGGGGCGGGTCGAGCGCCGCCCAGGAGATGCCGCCGTCGGTCGAGCGCCAGATCCCGCCGCCGGTCCCGACCGCGTAACAGGAGCTCCCATCGCCGGCGCAGGCGAGGGCGATCGCGGTGCGCGTCTTCGCGCCGCCGGGGCCGGCGTCGGCGGGCGGCAAGGCGACGCCGGCCGACCAGGTCGCGCCGCCGTCGGTGCTGCGGAAGACCTGCGAGGTGAAGGTCGCCGAGCCCTCGCGCGTATTTGAGACGGTGAGGCAGAAGCCCGTCGTGCAGGTGACCCCGTCGAGCTCCACCGGAAATTCGATCATCGGGATCCGGGACCAGGCGAGGCCATCGTCGCCGGCGTGTTTGGAGTAAAGGACCATGCCGCGCTGGCCGACCGCGACGCAGTGGCCTGGCGACGCGCAGGAGACGTCGCGCAGCGAGGGCCCGAAGTCGGTCCAGCTCCATTCGGAGGGGACTTCGGCGGCGTTCGCGGCAGGCGCCGCGCAGGCGAGCAGCATCAGCGCGAGCAGGGGGCCGATCAGGACCCGGGGAAGCATTCGAATTCTCGGCACCGCCGCTAGATTACGGCCAATCGACGCCCGCCACCCACGCCGTGCCCGGCCGGCGCTCCTCACGTTTTCCCTGCTCGCCATCGCGGCGACCATCTTGGCCCTCGCCCCGGCCGCCCTCGCCGCGGAGCCCTTCGTCCACGTCCACGCGGAGTTGAAGCGCGACGGCGGCGGCGCCACGGTCACCGGCAGCGTCGACTGGGACCAGGGCGCGGCGGGCCGCGCGCCTGACTACATGGTGGTCGGCGACCTGCGCCTGCTCGCGGTCAGCGAGGACGGGCACCACCCGAAGCTGCTCGGCACCGACACCTACACGCGGATCGGCGCCGACCCGAGCCAGAAGGTCAGCTTCGAGATCGACCCGGGCGACGCCGACGCGATCCGACCGGGCAACCGCCTCGTCCTCACCGCCAGCCAGCACGGCTCGGCCCCGGTCGGCGGCGCCCGCACCGAACGCACTTACGTGACCGTCGACCAGCTGCAGGCGTTCGGCGGCAAACAGGACCGGATCGGCCGCCGCGACTGCGCGGGGGAGGCGATCACCCCCGGCGCCACGCTGAACGAATGCGACTTCACCGGGGCCGACCTCGACGGTGCGCTGGTCTCCCGGCGCGAGCCGGACACGCGCGTCAGCCGGATGCGCCTCGCCGACCTCACCGGGGCGACCGCGCGCGGCGCCGGCCTCGAAGGGCTGAACGTCGCGGGCGGCCGCCTGAACGGGGCCGACTTCGCCAAGGCCGACCTCACCAACGTCCTGTTCGCCGGCACCGAAGCGACCGGGCTCGACGCCCGCGGCGCCGTCAGCGACCCGAAGAAAGGCACCGGTGGCGGCAACTTCTTCGACGCGAACCTCAGCGGCGCCAACTTCCACGACGCGACCCTCAACGGTGTCTCGCTGAACCACGCCGACCTCGACGGCTCCGACTTCGGCGAGGCGATCTGGACCGCGATCGACGCGAGCACGGCGAGCTTCCGCGACGCCGACCTGCGCGACCTGCGCAACCCGGAAGGGGCGACCTCGCGCGTCCCGTTCGCCGACTTCACCGGGGCCGACCTGCGCGGCGCGGCGCTGACGCCACTCGACCTGACCTGGGCCTACCTCTGTCGCACGGCGATGCCCGACGGCTCCGCCGAGGCGCGCGAGGACCGCGACTGCAAGGCGAAGGAGGAAACGCGCCCCGAGCCCGCCGCCGACCCGGCGGTGGTCGTCGACGGCAGCCTCGACCGCGGCAAGGGCGGGGCGACGGTGAGGGCGACGATCCATTGGGACAGGGGCGACGCGGCGCGGCTCTCGGTCGGCGACCTGCGGCTGATCGCGGTCGACGGCGCCACCGACGTGCCGACGCCGCTCGCCTCCCAGACCATCAAGGGCGTCCCGGCGACCTCCACTTATGAAGTGACGATCACCAAGGAGGCGCTGCTCGACGCGATGCGCCCCGGCAACCGCGTCGTCCTCACCGCGACCCAGCGCCCGCCGCTGCCCGAATCGAGGATCGCGCGGACGAAAGGCAGCTACGTCGCCGTCGACACGCTGCAGGTCGGGCCGGGGCGGGGGAGGGTCGGCAGCCGCGACTGCTCTGGCCTGCCGCTGACCTCCGAACCGGACGCCGGGACCGCCTACGCCTTCTGCGACCTGGTCGGCGCGGTGCTGCCGCAGGCGTCGCTCGCCGGCCCGATGCAGGACGTGGACCTGACCGGCGCCGACCTCACCAACGCGAGCCTCGGTGGTGTCACCTTCGACGGCTCGGCGATGGGCGGCGCGACGGTGAGCGGGGCGGAGCTCGGCGGCGCCTCGCTGATCGCCGTCACCGCGCCGCGCCTGAACGCCCGCAAGACCCGCATCGACAGCGTCCAGTTGCGCGCCGACGACCTCGACGACGCCAACTTCGAGGCCTCGGTGATCGGCGAAACCACCTTCGCCGCCTCGTCCCTGCGCCGCGCCAACTTCCACGAAGCCGACTTCCTTCACGACGACTTCGCCCTGACGAACCTGGCGGGAGCGCGCCTCGACGGCGTCGACGCCGGCTCGCCCGGCGACGAAAACCCGAACTCGCTCTTCCTCGCCGACCTCACCGGCGCGACCCTCGCCGACTCGACCTGGGCCGACGACGAAGAAGGCAACCGCCCCTGGACCTGGGCGACCCTCTGCCGCACCGCGATGCCCCCGAGCGTCGACGGCGGCGACCGCGACTGCCCGCGCTGAGCGCCTCGCGGCAGCCTTCGCACTTCCCCGCGATAGACGCGGATAACTGCGAACGCTTGGAGCCGGGCGCCTCAGCCGGCGCGGCGGGCGACGATCACCGCGAGGCGATGGTTCTTCCATAGGCAGTCGACATCGGCGAAGCCCGCCTCGCGCAGCCAGCCGAGCTGGTGCTCGACCGAGGCGGTGCGGTCGTGGCGCATCCGCTCGACCGCGGTGAGCCACTCCTCGTCGGTGGTGCCGTTCGCCTTCGCCTCGCGCTCGTGCCAGCGCTCGTAGGTGTCGTCGAAGAAAGCGGTCGGGCCGGAGACCTGCTCGGCGTTGACGAAGATGCCGCCGGGCCAGAGCCCCTCGTGGACGCGGCCGAACAGCTCCAGCTTCTGCGCGTCGTCGAGGTGGTGGATGGCGAGCGCGCTGACGATCGCGTCCCAGGGCTCCTCCCCCGGCAGCGGGTCGGTGAAGTCGGACTGGACGTAGCTCACCCGCTCGCCGAAGGTGGCGCGCGCCTGCTCGAGCATCCCCGCGGCGCCGTCGTGCAGGGTCAGCTCGGCGTCCGGGTAAGCGGCGCGGACGTGGCCGCTGAGCAGACCGGTGCCCGCGCCGAGGTCGAGCACGCGGCGGACGTCCCGCCGGGCCAGGCCGAGCGCCTCGACGGCGGTCCCGTAGAAGGCGTCGTAGTCGGGCACGACGCGGCGGCGGACGGCCTCGTACTCGGCCGATATTCCATGAAACTGGGCAACTGCTCCTCTGCTCATGGCGTCCAAGATAACAGACAAACATCCGTTATGAGTGATCGTTTGGGAGATGAGGGACGCTGGGTAATCTGCCCGCCGTGGCGTCGCCGCCTTCATCCGAGAAGCCCCGCGCCGCGGTTCGCGAGAGCGCCTTCGAGCGGCTGCGTGAAGTCGCCCCGGCCGGCGTCGAGGTGGTCCTGCTCGACGATGACCTCGACCTCGAGACCGTCGACTTCCTCATTCCCTCGCACGCCGACAAGGCGACGCTCGAGGCGCTTCCCGGGCTGACCAACGTCGCCGTCGTGCAGACGATCTCGGCCGGGACCGACTGGGTTGAGGGCAGGATGCCGCCGGGGGCGACGCTCTGCAACGCGCGCGGCACTCGCGACCGACCGGTGGCCGAGTGGGTGATGGGGGCGCTGCTCGGCGCCTCCTCGCGGACCCTCGAATGCGCGCCGGCGACGAGCTGGAGCACGCTCGAACTGGAAGATCTGGAGAGCTGGACCGTCCTGATCGTCGGCATGGGCTCGATCGGCCGCCAGGTCGGCGCCCTCCTCGAGCCGTTTGGAACCCGCGTCGTCGGCGTCGCCTCGCGAGCCAGGGACGACCTCCACGGCATCGACGAGCTTCCCGCCCTCCTACCGAGCGCCGACGCGGTCGTCGTCCTCGCGCCGCTCACCGACGACACCCGCGGCCTGATCGGCGCCGCCGAGCTGGCGGCGATGCACGACGGCGCCCTCCTCGTCAACGCCGCCCGCGGCCCGGTCGTCGACACCGATGCGCTCGTCGCCGAGGTCACCACCGGCCGCCTGCGCGCCGTGCTCGACGTCACCGACCCCGAGCCGCTGCCCGACGGCCACCCCCTCTGGACCGCACCCGGCGTCCTCTCGATCACTCCCCACATGGCCGGCGACTCACCGCTCGGCCACCGCCGCGCGATCGACCTCGCCGCCCGCCAGATCGCCCGCTGGCTGGCGGGCGAAGAGCTCGACAACGTCGTTCCCCGCTAAGCGGCGTGGAGAGCGGAGCTTGGCGCCCCCGGTTGCAAAACGGGGCTCGGGTCGAAGAAGATCGACACGCAGGTCGCCTGAAGCTTTGATCGGGCCGGGTTCCGGGAGAGACCCAGCCCAGGCACTTTCATCACACCAACCAAGAGGAGTCCCAATGTCTCATCCGCGCCGACTCGGCGCCGCGTTGCTCGCGGCGCTCGCAGCAGTCGCCTCACTCGTCATCGTCGCCGCGCCCTCAGGCGCCGCCGGCCCGCCGCTCCCCGTCGCCGCCAACGGCAACACGGTGGAAGTCGTCGCCACGGGCGTCCCGACCCCGACCGCGTTCGCCTTCAGCGGCTCGACCGTCTTCGCCGGCTCCGGCCCGAACGAGCAGTCCGGCGGCCCCGGCGGCCTCTTCACCGTGGCCGACGGCAAAGCCACCAAAGTCCCGGGCTCGCCGCCAGTCGTCTTCGGCCTCGCCTGGAAGGGCCAGACGCTCTACGTCTCCACCGGTCCGTCGATCGTCGCGATGGGCGGCTGGGACGGCACCAAGTTCGCCTCGACGAAGACCGTCTACGCGTCCAAGGAAAAGGGCTTCCCCGGCTTCAACGGGCTCGCCTTCGGCCCCGAAGGCCGCCTCTACGCGGGCCTCGCGCTGGGCGAAAAGTACGACCACTCGAAGGACCCCTTCGAACCCTCGCAGGCGCTGGTCTCGATGACTGCCGCCGGCAAGGGCCTCAAGGTCGTCACCGAAGGGCTGCGCCAGCCGTTCCAGCTGGTCTTCCCGCAGGGCTCGAAGTACCCATGGGTCACCGTCCTCTCGCAGGACAAGGGCAAGGGCAAGGTCCCGAACGACGAGGTCATCCAGGCCAAGCCGGGACAGAACTACGGCTTCCCGACCTGCACCTGGCCCGCCGCCTCGGCGAAGGTATGCAAGGGGTTCAACGAGCCGGCGATCCTGCTGCCGCCGCACTCCTCGCCGATGGGCATCGGCGCGATCGGCAACACGTTCTACGTGTCGCTGTTCGGCGGCGCCCAGGGCAAAGGCCCGGAAGTCGTGACGATGTCGAAGAAGGGCCAGCCGTTCCCCTTCCTCACCGGCTTCGCCGCCCCGACGATCGCGCTCGGCGTGAACAACGGGAGCGTCTACGTCGGTGATCTGACCGGCACGATCTACAAGGTCGCCGCCAAGTAGCGACCCGCCCGAGGCCGCGTCGCCCCTCGGGGTGGCGCGGCCTCCCCTTAAGAGGGGACCTAGGTCCCTGGCGCCCGGGGTACTCCGCCGTTCGCTCCCACCTGGTTTGATTCCTCCAACGTCTTGGGAGGTTCAACGGGTGGGTTCCATGGAGCGAGCGCTGTCGGGTACCGCGGGGACCCGTAGGCGACTGCGGCCCGGTGGGGCCGTGTTCGGCCCGGCGCTGGCCCAGATCCTCGCCGCCGCGCTGATCCTCGCCGGGGTCGAGGTCGCGCTGATGGCCGACGGCCCGATCTCCTCGATCTGGCAGATCTACTTCTTCCCGGGCTACGGCCTGCTCTACATCTTCACCGGCCTCTTCGCCTGGGCGCGCCGGCCGAGCAACGGGATGGGCGCGCTGATCGTCGCCGGTGGCTTCACCTGGCTCGCCGCCGGCCTGCCCAACACCGCGATCCCGAGCCTGATCGCGATCGGCCTCATCGTCGCGACCCTCCCGCTGGCGGTGATCGTCCACCTGCTCCACGCCTTCCCCTCGGGGCGCCTCCGGGGAACCGCCAGCAAGTGGACCGTCGCGGTCGGCTACTTCGTCGTCCTGATCCTGCAGATGCCGATCTACCTCTGGGGGCAGGGCGAAAAGGGCGGCCCGACGACGGTGCTGGAGATCGCCGACGACCACACGCTCAGTCACATCGGCCAGTACCTGCAGGCGGCGGTCGGGGCCGCGGTGATGGTCTCCACCGCGATCATCCTCACCAATCGCCTGCGCCGCACCGAGCCCTCGCGCCGCCGCGTCGTCGCCCCGCTGATGATCTACGGCAGCCTCGCTGTCCTCTTCGTGCCGCTCTCCAGCTTCATCGGTGAGACCTGGATGCCACAGTGGTCGCTCGGCATCGCCTTCGGCCAGCTGACCGTGATGGCGGGCGTGCCGGTGGCCTTCGTCGCCGTGGTGCTGAGCGGCGGCTTCGCCACCAGCGGCGAGGTGCACGAGTTGGGCGCGACGCTCGATGCCGAGGAGGGTCGTCCGGCGCTGCGGGCGACGCTGCGCGACGTGCTCGGCGATCCGCACCTCGACCTCCTCTTCCGCGTCGACGACCCGGACCGCTACGTCGACCGCGAGGGAGCCACCGCCGAGCCGCCGCTTCCCGGCTCCGACCGGCGCTTGGTCGAGGTGCGGGTGGGGGAGCGGCTGGTCGGCGCGATCGTCTACGACGCGACCCTGATCGCCGAACGCGGCCTGGTCGAGGACGCCGCCCGCGTCACCGCCCTGGCGATCGACAACGAGCGCCTCACCGCCGAGCTGCGCGCCGGCCGCGAGCGCCTGCGCGTCTCCCGCGCCCGGGTGATCGAGGCGACCGACGCCGAGCGCCGGCGGATCGCCCGCGACCTCCACGACGGCCTGCAGATGCGGCTCGTCCTGCTGGCGATGATGGCCGACCGGCCGGGCGCCGACGAGGAGACGATGGCCGAGCTGAACGCCGGCCTGCAGGAGGCGATCACCGAGCTGCGCGAGCTGGTCCAGGGCGTCGTCCCGGCGGCGCTGACCGAGCGCGGCCTCTACGCGGCGGCGGTCGAACTGACCGACCGGATGCCGATGCCGGTGGAGCTCGACTTCGAACCGCTGCCCGGGGACCTGCCGATCGGGATCGAGACGGCGGGCTACTTCGTCGTCTCCGAGGCGCTCGCCAACGCGGTCAAGCACTCGCACGCGGAGGAGCTGCGGCTGAGCATCGGCCGGCCCGCCGGGCGACTGCGGATCGAGGTCGTCGACGACGGCATCGGCGGCGCTCTGCCGGGCGGTGGCCTGAGCGGCCTCGCCGACCGGGTCGACGCGCTCGGCGGCTGGATCGAGGTCGAGAGCCCGCCCGGCGAAGGGACCCGGCTGGTCGCCGAGTTGCCGTGCGAGAACGCGGCCTCGGCCGAGGCCCTCCCGGAGGGAATCGCGACCGCGGTGAACCCGGCCGGGGCGCGCATCAGTAAGGAGCTTGCATGAGGGTCGTGATCGCCGAGGACCAGGCGTTGATGCTGGAAGGGCTGGCGCTGCTGCTCGAGCGCGACGGCGCCGAGGTGGTCGGCCGCGCCACGGACGCGCCGGAGCTGATCCGCAAGGTGAACGCGCACCAGCCCGACCTCGTCGTCGCCGACATCCGCATGCCGCCGGGCCTCGCCGACGATGGCCTGCAGGCGGCGCTGAAGATCCGCGCCGACCACCCCGGCATCGCGGTCCTACTCCTGTCCCAGCACGTCAACCGCGCCTACGCGACCGAACTGATCGAGGCCGGGACGGTCGGCGTCGGCTACCTGCTGAAGCAGCGGGTCGCCAACTTCGCCGCCTTCAGCGCCGATGTCCACCGGGTCGCCGAGGGCGGCTGCGTGCTCGACTCCGAGGTGGTCGCGGCGATGATGGCGCGCCCCCGCCGCGACGCCGTCCTCGAGCAGCTGACCCCGCGCCAGCGCGAGGTGCTGGCGCTGATGGCGGAGGGCCGCAGCAATGGCGCGATCGCCGAAAGCCTGACCCTGACGACCAAGGCCGTCGTCCGTCACGTGTCCCACATCTACGACACCCTCGGCCTCGAGCCGACCGACGAGGACCACCGCCGAGTCCTCGCCGTCGTGCGTTACCTGTCGGCGTAGAGGGCTGCGGGCGCCTGCAGCGGGCGCCCGAAGCTGAGAGGACGCCCCCGCGACGACTGATCACTTCGGCCCCCTCTGGTGTGCACAAGTGATCAGTCGCGCTCCCGCCTGATGTGGACCTGTGACCTTCTCGGCGAAACCCTCACGTCCCCGGGACGCACCTCGGACGGCCGCCTTCCCTGGACCAGCCATCAAGTCCGCCGGGGTCGGCGGGGCCGCGCCGCGGCGGCCTTCGACGGCTGGTCCAGTAACGGGGCGTTCCGGTTGGACCCCCGGTCGAACCGAGGGCCGAAATTCGCCACGGGGGCCACCCGAACGAAGGTCAGGTTTGGACGGGTGGATAGGGAGACCGAGTGCGGGCGGAAATAGCTTCCACCGCCTCCCGGTTACCCAAAATTCAAAGGATCCGCCCGTGAAGAAAGATGGCGCCCCGACCGCCTCCGCTTCAAGCTCCGACGCCCCCACCGTCGCCGTTGACACCTCGACCGACCCAGGCTTCCTGCCCGGCGAGATGAACCGGCGTTCGCTCCTCGTTCGCACCGGCGGCGCCGTCGCCGTCGCCGGCGCCGCTGCCGCACTTGGCCCCGTCGGCGGCGCGCTCGCCGCCCCGCCCACGCCCACGCCCAAGCGTCTCAGCTCGTCCTCCTCGAGCCCGCTGCCCAGCGCCGCCTCGGTGCTCGCCGACGAACGCCAGCTGATCGATCACGAAGTGATGGAGCTGGCGGCGCTGCTGCAGGCCGGTGAGGTCTCCGCGGTCGAGCTGGCCGAAGAATATTACGCCCGCATCAACGACTTCAACGGTCCCTTCGAGACCTACGGCGACAACGGCCTCTACGGCGCCTTCGTCCGGATCAACGAAGACATCGGGCTGAGCGCGGCGAAGGTCGCCGACGAACGACTGGCGGCGGCGCGAGCCGGTGGCCCGGCGGCTCCGTACCTCTGCGGGATCCCGATGGGCGTCAAGGACTCGATCGCCACCGAAGGCTTCGCCGCCCAGGACGGCACCCTCGACTTCCTCGGCAACGTCGGCCTCGAAGACGCCACCGCCGTCGGCCGCCTGCGGGCGCTCGGCGTGGTGCCGCTCGGGATCACGATCGCCTCGTCCTACTCGGGGACGATCGCCGGGACCTTCTCCGGCAACGCCTGGAACATCGAATACATCCCCGGCGGCTCCAGCCAGGGCTCCGGCGTCGCCTCGGCGGCCCGGCTCGCGGCGGCATGCCTCGGCGAGGAGACGGGCGGCTCGGTGATCTTCCCGAGTGCCTGCAACGGCGACTCCTCGATCAAGGTCTCCCAGGGCCTGGTCTCGGTCGCCGGCCTGATGCCGCTCTCGCCCGGCTACGACACGATCGGCCCGATCGCCCGCTCCGGCCGCGACGCGTCGCTGATCCTGAACGCGCTGATCGCCGAAGGGCCGGACCCGTTCGGCGACCCGCAGACGCTGGCGATCCCGCGCGGGTACCCGCAGCTGTCGCTGACCCCGCGGATCGGCCCGAAACCGCTCGCCGGGCTGACGATCGGGATCAACAAAAAAGACTGGATGACGGTCGCGATCAAAGTGGGGACGAGCGAAGAAACCACCGAAACGAAACAGAACGTCGATCCCCAGAGCACCTACGGCCCGGCGCATCTCGCGGCCTTCGAACGACTCTGCACCGAGTTGCGCGAATTGGGCGCCAGCGTGATCGACTTCAACGGCGTCGACTACCTTGACTTCTCCGAAGGGTCGAACCCGTACTTCAACAACCCGACCGTGCTGGAAGAAGTCGAAGGGTCGAAAGTCACCCCGTCGACGGCGGTGCTGAGCCCGAACCGGTACGACTTCCACTACACCGAAGCGCCGCAGGCCTTCGCCGCGACGCGGCCCACCGCCCAGGCGGAAAACCTGCAGAAAAACTTCGGGGCCAAACTGCCCGGCGCCCCGGCGGCGACCTGGGAAGGCGCGATCAAACAGCAGGGAGGGGTCAAAGAGACCGCACGGCGCGAGGGCGAGCGCCGGCGGCGCCTCTGGGCGTCGAACTACAAGGCGGCCTTCGACGCCGCCGGGATCGACTTCATGGTCGTGATGTCGGTCGGCGACACGCCGCCGAAACGGCTCGTCAGCCAGAACTACGCCTGTCGTCGCAACAACCAGATGGCCAACAGCCTGAGCTTCCCGATGGTCAACTTCCCGATCGGCTTCGACGGGGTCGGGCTGCCGATCAGCGCCCAGTTCAAGGGGCCGCGGTTCTCCGAGCCGCAGATGGCCCAGGCGATGATCGACTACCAGGCGCGCCATCCCGAATGGCACACGCCGATGCCGCCGGACCCGGTCGTCAAACCGACGGCGAAGATCCTGTCCAAGAAGCAGGCGCTGGCGATGGAGAGCGAAGACCTCTCGGGCTCCAATGACCCGCTCATCGCGATGGAAAACTTCCGATGAGCACGCCCAGCCGGATGACGATCGCCTGGGATCGTCTCGACCAGATGGGACTGCTGCCGCAGGACTCGAGCGTCGTCGAGCCACCGCCGATCACGACGATCGCCTGGACCCCGTTGCTGGGTCCGACGATCTTCGACTACGACCCGAGTGACTTCGTCATCACTCCGGGTGGGGGCGAAGAAGTGGTCACGACGCCTCCGCCCGCCGAAGGTGGCTCGCCCCCGGCCGGCGGTAGCCCGGAGCCGCCCCCGCATTACGGCAGGCCGCACCTGACGATTGCCCACCGGCGCAGCGTCAAGCTGTTTCTCAAGGACGGCTTCTTCGTCGACGTCCACACGACGGCGCCCGCGCACGTTCGGGCGGTGCTCGAGACGAAAGCCAAGGGTGCGAAAGGCAAGACGCACACGCTTAACCTGACCAAGGTGCTGAACACCGAAGTCGGCAGCGGGGACCGCAAACTGACCTTGCACCCCTCGCGTGGCGGCCGGATGTCCCTGCACAAGCTCAAAGGGTCGATCTCGGCGACCTTGGAAGTCGTCGTCAACTACGGCAATGGTCAGAAACCCGTCCGGTTGAAACAGCACGTAAGCATCGTCGGGTAGCTTCGCCCCGGTGCGGGCCCTTGCTGCAGTCCTTGCCGTCCTGACCCTCGTCGTCGCGGTGGCCGCCGGGCGCGCGGCCGCCGCGACGCCGGTCAGCGGCACCTTCGCCGCCGGGCCGGGGGCGCCGATCGCCCGCTGGACGCCGGCGTTGCGGG
>JAOPZF010000102.1 GCA_025964255.1 Solirubrobacterales bacterium | reverse complement strand
CAGGAAGATCACCGCGGCGGCGCCGTAGGCGACGGCCCAGTGGGCGCGGACGTAGGGGGCGGCCTCGCGGCGCAGGGCGGTGGCGATTCCGGTCGGTCCGGCCAGCCAGGCGGCGAGGAAGACGAGCAGGCCGAAGGCGATCGTCGAGGTGGCGATCGACTTCAGCAGCGAGGTGCTGATGCCCCAGACCGCGTGGACGGCGGGCTTCGCCGCCGGGTTCGCGACCACGGCGTTGACCAGGACGTTGCCGCCGATCGTCCGCAGCAGCAGCACCAGCACGCCGACGAAGACGAAGCAGAGGCCGACCGTGCGCAGCGCCTTGCGGCGCCTGGGGGAGAGCCAGACCGCGCCGGCGAAGCAGAGCAGCGCCAGCAGGGTGAGGACGATCGGCAGCTCGCGGATGATGTGGACGCCCGTCTGGGCGGCCGAGAGCTGGTCGGACTTAAGGATCACCAGGCGGCCGACATCGGGCGGCAGGTGTTCGGCTGCGCCTGCGCCGATCCCGACGTCGTTGCTGACTTCTTCGACCAGGTGGTTGAGGTTGAGCGTCACTTCGCCGTTTTCGGTGGAGACGGCCGAGCCGCCGCCGTCGAGGACTTCGAGCAACCGCTCGTGCGCCTCGCGGTTGGCGGTTTCCCAGAGCGCCTGGACTTTCGGGCTCTGTAGCGCTCGTTCGGCGATCTGCGGCGCGAGCGAGCGCAGGCCGGTCGCGACCGCGCCGGCGAGCGGCTGCAGGCGTGGCGGCAGCTCTTCTTCCAGCTTCGTCTTCACCGGTTCGTTGGCGGCGAGCTGTTCGGCGAGGTAGTTGGAGAGCCGTTGGTCGACCTTCTTGTTGGCGAGGATGCGGCTGCTGGTGCTGACCCAGTTGTCGGTGTTCAGCGCCTGGCGGTTGGCCCAGATCGAGAACATCGCGAGCAGCGTGAAGATCGTGCCGAGGACGAGCAGCACCGCGACCCAGCGCGGATGGCCACCCCTCGAACCATCCGCTTTCTCTGCCGGGTTACTCATAAGTAGAGAGAACCTAACCGGTGGCGTCGGAAGCGTCGGAGAAATTGAGCTCAGGAGGAGACGACATCGACGACTCGACGGGCCACATAGATGTGAGCGCCGGTTGATCGAGTGCCGCCGAACTCGAGGATCCCGAGGTCGGTGAGGGTCTTGAGCGCGTTGTGCGCCCCTTGGCCCGAGACCCCATATTGCCGAGCGACATCCTGGCTGGTGACGTACGGATTGCCGATCAGATCGCCGGCGAGCCGCTCGGCAATCCCTCGTTTCCCCGCTCGCTGAACCTCGGACCGCAAGTCGCTCTGGAGTCCCACCAGGCGCTCGACCTTTCGCTGTGACTCGGCGGCGGATGACGCCACTCCCTCGGTGAAAAAGGAGATCCATGCGTCCCAGTCGCCACCGAGACTCAGGTTAAGTAACGCCTCCTGGTACGCGGAACGGCGCTGCTCGAACCAGGGGGAGACGACGAGCAGGGGCTCGCGGATCAGTGCGCCGCGCAGCAAATGGACGATGACCAGCAGGCGCCCCAGTCGGCCGTTACCGTCGGAATAAGGGTGCAGAGTCTCGAATTGATAATGCGCCATCGACGCCTGAACGACCGATGGCAGGTCGGGCGGTTCCTCGATCCAGGTCAGCAGCGCCTCGACGCCGGAGCGCAGTTGATCGCCGGGCGGCGGGGGGACGAACCGCGCTTCGTCGAATCCTCGGCCACGAGCACCGATCACGACGATCCTGTCCCGCAGGCCACCGGCGTCACTGAGTTCGCCCGCGGTGCCTCGGACCAGCGTCCGTTGCAGCTCGCCGAGCATGCTGATCGTCATCGGACGCTCCTCCGGCCAGGAGAAGGCCAACTCGGCCATCGACTCGAAGTTGAGGATCTCCCGGACCTCGGCGGAGATGTTCGGCTCGTCATCCCGGTCCGCGGCGAGGACGTCGGCGAATGGGGCAAAGGTCCCCTCTAGCGCGCTCGTGCTCTGTGCCTCACGGCGGAGGGCGGGGCGGCGCAGAAGCTCAGGCTTCGGCATGAGGCGAGCGGCGCCGTCGAGACGGGCAAGGGCCGCCGAGGCGGCATTCACCCGATTCCAGGTGGGGGTCGACAGCGTGATGTCTCTTGGCAAAGGGTCCGGCAGGAAGGCTCGCCCCTCGACGATCTCGTGGCTGACAGGATCTGGGCCAAGGATCGGGACGAGCCGTCCGACAGGGCTTGAGGCCAGGCGGTCGACGTCCATGCATCAACTATAAGGCGAAAAAGTTGATGGCACGATAAAACGTGCCAAGTTGTCTTGATCCCCCGGCAAACACCGAAGACAAAGGACGCGCATGGAGAATTCGAGAGCGACGGAGATGTTCGAGCAGCCGGCCTGGGACGAGCGCTACTCGGGCGACGGCAAGGTATGGAGCGGGGACCCGAACCCGCAGCTGGTTGCCGAGGTGAGCGGGCTCGAGCCGGGGACGGCGCTCGACGTCGGCAGCGGTGAGGGCGGCGACGTGATCTGGCTCGCCCGTCAGGGCTGGCGGGTGACCGGCGCCGATTTCTCAGCCAACGGGCTGGCGCGAGCGGCGGCCCACGCCGAGGCGGCGGGCGTCGGTGACCATACCGAGTGGTGGCAGGTTGACGCGCGCGAGTTCGATGCCGACGGCCGCACCTGGGACCTGGTCACGACCCACTTTCTGCACCCACCCGACGCCGGTATGGCCGCGGTCACCGCTCGCCTCGCCGCCGCGGTCGCGCCCGGTGGCCACCTCCTCGTCGTCGGCCACGCCCCTTCGGGCCGCCACGCCCAGATGAGCGAGTCCCACCTCCGCGCGATGTTCCTCGCCGCGGATCTCGTCCCGGCCCTTCCCGAGGGCTTCGAGCCGCTCGTGGTCGAGCAGCGCCCGCGCACCGTCAGCCGCGACGGCGAGACGTTCGAGATCGACGACTCGACCCTCCTCGCCCGCCGGGCGCTCTAGACATCACGGGTTCGGCACGAACTCCAGACTCCCGACACGGGTTCCGCCACAAGGGCCGCGGAGACCGCTCGATCCGTGACGAAGATGCCGGGAACGTGACGGAGTGTGTGGAGAGACGCCGGATTTGTCACGAGTCCTGATGCGTTTCAGGCCCTGCTTTGAGGTCCCGAAACGCGCTGCACGGATTTAGGGCCCTATGGGGGAACTAAACCATGGTCACGTGATTGCAACTTCTGAATCCGTCAGGGAGGACCGTGACGTTCCATGGGTCTCCGTGGCGGACCTGTGACGCACCGGGCGATCCCCGCCCTCCGGCCGTCTCGTCCACTGCCACATTCAGCCGGGCCGTGGACGAGACGGCCTCGTCCTTACTTCTGCGATGTGTGGGATCAATCCGGCTAGAGGGCGCCTTCGCGCTTCGCTTCGCCGGCGGCGACCACGCAGCGGGAGAATTCGGTGCCGGTCTTGCCTTTGACGTGTTTCTTGGAGAAGCCGGTGCAGGCGCTCTTCGCCGTCTTCTTGCCACCGACGGCCTTCGCCATCGAGGTGACGCAGCGGCTGAACGGGGTCATTTTCTGACCTTTGACGTGCTTCTTCGGGAAGCCCTTGCAGTAGACGCCGTACGCCTTCGTCTTCGCCGCCAGCGAGGCGCCGGCGCCGGGGGCGGGCGCTACGTGTTCGACTTCATATTCCGGCCCGATGGCGAGCGCGGCGGTCGGGGTCACGAGCAGCGTCAGCACGCCGAGCAGCACGGCGATCCTGGTGTTGATCTTCATGTCCCTCCTTCTGGGGTGGGTGGGGCCCTGGCGGGCCGTTGGGGTCTTGAAACACATTCAACGGCCGCCGATGCGCCCCGCCGGGGAAGATCTTGTGATCGCGGGGCGGAAACCGCTTGGTGCTGCGATGTGGCCGTTACAGTCGGATCGGGCGGCGCCGGATCGACACACCGACTACAAAAGGAGTCTCGCCATGCCTTTCGTCACCAACTCGGACGGGGTCGACATCTATTACAAGGACTGGGGCTCGGGTCAGCCGATCGTCTTCAGCCACGGTTGGCCGCTCTCCGCCGACGACTGGGACAACCAGATGCTGTTCTTCCTGGATAAGGGCTACCGGGTCGTCGCCTCCGACCGCCGCGGCCACGGGCGCTCGACCCAGGTCGGCGACGGTCACGACATGGACCACTACGCCGACGACCTGCGGGCTGTGGTCGAGCACCTCGACCTGCGCGACGCGATCCACGTCGGCCACTCGACCGGTGGTGGCGAGGTCGTCCACTACATCGCCCGCCACGGCGAAGACCGGGTGTCGAAGGCGGCGCTGATCAGCGCGGTGCCGCCGCTGATGGTGCAGACCGACGCCAACCCGGAGGGGCTGCCGAAAAGCGTCTTCGACGGCCTCCAGACCGAACTCGCCGAGAACCGCTCGGAGTTCTACCGCGCCCTCCCGTCGGGCCCGTTCTACGGCTACAACAAAGCGCCCGAGAAGACCTCGGAGGCTGTGATCGAGAATTGGTGGCGGCAGGGGATGATGGGCGGCGCCAAGGCCGGCTACGACGGCGTCGTCGCCTTCTCGCAGACCGACTTCACCGAGGACCTGAAGAAGATCCAGGTGCCGGTGCTCGTGATGCACAGCGAAGCCGACCAGATCGTCCCCTACGTGGCTGCCGGCCCGAAGTCGGCCGAGCTGCTGCCGAACGGGACGCTGAAGACCTACAAAGACTTCCCGCACGGGATGCCGACGACCGAGCACGAGACGATCAACGCCGACCTTCTCGCGTTCCTGCAGGGCTGAGCGAGGTCCGATGGCGGCGGGGGCGGATTTGGGGATTGAGCGGTTGCGGGGGCTGATCCGCTCGATCCCGGACTTCCCCCGCCCGGGGATCATCTTCCGCGACGTGACGCCGCTCTTCGCCGAGCCGGCGGCACTGGCCGGCGCGGTCGAGCTGCTCGCGGCGGAGGTCGAGTCCGCTGGTCCGATCGACCTCGTCATCGGTGCCGAGGCGCGTGGCTTCATCCTCGGCTCGGCGCTCGCGGTGCGGCTCGGGGCGGGCTTCGTTCCGGCGCGACGTGAGGGCAAACTGCCGGCGAGGACCGAGCGTGCCGCCTACGAGCTCGAGTACGGCGCCGCCGAGCTCCACGTCCACTCCGACGCGATACCGCCCGGCGCCCGCGTCCTCGTCCACGACGACCTGATCGCGACCGGCGGCACCGCCCGCGCGCTTGGCGAGATCGTCGAGCGCTTGGGCGGCGAGGTCGTCGCCAATGCCTTCCTGGTCGAGCTGACCGCCCTCGCCGGCCGTGACCGCCTCGGCGCCCCGACCCACTCCGTCATCGCATTCGACGACTGAGTTTCGCGCCGGTCACCCGGGGGCGGGCATGGCGGCGTCGGCGGCGGTGAGGATCAAGGTCAGGCAGGTGTCGAGGTCGACGGCGGTCGAGTCGATCACCAGGTGGTAGTAGGCCGGGTCGGCGATGTTCGCCCGGTAGAGCTCGCGGGCGTAGAGGGCTTGGGCTTGGTCGAATCGATCGAGAGTGCGGGTCACGGTCTCCTGGTCGACGCCGCCGATCGTCATCGCCTGGCGCAGGCGCGCGTCGCGCGGGCCGTCGAGTCGCACTCGCAGAACGCCGGGGTGGTCGCGCAGGAAGACCGCGGCGGCGCGGCCGACCATCACGCCGCCGCCCGACTCGCACTGGACGCGCAGCAGCTTCTCGGTCTCCCGGCGGAAGTCTTCGCGCGTAAAGCCGGCACCGGGCAGCACGATCTGAAGGCCCGTGCCGCCGGTGGCCCAGCCGCGCATTATCCGCTCCAGCCAGCCGGGGGCGTCAGATTCGACCGCGGCGGCCTCCTCGGGCTCTACCCGTAACTGCTCGGCGACCTTGATCGGGATCGCCCGGTCGAGGAGAGGCACACCGAGCCGCCCCGCGAGCGCCGGGCCGACGACATCCCCGCCCGCCCCGTAGGCGGCTGAGAGCGCGATCAGCTTGCAGGGCGCTTTGGCCGACACATCCGCAGATACCCGTAAGGCGGGTTTCGATGCGTCCCGCCCGACGCGACGCACCGGGCTCTAGCCTGCGAGGTCGGGGAGCTCCTGGCGTTGGGTGAGGAGTGGCGCGTAGAGGTCGCCTTTGGCGACGACGCGGGCGCGCAGGTCGTCGACGGTGAAGTCGAGGGCGCCTGCGTCCTTCGCCTCGACCGCCGCTTCGAGCTCCTCCCATTCGACCGGCGTCGAGGCCGTCGGCCGTTCGCGGGCGCGCACGCTGTAGACCGAGGCGGTCGTCTTGTGCGGGTCGTTCTGGCTCCAGTCGATCAGCACCTTGCCCTCCCGTTTGGACCTCGTCTGCCGTGAGATCACCTCGTCGGGGAAGCGCGCCTCGAAGGTCTCGGCTAGCGCTTTGGCGAAGGGGCGCGACTCGGTGAAGGTCGCGGTGCCGTTCAGCGGCACGTGCAGGTGGATGCCCTTCGAGCCGGAGGTCTTCGGGTAGCAGTCGAGCCCGAGCTGGGTGAAGAGCGCGCGGATCCGCAGCGCGACGTCGGCGCAGTCGAGGACGTCTGCGGGGGCGCCGGGGTCGAGGTCGAATACGAGCGACTCGGGATGGTCCTGGTCGTCGGCCCGGGCCAGCGCCGTGTGCAGCTCGATGTTCGCCAGGTTGGCGGACCAGACGAGGGTCGGCAGGTCCTCGATCAGGGTGTAGTCGATCTCGCCGCCGTGGCTGTCGGACCAGATCCGCGCCGTCGGCACCCAGTCGGGCCGATGTTTCGGGCTGCGCTTCTCATAGAAAAATTTCCCCTCGACCCCGTCGGGGTAGCGCTTCAGCGTCACCGGGCGGCCGCGGAGGTGGGGGAGGAGGACCTCGGCGAGGTCGGCGTAGGCGTCGATCAGGTCGCCCTTGGTGAAGCCGGTGGCGGGGTAGAGGACCTTGTCGAGGTTGGAGACGGCCAGCTCGCGCTCGCCGACCTGGAGGCGGTATTTGTTCTTCGCCGTCGGCTCGGCGTTCGTGGTGAGCGATGCGCTCGCGTCCCTCTTCTCGCCGTCGGCGTGCACGAGCAACCAGTCTCCCGTACGCCGCCCCGGCGCGTAGGCGCTCGACTGCTTCTTCAGCACCAGCCCCTCGACGCCCTGGCCGGCGCTCGCGGCGAGCAGCTCCTTGAACTTCGTCGTCGCGTTCGCCGGGACCCGCCACGCGTCCCCCTCCAGTTCGAGGCCGGCGAGCAGCTCGCGCCGCTCCTTATAAGGAGCGCCGGTGAGGTCCTCGCCGTCGAGGAAGAGGAGGTCGAAGATCACGTAGGTCGCCGGGTACTCGCGGGCGCGCCGCCTCACGGCGCTGTCGGAGCCGCCTTTGTCGCGGCGCGCGAGCCGCTCCTGGTCGGGTCGCCCGTCGGCGTCGAAGACGACCAGCTCGCCGTCGAGGACCGCGTCGTGGGCGCCGATCTGGCGGCTGAGGCGATGGACCTCGGGCCAGCGGGCCCCGATGTCCTCGAGCTCGGCGTCGCGCAGCTCGATCCGCCCGGGCCGGCAGCGGGCGATCGCGCGCACGCCGCCCCAGGCGAGCTCCGCCGCCCAGCCGCGGGTCGAACGCGGTAGCTCGCCGTCGTTGGCCAGCATCGGCGGCAGCGGCTCCGGGAAGGGATCGCGCTCGCCTTCAGGCGGGTCGATCCGGTGGATCATCCAGTCCTTCGGCCCGCCCGCGCGGAAGAGCGCGTAGCGCCCGTGCAGCCGCTCACCGTCGAAGGCGAAGATGACCTCGTCGTCGCGCCACTTCTCGACCTCGTAAGTGCCCTGGTCCCAGATCCGCATCGTCCCGGCGCCGTAGGAGCCCTTCGGGATCTCGCCTTCGAAGCTGAAGTAGTCGAGCGGGTGGTCCTCGGTGTGGACGGCTTTGCGGTTTTCGGCCGGGTCCTGCGGGATCCCGTTCGGCACCGCCCAGGAGACGCCGACGCCGTCGTGCTCGAGCCGCAGGTCCCAGTGCAGGCGGGTGGCGCTGTGTTCCTGGACGACGAAGCGGGGCGCACCTTTGCGCCCCTTCGCCCCCTTCTTGCGCGGCGCGGGCTCGGCGGTCTTGCCGAAGTCCCGCTTGCGTTCGTAGTCGCCGAGCCCGGCCATCACCTGAGCCTGACCCCCGCCGCGCCGCCGATCAAGCCCTACTCCCCGTAGGGATCCTCCGCGGCCGCTAGCTGCAGCGAGCCCTCGCGCACTTCTTCGAGGTGCCGTTCCTGGATCGGCAGCGCCCAGTCGACGAGGTGGCCGATCTCCTCCTCGCCCGCCTTCTCGTTCACCTTGCCGAGGATCGCCCAGTGGCCCGCCTCGGCGGCCTCGGTCATCGTCAGGAACTCGAAGCCGTCGAGTTCGTCGGACTCCTCGTCGAGGTAGATGTCCATGAAGGCCTTCGCCTCTTTCTTCGTTTCGGCGGCCTTGTCGAGGATCGCGGTCTTCTTGCCGTCACGGTTGCCCGCGACGTTGGTGCAGCGCCGCTCCGTCTCCTCGGCCTCCTCGCGCATCTTCCGCAGCGCCTCGGCGAGGTCGGCGGAGTCGTCGTCGAGCATCCCCTCGACTTTTTTGGTCGCGTCCACGGCAGCCGCGGCCAGGCCCGTCACCTCGCCAAGCTTCTCCTCGATCGTGGTCAGATCGGCCATCGAAATCGTCTCCTCTCGGTCGAATTGCAGAGGATCGATCGGTACCCGGCGCACCGCCGGCGTAACTGGGTCAGCCCTGGTACGGAGGCGCGACGCCCCAGCCCCAGCGGGGGACGGGCGCGTCGGTGACGATGTCGTCGGTGTCCGGGGTCGAGTTGTGGACGGCGAGGCGTGAGCCCCACTCGGCGTAGCCGATCAGCGCGGCGCGGAGCTCGGGGTCGGCGGGCAGCTCGACCTCGTCGGCGGCCTGGCTCAGCAGGTTGACGAAGAGGCGCCGCTGCGCCGGCGTGATCGCGAGGCCGCGGTGGTGCGCCAGCATCGACGGGTAGCCGCCGAGGCTCGCCGTGTAGTCGGCCGGGCCGCCCATCACCTCGACCCACCAGGCGAGCACATGGGCGCGGTGCTCCTCGCTCACCGTCCCGCCGAACAGCGGCGCCAGCGTGCCCTCCTCTTCGACCAGGTCGTAGAAGCGGTTCAGCCAGCGCTCGAAGGCCTCGGTGCCGCCCGCCCACTCGTAGATCGTCGGCGTCTCTCCCATCGCCGAAGGATGGTAGTCGCGGGTCCCGGCGTCAGCGGGCGAGGGCGAAGCGGAGGACGACGGTGGTGCCCTCGTCGTCGGCGACGTTGCCGCGCAGGGAGGCCGTGCAGTTCGTGGCCCTGCCGGCGGGATAGGCGCGCTCGACCTGCAAAAACGGACAAGGAGACCTAGTGCTTTCTCGGTTGGCGGTGCGACCGCGGCGCGTTTATCCTGCCCGCACCGTGCGGCCTGGGTCCCCGAGCTACGTCCGTGCACTCTGGGCCGTCCTCATGGTCGCGGCGATCTTCGGCCTCTGGCTGGCGATCACCAACAGCGCCCACGGCGGCATCGCCTTCTTCTATGCGGCGCCGATCGGCCTCGTCACCTGGTGGTTCGGCTACCGCGCCGGGATCGTCACGATGGTCCTCTGCCTCGGCCTCTACGGGATCAGCGCCCTGATCCAGCCGGTCGACGAATTCGTCTTTACGCTGCTGGTCCGCGCCGTCGCCTTCGGCCTCGTCGTCTTCCTAGTCGGGATGGTGCGGGAGCGCGTCCTGGCGCTCGAACACTCGGCCGAGGATCTCGAGGTGATCCGCAGCGCCCTGACCCCGGCGGCGCTGCCGGAGTCGGCCGGCCTCGACGTCGCGGCGGCGTTCGTGCCCTCGATGCACGGCGTCTCCGGCGACTTCTACCTGATCGCCCACCCGCCGGACGGTTCGACCGTGGCGATCGTCGGCGACGTCGTCGGCCACGGCCCGGTGGCGGCGCGGCTCGCCACCTTCGTCCGCACCCAGCTGGCGACCTTCGCCGCCAACACCGGCGACCCGGTCGAAATCCTCGACCTCGCCAACCACGCGCTGATCGAACAGGCGGGGGAGGGCGCCGAACTGGTGAGCGCCGTCTGCATGCACTTCGACAAGGCGGGGACGGTGATGACCGGGGCGATCGCCGGCCACCCACCGCCGCTGCGGCTGCCGACCCTGACCCAGGTCGAGCCGACCGGCCACACCTCGCTGCTCGGCGTGCAGCGCTCGCTGTCGCTGTCGACGGTGGAGCTCGGCCTCGGCCGGGAGGGAGGGGTCCTCGCCTACACCGACGGCGCCACCGACCTCCGCCTCAGCGGCTCGTTGCTCGGCCTCGAGGGCCTCACCCGCGCCCTCGCCCCGTTCGCCCACCTGCCCGCCGACCGCTTCGCCGCCGACGCGAAAGGCCGCCTCCTCGACATCGGCGACCAGCCGCTCCCAGACGACCTCTGCCTGCTGGTGCTGCGCTCGACCTAATCGGTCCACCAGTCGCGGGTGCCCTCGACGTCGCCGCGAGGGTTGTCGCCGAGGTTGGGGGCGCCGATGACGAGGAGCTCGAGGCCGTCGGGCCCCGCCTCATAGCCGCGCCAGGAGCCGGGCGGCACGCGCACCGCGTCCCATTCGGCGAGCTCGACGATCTCGTCGTCGACCTTCATCCGCCCGCTCCCGCGCACGACCACGTAGATCTCCTCTTGAGTCTCATGGGTGTGGCCGTACGGGAACCGGTAGTCGGGCGGCACTCGCTGGTAGGTCAGTCCGGACCGCTCGAGGCCGAGCGCTTTGGTCGCGGCGCGGAACTCGAGATCCGGCGATCCGTCGAAGTTGGAGCCGAGATCGTCGAGGTCCCGCTTCAGGTTCTTGCGCGTGAACGGCACCGCGCGAGCCTATCCGCGTTAGAAGTCGGCGCTTGTGGGCATTAGAGGGGCGTGCCGAACCTCCCTGACATTCCCGGAAAGAGCCTGATCGGCAGAATGACGAAACGGGCGCGGGTGGTCGCCGCGGCTGGGGCGGGCGCGGCGCTCGCGGTTGGTGGCATGGTCGCCAAGCGGGTGCTCGGGCATGGCGGGGAGGATGACGGGGCGAAGGACAGCCGCGCGTCTGGCGCTGCCGACCTGACCGGCGCCGAAGCGGACGCCAAGGTCGTCCCGATCGCGAAAGAGAAAGCGCCGCCGAAACCGAAACCCGCCAAACCCAAAGCGGCCAAACCGAAACCAAAAGCCGCGGCGAAACCGAAACCGGCGCCGAAACCGAAACTGGCGCCGAAACCGGACACCGCCAAAGCCAAACCGGCGAAACCGAAAGCGGACGACGGCAAACCGGCGAAACCGAAAGCGGCGCCGAAACCGAAACCCGCTGCCGAGAAATCGAAACCCGACAGCGAACCCGGGAACCGCTCGCACGACAAAGGTCCGCATCAGGCGCTCAACAACCCGGTCGGCGAGCCGGATGAGACGGAGTACCCGGACCCCTTCGAGACGCGGCCGGACCCTCGCGACCCGGCCGATCCCGACGGCGCCCCTTTCGGCGAGGAGCCGCATCCGGCGACGGGCGCGGAGAGCACCAGCGAACCGCCGCTCGAGAACGATCCGGAGCATCCCGAGGGCGGGCGGCCGCCGCGTCGGGAAAACCTCGACCAGTAGGTCGCCGGTGGAGTCCTCGGCGCATGTGTCGCGCCGGCGGTGAGAATCGCCGGCCCGGCGGGTACCTCTCCGGCGTGACAGGAAAGATCGCCCTCACCTTCGACGACGGCCCCGACCCGGGCTGGACCCTCCGCATCCTTGCCGCGCTCGAGCGGCGAGGCGCGCACGCGACCTTCTTCGTCCAGGCGCGCCGGGCGGTCGAGCATCGCGACTTGATCGAGGCCGCGATCGCCGGCGGGAACGAGATCGGCTTCCACTGCGTCGACCACGTGCGGCACTCCGAGCGCGAGCCGGACGAGGTCGCCGCGGACGTTGAGATCGGCCTCGAGATGCTCGACGGGATCGGCGTGCGGCCGCACGCCTGGCGGGCGCCGTGGGGGATCGAGACCGACGCTACCCGGAGCCTCGCGGCGGAATACGGCCTACGGCTCTGGGGTTGGAACGTCGACACCCACGACTGGCGTGGCGACGACGTGCGGCGGATGTTCGGCGCGCTCGAGGCGCAGGGTGGCCTGCGTGACGGCGACGTGATCTTGATGCACGACGCGCTCGGCCCCGGCGCGCTGCGGGAGGCCTGCGCCGAGACCGTCGCCCTGACCGAGCTGCTGCTCGCGGAGGCGGAGGTGGACGGGCTGGAGCCGGCGACGGTGTCGGCCTGCGAGGGCGTGCTGGCGTGATTGACGCTCCGGCCACGGCGCGGCTCGACGAGGCGCTCGCTCGGATCGCCGCCGAGGCGGCGGAGCTCGACCGGGTGCCGCGCTTCCCCCGCGAGGCCTTCTTCGAGCTCGCCGACGCGGGCGCCCTGTCGATGACGATCGGCGCCGTCCGCGAGGAACGCTCGGTGCGTGCCGAGTGGGACCTGCTGCGCCGGGTCGCCGCCGCCGACGCATCGGTCGCGCGCGTCCTCGACGGCCACCTGAATGCGGTCGAGCGGCTCGAAGTCGCCGCCGAGCCGGATCTGCGCGAGCGCGAACTCGCCGCCGTCGCGGCGGGGGACCGGCTGCTCGGGGTGTGGGGAGCGGATCCGGGACCCGGCGAGGGCGATCCGGCGCGGCTGGCCGAGACCGGCGCCCGTCTCGTCCTGCGTGGCGTCAAGACGTTCTGCTCGGGCGCCGGCGGGGTCGACGCGGCGATGGTGATGGTCGGCAACGACGAGGGCGAGCCGCCGGCGCTGGTCCTGCTCGACTGCGGCGCCGAGGTCGAGGTCGACCGCGGCTGGTACCGCGCCGCCGGCCTGGGCGCCTCGGAGAGCCACCGCGTCGTCTTCCACGACACCCCCGTCACCGCGGTCCTCGGCGGCCCCGGCGAGCTCGCCCGCGATCCGTGGTTCTCCCGCGACGCGATGCGCACCGCCGCGACCTGGGCGGGGATGGTCGACGCGGCGGTCGACGCCGCCCTCGACGAACTCGCCGCCCGCCGCGCCGACGAGCCGCTCGCGCAGTTGGCGGCGGGTCGGATCGAGGCCGCGCGGGGCACCGTCGACGCCTGGCTCGATCGCGCGGCGGCCGTCGCCGACGCTCCCGACCCGGACGGTCTGCAATTGGACCCGGATAGCGGGAACAAGCGCAGACGCTGGCCGCGGGCGACCTCGATCGCGATGCGCGCCGAGATCGATCGGGCGGCGAAACTCGTGCTCGGCGAGGCGGCTGCGGCATGCGGGTCGCATCCGTTCGTCACCGGCGGTCGGCTCGACCGCGCCCGGCGTGATCTCGAGACGTTCTTGCTCCAGCATCGCCTCGATCCGCTCGTGGCGAAGTTGGGCGCCGAAGGATTGGCGAGGCGATGACGATGGCCGCCCGCGACCAGCGCCGCCACCGCGACGCGAGCGAAGCTCGCGACCGCGCCCCAGTCGAGCACTTCGAGCGGCTCGCGCGCGAAGCGGCCGACCCCTGGGACTACGCGACCAGTGAGTACGAGCAGGCGAAGTACCGGCGCACGCTCTCCTACCTGCCCGCGGAGACCGGCCGCACGCTGGAGCTCGGCTGCTCGGTCGGCGTCTTCACCGCGATGCTGGCCCCGCGCGCGTCCCACCTCACGGCCGTCGACTTCAGCCCGACCGCGCTCGCGCGCGCCCGCGAGCGGTTGGACGAGGCAGGGGCGACCAACGTCGAGCTGCTCGAGCGAAAGCTCCCCGAGGGCACCCCCGGGGGCCCTTTCGACACGATCGTCTGCGCCGAGGTCCTCTATTACTGGAGCGCCGAGCTCCTCGCCGACGGCATCCGCCGGATCGAGGCGGCGCTCGCCCCGGGCGGCACGCTGCTCGCCGTCCACTGGCGCCACCCCGATCCGCGCCGCGAGCTGACCGGGAACGACGTCCACCGGATCCTCGACGAACGCACCTCGCTCGTCCTAGACGCGAGCCACACGGAGTCCGACTACCTGCTCGACCGCTGGTGCCGGCGATGAGCGGGGCGGAGCGGATCGTGATCGTCGGCGGCGGACCGGCGGCGAAAGCGGCGGCCGAGGCGTACCGCGAGGCTGGCGGCTCCGGCGCGGTGACGATCCTCGCCCGCGAGGCCGACCCGCCCTACGAACGGCCGCCGCTGACCAAGGACTTCCTGCGCGGCGAGTCGGGCCGGGACGAGCTGCCGCTCGCCGATCCCGGTTGGTACAAGGAGCACGGGATCGAGCTGGTGACAGGGGCGGAGGTGGCGGCGATCGATCTCGGCGCGACCGTCGCTCGCACCGTGGAGGGTGAGGAGCATCCGTTCGACCGGCTCCTGCTCGCGACCGGCGCCGACCCGCTGGTCCCGCCGATCCCCGGGGCCGACGGACCCGGAGTCCAGACCGTGCGCCGGATCGGCGACTCCGAGCGCCTCGGGCAGCTCGGCCGCGGCGACAGCGCCGTCGTCGCAGGCTCGGGCTTCATCGGCTGTGAGGCTGCCGCCTCACTGGCGATGCGCGGTGTCGCGGTGACGATGGCGACGCTGGAGGCCGCGCCGCAGATCGAACGCCTCGGCCCCGAGGTTGCGGCGGAGATCACGAGTTGGCTGGAATCGCTCGGCGTCGAGCTACTCGCCGAAGCCGAGCTGGCGGAGCTCCGTCCGGGGGGCGACCGCGCCACCCGCGCCCGCTTCACCGATCGCCACGAGGTCGTCGTCGACCGCGTCCTCCTCGCGCTCGGCGTCGAGCGCAACGACGGCCTCGCCGCCGCGGCGGGATTCGCGGTCGAAGACGGCGTCCAGGTCGACGCCTCGATGGCGACCGCCGATCCTCGCGTGCTCGCCGCCGGCGACGTCGCCTTTGCCTTCAACACCGCGGCCGGCCGCCGACTTCGGGTCGAACACTGGGGCGAGGCGCTGAACATGGGCGAGGTCGCGGGGAAGACGATGGCCGGCGTCGCGGCCGAGTGGAGCGTCGCGCCCGGCTTCTGGTCGACGATCGGCGAGCGCACGATCAAGTACGTCGGCTGGGGCGACGGCTGGGAGGACTCGCGCTTCGAATCCGGCGACGATGGCGCCTGGGCCTGCTGGTACGGGCGGGGCGGCGAGATCGTCGGGGTCGCGACCCACCGCGAGGACACCGCCTACGAACGCGGCCGCGAGCTGATCGAGGAACGGGCGAAGTGGAGCTGAGCGCCGCCGCCCGCCGTGCCCTGCCGCCGCCCGCCGCGACGGTGCGCGCCGTGGTCGTCGTCCCCGCCCGGGACGAGGAGCTGTGGATCGGTCGTTGCCTCGACGCGCTCGCCGGCCAGGTTGAGGTCGCGCTGGAGGGCTTCGAGGTCGTCGTCGTCCTCGACTCCTGCGAAGACGGGACCGCGGCGGAGGTCGAGGCCGCGCGACGTCGGATCGATGATCCGGCGAGCGACGAGGTCCCGGGCGACCCGGTGTCGGGCGTCGGTTCGCCGCGCCTGGGCGGGCCGGTCATCCACGTCATCGACGGGCCCGGCCAGGGCGCCGGGCCGGCTCGCGCGACCGGGATGGACGTCGGCTGCGCTCGCCTCGAATCGTTGGGACGCGCGGGTGGCCTGCTCGCCTCGACCGACGCCGATTCGCGCGTCGCGCCGGATTGGATCGCCCGCCAGCTGGAGGCGATCGAGGGCGGCGCCGAGGCGATCGGCGGCGAGATCCGCCTCGACCCCGACGAAGCGGCGGCTCTTCCCGACGGTGTCCTCGCCCGGCGCGAGGCCGACCTTGCCGTGCGCACCGCCGAGGCGGCCGCCCGCGGCCCCGCCGAACACGCCCACTTCTCCGGCGCCAGCCTCGGCGTCACCCCGCGGGCCTACCGGCAGGCCGGCGGGATGGCCTGGATGGCGGCGCTCGAGGACCAGGAGCTGGAGGACCGGCTCGCCGCGGCCGGGATCGCAATCCATCGCCTGCGCCCGGTCTCGGTCGTCACCGCGGCGCGCACCGAGGGACGGGCCGAGCGGGGCCTCGCCCGCGACCTGGAGTTGGCGCGCTGGCTCGGCGAGCGCCGCTACGACGGTCGCGACTTCAGCCTGCCCGAGCTGCTCGCGGCGAAGACGAGGACCGTCGCGGTGATCCTCCCGACCAGCGAATGCGCGGCGACGATCGGCCCGATCCTCGAGGCGATCGCGCCGCTCCGGGGAGCCGGGCTGCTCGACGAGCTCCTCGTCGTCGACGCCGATTCGCCCGACGGCACCGCAGCGGTCGCCCGCGAGCACGGAGCTCGCGTCCTCTCGGAGTCGTCGATCCGCCCGGAGCTCGGGCGCGCTCGCGGCAAGGGCGACGCGATGTGGCGGGCCGCCGCGGCGACGAGCGCCGAGCTGCTCGTCTTCCTCGACGCCGACACCATCGACTTCGACCCCGGCTTCGTCACCGGCCTGCTCGGACCGATGGTCCTCGACCCGAGCCTCGCCCTGGTCAAGGGCACCTTCCGTCGCCCCTTCGCGCTCGGCGACTCGACCCAGGAAGGCGAAGGGGGGAGGGTGACCGAGCTGGTCGCCCGGCCGCTGCTGAACCTCCACTTCCCCTCGCTCTCCGGCTTCACCCAGCCACTCTCGGGCGAGATCGCGATCCGCCGCGACCTCTTCGAGCGCCTCTCGGTCCCGGTCGGCTACGGGGTCGAGATCGCGATGATGATCGACGCCCTCCGCTTCGTCGGCCTCGACGCCCTCGCCGAGGTCGACCTCGGCACCCGCCAGAACCGCCACCAGAGCCTCCGCGCCCTCAGCGCGATGGCAGGAGAGGTGATGGTCGCGGTCGAGCGCCGAATCGAAGCCCCACCGCGCCCCGCCTACCCATCGTTCCGCCCCCGCCCCGAGGCGGGTGCGCCGCCCGAGCTGTGGCGCCTGCGATGCGAGGAACGGCCGGCGTTGGTCCAATGACCGTTCGCTTAACGTGTCTGGTTCCCCCGGGGACCAAAAGTCTTCAGCCACCGCCGCATCCCTCGGATCCGGTCCCGCGGCTCAGCCGACGATGAAGGGTTGATGTGGTCGCCCTCGCCCGGCTGCCCACCCGGTGTCGCGGGCCGGGCGGGCGCTCTGGGCTGTGGGGGCGCCGGCGGCGGGCTGCCGGCTACCTTGGGGGGCTGGAGGCCGTGAGGCCATGGACGAACGTACGCAGCGCGCGTCGGCTGCGCATCACTCAGATGGGGTGATCCCGTCTCCCCGCCGAGGCGAGTTCACCCAGATCTAGCGATGCGGTCGGCGCCGTCTTCCGCTGAGATGTCGCTAAGGAGGACCGAGCCGAGAGAGGGAGGCACCTTGCGCAGACCGAGAACGCTCCTGCCGGCGTGGATGCTTGAGGTCGCCGGTGGCCGCCCCGCGCACCATCGCCCCTCGACGCCCCCGGTCGGCCGCCGCGTCATCGACGCCGGCGGAGCCGAGGCGCGGATCGACGCGCTCGCCAAGCTGAAGGTGCTGCTGGACTCGGGGGTGCTCACCGACCGCCAGTTCGCCGACGAGCGCGAGCGCCTGCTCGGAGGGTGAGGCGATGGCCGGCGGCCTCGGCGACGTCCTCGGGCCGGTTCAGGTCCTGCTGATCGGCCTCGACGAGCCCGGCTCCGAGCGGATGCTCGCCGCCGAGTTGCAGGACCTGCACTCCCAGGACGCGGTGCGGGCGCTCGACGTGCTGCGGGTGCGGCGCGATCCCGACGGCGGGCTCCGTCGGCTCGACCCGCCCGACCCAGAGGAGTTTCCGGGGGCCGTGGTCGAGGCGCTCCTCGTCTCCGACCGCGCGGACGAAGCGATGGCGGAGGGCACCTGGTCGCTGGCCGACCGGCTCCCGCGCGGCGCGGCGGCGGCGATCATCCTGCTCGAGCACCGCTGGGCGATCCCGCTGCGCGAAGCGGCGGCCGGGACCCGGGCCGAGGTCTTCGGTGACGCCTGGGTCCACCCGAGCGACCTCGCCGCCGCCCGCCGCGCCGTTGGCTCGTTCGGCCAGTGATCGCCTCATGCCTTGGCCAAATGTGCCGTTGCGGGCGGCGCCGGTACGGGTTAGGTTTCTCTTAGCAATTGGAGCCAAGGTCGTCCTCACGGGGAGGTGGATCGTTTGGCCGTGGACTCCGTAGGACAAAACGAGACTGGCCACCGCGAGACGGTCGCCCGATCGCGATTGACGGATCGACTGCGCTCGTCCAACACCGAGGCGGTGCTGCTCCACGCGCCTGCCGGGTACGGCAAGTCGGTCCTGCTCGCGGAGTGGGCGGGGAGCGATCCGCGGCCCTTCGCCTGGGTCGCGCTCACCGCCGCCCACGACGACCCGGCCGTCCTGCTGAGCGCGATCGCCGAAGCATTCGAGCCGATCGAGCCGGTCGAGGCGGCGGTGATCGACAGCATCCAGACCTCGCGGCCGAACCTCGACGTGGTCGTGCCGCGGCTCGAACGGGCGCTGCGGGGGCGCGTCGTCCCGGCGGTGCTGGTCCTCGACGAGCTCGAGCACCTCGACTCGCCCGCGAGCCTGCGCCTGGTCGAGGCGCTCCTCGGCGGCGTCGGCGACGGCTCGTGCCTGGCGCTGGCGACGCGCGCGGTGCCCCCGATCCACGTCAGCCGGCTGCGCGCCGAAGGCCGCCTCACCGTGCTCGAGACCCGCGACCTGATGATGACGCCGGGGGAGGCGCGGCGGCTGCTCGCCGGTGCGGGCGTCGCCGCCCGAGCCGAGGAGGTGGAGACGATCGTCGTCAAGACCGAGGGCTGGCCGGTCGCCCTTTACCTCGCCGGGATGACCCGCGGCGGGGGCGCCCCCCAGGCCTGGCTGCCGGATGCCGGCTTCGGCGGCGACGAGCGCAACCTCGTCGACTACATTCGCGACGAGCTGCTCGCCACGCTGAGCGCCGAGGACGTCGACTTCCTCACCCGCGTCTCCTTCCTCGACCGGCTCGGCGGCGAGCTCTGCGACTTCGTCCTCGAGGCCGACGGCTCGGGGGCGCGGCTGGCCGAGCTGGCGCGCCGCAACATGCTGCTGGTGCCACTCGACCGGCGCGACGAGTGGTTCCGCCTTCACTCGCTGCTCGCCGACATGCTGCGGTCCGAGCTGGGCCGGCGCCACGGCGGCGAGGTCGCGGCGCTCCACCTGCGCGCCTCGCGCTGGGCGGAGGCGGACGGTGACCCGGAACGGGCGGTCGACTTCGCCATCGCCGCGGGGGACTTCGAGCGCGCCGGCCGGCTGATCTGGGAAGCGGTGCCGAGCTTCAAGACGACCGGGCGCCACGCGACGGTGCAGCGCTGGATCGAGCGGATCGGCCTCGAGCGCGCCGCCCGCGATCCGCACCTCAGCCTGACGCTCGCGCACGGCCACCTCGCCGATGGCGACGGCGACGAAGCCGAGTACTGGGCGGCGATCGCCTGCGCCCATCTCGACGCGCCGGAGAGCCTCGCCGCCGACGTGCCGGCGGGACTGGCGCTGATCGACGCGACGCTTGCTCGCGGCGGCACGGCGGCGATGGCGACGGCCGCCGAGCTGGCGCGCACCGCGCTTCCCGAGGAGAGCCGCTGGGGCGCGATGGCGGACCTGATGGCCGGCGTCGCCGCGCATCTCTCGGGCGATCGCGACGGCGCCCATCAGGCGCTCTCGGACGCGGCGCGCCGGGCCTCGGTCTGGAACGTGCCGCTGGTCCAGATCCTCGCCCTGTCCCAACTCAGCTTGCTCGCTGCGGCCGACGACGACTGGCCGACCGCCCGCATCCTCGCCTCGCAGGCGCGCTCCGGGGTCGACCGAGCGGGGCTCATCGCGCGCCCCTCGGTTGCCCTCGCGATGGCGGTCTCGGCTTACGTCAACGCCGCCGACCAGCGGCGCTCCGAGGCGCTCGCCGACGCCGCGGCGGCGCGGGCGCTGCTCGCCCGGGTGCGCGGCTTCGGCGCCTGGTTCGTAGTCGAGACGGCGGCAGCGCTGGCGGCGACGGCGATCGAGCTGAACGAGCCGACGATCGCCTCGCAGTTCCTCGCCTCGGCGCGTCTGCGGCTCGCCGACCTGCGCGACGCCCCGATGCCGGCCGCCTGGCTGCAGGAGATCGACGCCGCCGTCACTCGTCGTTCGGCAAGCAGCCTCCCCGACCTCACCCCGGCCGAGCTGCGCGTCCTGCGCATGCTGCCGAGCCACCTCTCATACCGGCAGATCGCCGACGAGCTGATCGTCTCGCCGAACACGGTGAAGACGCAGGTGCGCTCGACCTACCTGAAGCTCGGCGTCTCCTCGCGGCACGAGGCGGTCGAGATCTGCCGGGCGGCGCTATCGCCCGATCGTGGTGATTCGCGGACGCCGCCCGCGCCGTAGTTTCGACTCAGACCCATTCCGAAGACTGGAGGTCGACGCATGAGCAGCATGGATTCGACGGCGCGCACCTCCGTGCCCGCGCGCCGGGCGACGGTCGACCTGATCGCGACGGCGCATTGGGACGAGTAGCCCGCCGTGCGGCCGCGGCTCCGCGTTGGGGTTGGGAGCGGGGGCCGTCGTGTTCGCGGCGTTCCTCGCGTCGACCGGTTCCCCCGCGGCATCGCGGTCCTCGCTGAGGTCGCGTCGGAGCGCGGGCTGCCCTATGCCTGCGTCCCGCCGGGCACGCGCAACCACTTCGCCCTCGACCTCGGGGTCGACCGCGACGATGTCTTCGGCGCCTTCGACGCCTTCGTCGCGGGCGGCGAGAAGCGGGTCGACGTGGCCCGCCTGGCGATCGGCGCGGACTGTGCGGAGGAAGAGGCAGCGGGGAAGACGGCGGATGTCGCAGTGCACATACAACGAGAGGAACAGGCCGATGGACACGTTCGAGGTCGAGCAGCGCGAGACCCTCACCCGCGATGAAGCCGCGACCCGCCTGCGCCGCATCGCCAATCTCCTCGCGGGGGCAGGCGAGGAGGTCAAGTTCGACCGCAACGGCATGCAGTTCAAGATCGCGATCCCTGAGAAAGTCGACTGGAAGGTCGAGTTCGAGACCGGCAGCGAGGAGAGCGAGCTCGAGATCGAGCTGAAGTGGTGAGCGGCACCGATACGATTCGGGCATCAGCGAGCTTGATCTGGTCAAGGTGCGCAGCTTTATCGCGGTTGCCGAACGGCTTCACTTTCGGCGGGCGGCGGAGGATCTGCATATCGCGCAGCCGGCGCTGAGTCGGCAGATCCAGTCGCTCGAGCAGCAGCTCGGGGTGGCGCTGTTGGTGCGGGACCGGCGGGTGGTGTCGTTGACGCCGGCGGGGCGGCAGCTGCTCGAGGACGCGGGGCCGCTGTTGGCGAGTGCCGATGCGGCGCGGCGGCGGGTCCAGCGGGCGGCCCGAGGGTCGAGGTCCCTGGTCGTCGGCTTTCGCACCGGGATCATGCCGACGGAGGCGGTGCGCCGGTTCGCCGCCGCCGAGCCGGGGGTCAGCGTCGAGGTGCAGCGGCTCGAGTGGGACGACCAGGAGGAGGCGGTGCTTGGTGGGCGGGTCGACGTCGCTTACGTGAGACGGCCGATCGACGTGCGCGGGCTGCGGTTGACGCCGCTATATACGGAGCGGCGGCTCGTCGCCGTCCCCGCCGGCCACCCGCTGGCGGGGCGCGAGTCGGTGCTCGAGGCGGAGATCGCCGAGGAGCACCATCTGCGCTACCTCGAACCGGTGAAGACCGGGCCGACGCGGACGACGGTCCTGCGCGGGGTCGAGGAGAAGCTCGAGTACGTGGCCGCGGGACACGGGATCATCGTCCTGCCGCTGTCGGCGACCCGTCACTACACGCGCCCGGACGTCGTCTACGTGCCGGTCACCGACGCCGCGCCCGACGAAGTGCTGCTGGCGGCCGAGTCCTCGCGGCGCTCGCGGCTGATCACCGCCTTCGCCGACGCGGCCCGCGAGGTGGCGGCGGAGGACCCCGACGTGCGCGTCGTCGAAGCCATCTCCGCCTGAATTCGTCAGCGGCACGTCGCTCAGACGAGCAGCGTGCCGCCGTCGACGGTGACGACATCGCCGGTGCTGTGGGCGTTGGCCATCAGGTAGAGGTAGGCCGCGGCGACGTCCTCGGCCTCACCGACCCGGCTGACCGGCAGCTGCGCGGCGACGCCCTCGTAGAGCCCGGCGCGGTCGGCCTCGCTCATCGAGTCCCAGAGGTCGGTGCGGATGACGCCCGGCCGCACCACGTTCACCCGCAGCGGCGCCAGCTCCAGCGCCATCGCGCGGGCCCAGCCCTCGATCCCCGAGCAGATCAGCGCGCCGACCCCCCAGCCCGGACCCGGTCGCGGCCCGGCGCTGCCGGAGGTGAGGACGATCGAGCCGCCCTCGCGAAGCCGCGGCGCCCCGTGCTTGACCGCGGTGTAGGCGCCCCAGATCCGCAGGTCGAGGGCCCGGCGGGCGTCGGCGACGGAGGTCTCGGCGACGAGCCCGAGCTGCAGCGACTCGCCGGCGGTGAAGGCGAGGTGGTCGATGGCGCCGACCGCGGCGAAGAAGCCGCGCACAGCGTCCTCGTCGAGCAGGTCGACGACGTGCCCCTCGGCCGAGTCGGGCAGTTGCGCGAGCGCGCCCTCGACCCGGGCGGCGGTCGCCGAGGCGACGACGACGGCCGCCCCCTCGGCGGCCGCCGCCTTTGCCGTCGCGAGCCCGAGCCCCGAGGTGCCGCCCAGGATCGCGATGCGCTGATCTTCAAATCTCATCTGATGACTCCGTTCAGTTGCTTACCGGAGTCATCGTGCCTCCTTCCACGGCCTGTCCAAGACCGATTCGGTTTGCTGTGATGCCGGGAGCGCATCAGTGGTGATGGCCCCCGTGGTGGTGATGCCCGTGGTGGTGATGGTGGTGGTGGTGATGCCCGTGGTGGTGATGGTGATGGTGGCCATGGCCGCCGCCCGGCCCGGTGCTCAACCCGAAGCCGAACGGGAAGAGCGGGTCGTATTCGGGTTCGCCGACGTTGATCGGCTCCTGATCGAGCGTCTTCGGCCAGCTCACCGACAGCTTGCCGGTGTACGGCGTGGTGCCGAAGAGGTCATCGCTGACCCCTTCTCCCTGGCTGCCGGGTAGCCACGCCTCGACCAGGCCGTCGATCTCTTCCAGCTGCGCCGGTTCGATGATCAACGGCCGACCGGAGACGATGACAACGACGCACTTGGCCGCTTCGGCGCAGACCTTGTCGATCGCGGCTTTGTCGGCAGCCGAGAATTCCATCGTCTTCGGCGGCCGCGGTTTGCCTTCGTCGCCTTCGTCGAATGCCCACTGCGGGCCGCCGACATCGCCATAGCCCTCCGAGTAAGGCGTCTCGCCGACGACGACCACGCCGGTCGCGTCGCTCGGCACCGGTTCGGTGGCACCTTCGCTGAACGTGGTCGTGCCACCGGCGTTGGCGCCTTCGATCCCTTGCAGGATCGTCGTCCCCGGGATCGGGGTCGGGTTGTTCGAGCCGCCCTGCCAGGTCAGCGTCCAACCGCCGGCCTGGTTGCCGATGTTGTTCGCGTTCGAGCCGGCGACGTAGACGTCACCGCCCGGTTGGATCGGCAGTGCGCCTTCGTCGTTCTTCAACAGCACCTGCGACTCCTCGACCGCGCGACGCGCCACTTCGCGGTGGGCCTGGTCGCCGATTTCCGGGATCCCCGAGCGGTCGGTGAACGGGTGCTCGAAGAGGCCCAGTTCGAACTTCGCCTTGAGGATCCGCGAGACCGCGTCGTCGATCCGGCTTTCCGGGATTTCGCCCGCTTCGACCTCTTTCAGCAGCGTTTCCTCGAATTCTTTATAGCTTTCGGGCTCCATGAACATGTCGACCCCGGCCATCACGCCGGCCTTGACCTGTTCTTCGTAATCGCCGGGCAGTTGCTGGATCGCGTTGTAGTCGGAGATCACGAAGCCTTCGAAGCCGAGGTGTTCCTTCAGGAAGCCGGTGATCAGCCCTCCTTCGGCGGTCATTTTGATCGGGTTGCCGATCCCGTCTTCGGTCCAGTCGACGCTCGAGTAGGACGGCATCACCGTGCCTACGTCGTACTTCTGCACCGCCGGGATGTACTGGCGTAGGGCTTTTTCGAAGAATTCATGGCGGTCGGTGATCGAGACGCCCTGATCGATTTTGTAGCCCGAGGTGGTGCTGGTCCCGTAGATGGTGTCGCCGTCGCCGGCGAAGTGCTTCGCCGTCGCTAGCACGTGGTCGGGTTCGCTCAGATGTCCGGGCGGGCCCTGGAAGCCGCGGATCGCGGTCTCCATTTCTTCGACCAGCGCCGGGCTCTCGCCGAACCCCTCGTAGGTGCGGCCCCAGCGGTCGTCCTGCGGCGCGCAGATGCAGGGCGCGAAGACCCACTGCGGCCCGGTCGCCCGCGTCTCAGCCGCGGTCACGGCCTCGACTTCTTCGACCAGCTTCGGGTCACGCGTAGCGCCGAGCCCGATGTTGTGGGGGAAGATCGTCGCCCCGTACAGGTTGCCGTGCCCGTGCACCGAGTCGACCCCGTAGATGATCGGGATGTGGAGGCGCGTTTCGAGCGCCGCCTGCTGGAACTTGTCGACCATGTTCGCCCACGCTTCCGGCGTGTTCGGCGTCGGCACCGAGCCGCCGCCGGAGAGGACGCTGCCGACGTTCAGTTCGGTCAGCTGCGCCGGTTCGCCTTCGATCGGGGCGCGCTCGGCCTGGGTCATCTGGCCGACCTTTTCCGGCAGGTTCATCCGCGACAGCAGATCCTTGACGCGGAATTGAACGGGCAGGTGGGGGTTCATGTAGAGAGGCGAACCACCCGACTCCCCGGGCCCTGAGCCGCTCGGCGGTCCGCCCGACCACCTGTTGTGTGACCCTCCCCGGCCACCCGCGGCGAGCGCGGTGGTGGCAACGACGAGGGCGATCGCAATTGAGAGCGCGGTGAGCAGCAGCGTGAACCGCCGCCGGCCGGCCTTTCCTGAATCCATGTCCGGACCTCCTCCTGACGTTTGTGGCGGCTCCCTACCGCAACTCAATTCGGCTACCCAGAATCAACCGGAGCAAACGAGAAGTTTTCGGAGCATCTCGGCGGCGCGCCGGCAGGCGCCAACGGCAGGGAAAGGACGGGGGGTGAGACTAGGATCCGGCGACCATGGCGACGAAGGACATCGCGGCGAGTCGCGCTGCGAAGGGGCGGGCGCCGCACAGGCGCAACGAGGACGCCCGGCTCGCCATCCTCGGTGCCGCCGACGAGCTGTTGATCGAGCGCGGCTTCGGCGGCGTCACGGTCGAGGGCATCGCAGCCCGCGCCGGCGTCTCCAAGCAGACGATCTACCGCTGGTGGCCGTCGAAGATCGACATCCTCCTCGACACGCTGGTCGAGGAGGCCGACCGCCGGCTCAAGATCCCCGAGGACGGCGCGGTCGTCGACGCCGTCCGCGGCTACCTGCGCGCCCTCGCCCGCTTCCTCGCCAAAGATGACGCCGGCGAGATCCTGCTGGCGCTGCTCGGCGAGGCACAGCACGACGCCGAGACGGCGGCCCTCTTCCACGAGCGCTACCTCGACCCGCGCCGCGCCCGCGAGCGAGCGCTGCTGAAACGGGGCATCGCCGAGGGCGAACTACCCGCGGGCCTCAACCCGGACACGACGCTCGACGCACTGATCGGCCCGATCGTCTACCGCGCCCTGACCGGCACGAAAGTCTCGCGCCCCTTCGTCGACGCCCTCGTCGACCGCGTCCTCGAACCTACGGGCTAGGGGTCGAGGGGGACGACGATGCGCTCGCGGGCGCTGCGGCGGGCGGCGTCGAGGACGCGGAGGGTCGCGACGGCTTCCTCGGGGTCGACTGGGAGCGGGGAGCCGGTGGTGAGGGCGTCGCGGAGGAGCTCGTAGAAGCGGCGCCAGTCGCCGGGCTCGGGGGTCACCGGTTCGGACTCTTCGCCGCGGACGAGGCGAGGGTATTCGGGCTCGGCCGGCATGCCCCAGTCGGCGTCGGTCGGCCGCTCGCCCGCGCGGAGCTTCGCCTCCTGCGGGTCGAGGTCGGCGACGACGAAGCCGGCCGCGGTCCCCTGGACCCGGAGGCGCGCCGCCGGGACGGCGGCGACGGCAGAGCACCAGAGGTGGCTGATCGTCCCGCCGGGGTGGGTGAGGGCGACGAAGGCGTCGTCGTCGGCCGGGCCGCCGCGGCGGGCGGCGACCTCGGCGTAGACGCGGGTCGGCGGTCCGAAGAGGTCGATCGCCTGGTCGATCAGGTGCGAGCCGAGGTCGAGCAGGACGCCGCCGCCTTCCTCGGAGCCGAGCTCCTCGCGCCAGGCGCCAACCTTCGGCGCGGGCCGCCAGCGCTCGAAGCGCGACTCGAAGCGGGTGACCTCGCCGAGGGCTCCCTCATCGAGGAGGCGTCGTAGTGTCAGCTGGTCGGAGTCCCAGCGGCGGTTCTGGAAGACCGTGAGCGGGACGCCGGCGGCGCGGGCGTGGGCGACGATCCCCTCCGCTTCGCCGACGCTGCTCGCCAGCGGCTTGTCGACGACCAAGGGCACGCCGGCGTCGATCGTCGCGTTCGCGATCTCGACGTGCCCCGCGTTCGGCACCGCGACGACGACCAGGTCGGGCCGCCCCGCGAGCGCCTCCTTGTAGCCGTCGACGACCCGCACCCCAGGGTGTTCGCGCTCCGCTTCTCCCCGCCGCTCGGCGTTCGAGGTGACGACGATCGCCACCTCGAGCCCGTCGATCGTCGCGATCAGCGGCGCGTGGAAGCAGCGGCCGGAGAGGCCGTAGCCGACGATCGCGACGCGCAGAGAAGCCATCCACCCCTTATATCGGCTGATCCCATGTGCAAAGAGCCCGCGTCCTCGCCTTCCGCGAGTACCTCAACGACGTCGGCCACGAGGTCCCCGTCATCCAGATCCATCCCGACGAGGTAGAAAAAGCACGGAAGGCCGCACGCCCTTCGCTACTTCCCCCTCATATAAAGGGGAAGTAGCGAAGGGCACCGTTACTCGAGCGCCGGTGCGTCGATCGGGGCGCTCCGGAACGAGGTCATCGCTTTGGCGGCGACCAGCGCCAGGGCGAGGCCGCCGAGGGCGAGGCCGGCGCCGACCCAGCCGGTGGCGGTGTAGGGGAGGTTTGCCGAGAGGACCGCGCCGCCGGCGAGGGCGCCGATCGCGTTGGCGGTGTTCATCGCCGACTGGTTCAGGGCCGGGCCGATGAGGACCGCCTTCGGGGCGGCGCGGATCAGCAGCGCCTGGAGGGGCGGGCCCATGAAGAGGGCGGTCGCGCCGACCGCGAAGGCGGTGAGGAAGAGGCCGACGGTGGTGTGGGCGACGAGGGCGAACGCGCACATCGCGACCGCGAGGGCGACGAGGCCGCCGAGCAGGCTCTCGGTCGGGCGCCGGTCGGCGAACACGCCACCGGCGGCGTTGCCGACGGTCATCCCGAGGCCGACGGTCGCCAGTACAAACGGCGCGACGGCGCTGCTGAGGTGGGCGCTGTGGGTGGTGACCGGGACGAGGTAGCTGTCGACGGCGAAGAAGCCGGCGAAGCCGATCGCCGCGACCGCGACGGAAAGCCAGACGGCGCGCGAGCGCAGCGCGCCGAACTCCTCACGCGGCGAGGAATCGGTCGCCTCGCCGGGGTCGTGCAGAGTGAGGACCGCGATCGTCATCGCGATCATGAAGACGACGGCGACGGTGACGTAGGCGAGCCGCCAACTGGTCAGCTGGCCGAGGCGGGTGATCGCCGGGACGCCGACGACGTTGGCGATCGTCAACCCGGAGAGGACGATCGCGAGGCCGCGCGAGCGCGCGCCGGGGCCGATCATCTCCGCCGCCAGCAGGCCGGCTACGCCGAAGTAGGCGCCGTGGGGGATGCCGGCGAGGAAGCGGGCGACGAGGAGCAGGCCGAGGCTCGGCGCCAAGGCCGAGAGGATGTTGCCGGCGGCGAGGCCGATCAGGAGGAAGGCGAGCAACTTCACCTTGTTCATCCGCGCGCCCAGCACCGCCAGCGTCGGCGCGCCGACGACGACCCCGAGCGCGTAGGCGGAGACGGTCCAGCCGGCGTGGCTGAGCGCCTCACCGCGGTCGGTGTCGAAGAGCCCCGGCGTCACGTCGCGGGCGATCTGCGGCAAGAGGCCGAAGGTGACGAACTCGGTCAGGCCGATGCCGAAGCCGCCGAGGGCGAGGGCGAAGATGGCGACACGCTTCTGGGTGAGGAACACCCGACCCAATTTAGCAATGGCATTGCGTAATATCTCTCTGGCGATGACGACGCGAGGTGGGACGGACCGGATCGGGCGGCGCAGCGAGGTGCTGGTGCTCGACGCGGCGCGGCGCGGGGAGGCCGTCGACCGGGCCTCATTGGCGGCCCAGACCGAGCTCACCCCGCAGGCCGTCTCCAACGTGCTGACCCGGCTCACCGATGCAGGGCTGGTCGAGACGGCAGGGACGCGCAGCGCCGGCGTCGGCAAGCCGGCGACCGTCTACCGGATGCGCGACGCGGCGCGCCAGGCGGTCGGCGTCCACGTCACCCGGCGCGGCGTGCGGCTGGCGCAGGTCGATCTGCGCGGCAACGTGGGGGAGCGGCTCTGGTTCGATCTCAAGTCCGACTTCGGGCCCGAGGCGCTGATTGAGCGGGTGCGCGAGGGGGTCGGGCAGTTGGGAGAGACGATCGACGGCGAAGGGGGGGCGCTGGTCGGTGTCGGCATCGGGATGATCGGCCCGCTCGACCACGGTCGCGGCATCGTCCGCGACGCATACTCGCTGAAGGGCTGGCACGACGTACCGCTCTGCGACCTCGCCCACGAGGCGCTCCGGATGCCCATCGTTCTCGACAAGGACGTCGCCGCCGCGGCGGCGGGCCAGGCCTGGGCGCTCGGCACCGACGCCGCCGACACGGCGCTGATCCTGATCGAGGCGGGGGTGGGGGCGGGCCTCTGGCTGCGCGACGCCGCCTATCGCGGTGCCCACACCAACGCCGGCGAGTTCGGCCACACCGTCGTCGACATCAACGGGCCGCGCTGCGTCTGCGGGCGCGAAGGTTGCGTCGAGGCGGTCCACGACGCGGCGATCGCGACGGGCGACATCGAGGCAGCGGCCAACGTCATCGCGGTCGGCGCGCTGAACCTGGTCGAGACGCTGGACGTCCAGCACGTCGTCCTCACCGGCACCGACTTCGCCCGCCACCAACAGGACTACCTCGACGCGGTCGCCGCGACGATCGAGCGCCACCGTCCCCGCTCCTCCTGGCGCTCGGTCACCGTCGCCGCGGCGGCTCACGGTGAGGACAGCGTCGCCGCCGGAGCCGGGGCGCAGGTGCTTCAGCGCTTCGTCTTCGACCTCGGCTAGATCTCGGATTGCCCGGTCCCGTTGTGGACATTCCACAGCGGCCGCCGCGTCGACTGTGGACTGTGCCGAAGAGGGGCACGGATCCTTTGCCTAGCCTCGAAGCGTGGACATCAGGCACCTGCGCTATTTCGTCGCCGTGGCCGAGGAGTCGAGCTTCACCCGGGCCGCCGGCCGAGCGCGCCGAGCGCGCCGCCGATCGGGTCAAGGCCGCGGCGGCCAAGGATCGCGCCACGCTCGAGCAGCAGGTGAAGGACGTCGACGCGGCGGCGAAGGACAAGGCCTCGAAGGCCGTCCAGGACGCCGTCGACGTGGAACAGGGCGGAATCCGGCGCTGGAACGAGATCCAGCAGAGCTGGGACGCGCACATGGACCGGGTCCGCGCCGATTTCGCCGACAAGAAGGCCGATCTCGACGCCAAGCATCTCGCCAATCGGGCCGACGACGGCGAGCTCGACGCCGTCGAAGCGATCGCCTTCGCCGAAGAGGCGATCGAAGGTGCCGAATACGCGGCGCTCGAAGCGATGTTGGCACGCATGGAAGCCGACGAAGCCGAAGCGCTCGCCTCCTGAGCGTCGTCGCGTCCACCCCCACTTCGCCCGGCTGGGTAGCTGGGCGAAGAGGCCCTAAACCAGCTCGGCCTTCTTCTTCCGCGAGAACATCTTGCGCAGCATCGACCGCCGCCGCCAGCCCACCCGCGAACGCGGGTCCTGTTTCACCCACCCGGTGCTCTCCGGGTCGAACGGGAACGTCGGCTCCCACTGTTCGAGGTCGACCACGCCGACGTTGGTCCACTTGCCGTTGGCGCCGTCGAACTGAAGCTCCACCACCGCGACCTTGGCGGCCGCCAGCTCCCGCGTGAAGGCGTCGTTGTAGGCCTCGCGCACGGACTCCGGCCACTTTTCGTCGAACTGCCGCCACCACCGCTTGTGGAACCCGGTGGTCTGCTCCCTGTGGTCGTCGCCGTCGGCGATCGTCACGATCGGATACATCGGGCTCCCGGCCCGAGCCATCTCGATCGCCTCTTTCGAGTCCTCGCGACCGAGCCGAGTCGCTTCGTCGGCAGAAGGATGTGCCATCGATCCAGCCTAGCCGCCGGTCGATTGACGGCGCTCGTCGGGTCGCATAGCGTCGATCGGCCTTGAGCGCTCCCGATCAGATCAGAGGTGAGCGTCGTTGGCCGATGGCTCTCTCGCGGTCCTGCTCACGGGGTGGCTCCCGTCGGGGGTTCGGCCCGAGTCCAGGTGGTTCCTCGGCGTCATCGGACTGGTGCTGCTGGTGCTGATCGCCGCCGACCGCCGGGCTGGCGGCCGCTGTTCATCGACTACCTCTATCTCGGATGACCAACTCCCTCGCGTTCAGCCCGACCGACGTCATGCCGCTGGTCCCGTGGGCGAAGATCGCGATGGCCCTCCAGTCGCTGATCTCACTCGCGATCCTCGGGCTGGTCGTCGCCCGCGCTGTGAACATCCTCACCTGACGCCGGCGCGCCTCGCTCAGGCGGTGAACATGCCGGAGCCGACCCAGTCGCCGGAGGACTGGGCGGCGCGGGGGGTGAAGTAGTAGCCGCCCCCGACCGGGGTGATGTAGTCGGCCATTTCCTCTTCCTCGAGGCGCTTCTGGACGGTCTCGAACTGGCGGTTGATGTCCTGGTTGAAGGCGACGAAGAGGAGGCCTTGGTCGAGGTTCCCGGCTTCGTCGAGCCCCCGGTCGTAGTTGTAGGGACGGCGTAGGATCCGCTGGTTCTGCGTCGCCGGGGTGCGCGGGTTGGCGAGGCGGATGTGGGCGCTCAGGGGGATGCGCTTGCCGTGCGGGTCGAGGTCGTAGCGGAGGCTTTCGAACTCGTGGGTCCCGCCGAGCGGCGCGCCGGTGACGCGGTCGCGGCCGATCATGTTCGTCTGCTCGAACATCCCGACCCGGTCCCAGAACTCGACCTGCATCCGGATCGTTCGGACCACCTGGTAGGTGCCGCCGTGCGTCCAGGCCGGTTCGCCGGCGCCCGGCTTCACCCAGACGAGCTCGTCCATCAGCTTCGCGTCGGTCGGGTCCGGGTTGGCGGTGCCGTCGCGGAAGCCGAACAGGTTGCGGGTGCTGCTGCGCGGAGTCGGGCCGCGTTTGGTGCTCTGGAAGCCGTCGATCCGCCAGCGCGGCGTCAGCACGCCGGCGGTGGTGCGCATCAGCTCGCGCATCGTGTGGACGACGGTGTCGCGGTGATCGGCGCAGATCGAGAGCAGTACGTCGCCGTGGCACCGGTCCGGTTCGAGCCCGTCCTTTTCGAAGGCCGGCATCGGGACCAGCTGCGGGGGCTTCGCATTGGCGAGGCCGTAGCGGTGGTCGAAGAGGGTCGAGCCGAAGGCGATCGTCACGGTCAGCCCGTCGGGCGCGTTGTAATCACCGAGCAGGCCGCTGTCGGGCGGCGGGTCATCGATCTCGATTTCGGCGACGCCGCCGCCCTGGGTGAGCGACGCGGCGCGGTAAGAGAGTTCCTTCAGCGCTTCGATCAGTTCGTTCTGGCGCGGGGCGATCGCGTCGAGCGCGATGAAGGCGGCGTTCTGCTGGCGCGGAGTCAGAATCCCGGCCTGGTGGTAGCCGTCGAAGCCGCTGCGCGCGGCGAGTTCGTCGGTGAGGACGCGGTTCGCCGCCTCCTCGGCGCTCGGCTCCGAGGTCGACGAACCGGACGCGACCTCGGCGCCGACGCCGAGGCCGATCGCGCCGGCGCCGACCACCGCGGCGGAACGGCCCAGGAACTGACGACGGTCGAGCGGGCTCATCCTTTGCCTCCGATGCTCGGGGGTGCTTTGTAGAGTTCGGTCTCGAGCGTGCTCGGCACCATCTGTAGGGCGCCGAGGGCCCCCGTGACGTAGCCGTTGAACTGCTCGTGTTCCCGTTCACCCATCTGGGTCAGGGTCGGGTAGCTGCCGCGATGGCGCATCGAGTCGAAGAGCCGGTGCAGTCGGAGCAGCCAATTCCCGACTTCGCCCTCGGTGTCCTCGCGGCCCGAGAGCAGCGGTTTCAGCGTGTGGAAGACCTCTTCGACCGAGGCCAGCGCCGCTGCGGTGCCGAGGACGCCCTGGTGGCTCCACGGCACGTCCATCCCGCTCATCAGGTCGCGTTGGGCGTCCTCGATGATCTCGTGGCCGCGGGTCGCGTAGTCGAGAGCGTCGATTTCGACCCACGGGACCGCCGCCCGCAGCCGCTTCAGGTCGTGGACGAGGCGATCGTCGTAGGAGGACAGCGAGCGCAGCGGGCGGCCGGTCCATAGGCCCCATTCGAGTCGCCGGAAGCCGACGAAGCTCGGGTCCGAGGGCGAGGTCCGAGGCCCGCCGGCGGTGCCGTCGAGTTCTTCTTCGAGTTCGCCGAAGAGCCCGTAGTCGGCGCCGAGGTGCATGTAGTCGCCCCAGGCCTTCTCCCAGGCGCGCTGGGCGCCGGCCCGTGAGCCGCCGGCGAGCGTGATGCGGAGCGCCTTGGCATCGCGGATCGTGCGTTCGATCCAGCCGTGGGCGTAGGCCTTGTATTCCTTCACCGGCTTCTGGAATCGGGCGGCGGGAATCGGCGAGAGATCGGAGATCTTTTCGCCGGCAAGGTTTTCTTCGAAGTCCTCGAGCGCGGCGACTTCTTCGCCGTAGCGAGCGGCGGAGGCATCGGCGCCGACGACCTTCGTGATGCGCCCGGCGAGCGGGTTGTCGACGTGGGCGGGGCCCTCCGAGGCGACGCCGCCACCCGACTGCCCGTCCGAGTGGGAGGGAGCCAGCGCCGAGCCGATGAAGACGCCGATGGCGACGACGACGAGCACACCTGCGACGAGCGCCAGGCCTCGGAGGCGTCCCGGGCGGCGGAAGGACCGTCGGGTTGACATCGGGCCATCTTTATTCGCGCTCGCGCGGAGTTTGTTGAAGAAATGTAACCCCGTGAGGACCGCACCGACGCGAGTTGTGAACGTCCGTGTATTTCACGCGATGGTCACAAGTTGGTAACTACGCCGTGACAGCCCCGGTCCGGGGCTGAAAGAGGATCCGGCGGCGTGCCGTGTCTGGGCGTCACGCGCACTGGTAGCTACTGAAACAACCTAAGGAGCCTCGATTGCGTATGCGCAAGAAGCTGTTGGCGTTAGGCGCCACTGCGATGGTCGCCGGCGCGACCATCCTCGGGATCTCGATGTCCGGCGCGGCACCGACTGCCGCCCTGCCGGGCCCGACGACGCCGATCGAACACGTCGTCGTTCTCTTCCCGGAGAACATTTCGTTCGACCACTATTTCGGCACTTACCCGGTGGCCGCCAACGGCGCCGGCGAACCGTCGTTCACGGCAGCCCCGGGCACGCCGGCGGTGAACGGCCTCAGTCATGCCCTGTTGACCGAAAACCCGAATGAGTTCAACCCGGAACGCCTCAGCCGCGCGGAAGCGGTGACTTGCGACCAAGGCCACAGCTACACGCCTGAGCAGGAAGCCGAGCACAACGGGCTGATGGACGAATTCGTCCAGAAGACCCAGGGTCACGAATGCGAACAGACGACCGAAAAAAATAAACGGAACTACGGCCGCAACGGGATCGTCATGGATTACTACGACGGTAACACTGTGACTGCACTGTGGAACTACGCGCAGCACTACGCGCTGAACGACAACTCCTACAACAATCAGTTCGGTCCGTCCACCCCGGGCGCGATCAACCTGATCAGCGGTGACACCGAAGGCGCCGAACCCGGCCCCGGCGGTAATGGCGGAGTCGGCGGCGGCGTCATGCAGGGCGACACCGAACCCCGCTATGACGAGTGCTCCAACCCAGGGTCAGAACTGGAAAGCGTCTCGCTCGAAGGTGAAACCGTCAGCCTGCCGAAAGGCTCGACCGCCTCGATGACGGGTCGCAACATCGGTGACCTCTTGAATGAACGGGGAGTCACCTGGGGCTGGTTCCAGGGCGGCTTCGAACCGAGCTCGCATGTAGCCGGTCGGCCGGTCTGCGGTCAGGAAATGGCGAACGTCGGCGGTGCCGGCCAGAAAAGCTACGTGATGCACCACGAGCCTTTCGAGTACTACACGAGCACCGCCAACCTCGAGCACGTTTCGCCGAGCTCGGTGAGCGAAGTTGGTCACAGCGATCCGACCACGACCAAATGGTCCGAACGGGTCAACCACCAGTACGACCTGTCCTGGTTCAAAAAAGCAATCGAAGCGGAAAACATGCCGCAAGTCTCGTTCCTGAAGCCTCCGGCGGCCGAGAACGGCCACGCGGGCAACTCCGATCCCCTCGACGAACAGAAGTTCCTCACCGAAGAGATCAACACGATCCAGAACTCGCAGTACTGGAAGAACACGGCGATCTTCATCGCCTACGACGATTCCGATGGTTGGTATGACCATCAGGTCGGCCCGACGCTGTTCCCGTCGCACACCACGGCGGACAAGCTCAACGGTGCCGAAGCGTGCCAGTTCAAAAACGCCAGCTCGCTGGTCGAGCACGACAATCGCTGCGGCCTCGGTCCGCGGCTTCCGTTCATGCTGATCTCGCCGTACGCGAAATCGAACTACATCGACAACACGCTCACCGAGCAGTCGTCGATCATCAAGTTCGTCGAGCAGAACTGGAGCCTCCCGAGCATCGGTGCCGGCTCCGAGGACATCGATTCGGGCAGCGTCGACAACATGTTCGAATTCGGCAACGCTCAGCGTGCGCCGAAGGTCATCCTGAACGAAACGTCCGGTGAGGTGGTCAGCGAAACGCCTGGCGAACCTCCGGCCATCGGTCCTGCCGGTCCGCAGGGCGAACCCGGCCCTGCCGGTGCGAATGGATCTAACGGCGCGACCGGTCCTGCCGGCCCCGCCGGCGCGAAAGGCGCGACCGGCCCCGCCGGTCCGAAGGGTGCCACCGGCCCCCGCGGCCCGCAGGGCGCAACGCCCATGGTGAAGTGCAAGATCGTCACCAAGGGCAGGAAGCAAGAGGTCAAGTGCACCGGTTCCGGAGCGAAGACCAGCTCCCGCACGGTGCTCGAGCTCGTGCGCGACCACAAGGTCGTCGCTCACGGCACGGGGCGTCTCGGAAGCGAGTTCCGCCTCCGGCACACCAAGGCTCTGCACGGCCAGTACACGCTGTTCGTCGCCATCCCCGGCGTCACGACCAGCACCCAGAAGGTCCGCGTCTCCTAGCGGACGGAGCCCCGGGTCGTTCCTCGGAAACGAGGGGCGGCCCGGGCCGCCTCGGCGGTCCCGGTCGCGATCAGCTGAGGCCGGTCACGAGATACCGCACCCCGAGTGCCAGGGCGAGGACGCCGAGGCCGCGGCGCAGAAGTGGCTCCGGTAGACGCGACTGGAGGCCTGAGCCGACGTAGCCGCCGAGCAGGCCGCCGGCGCCCATCGCCAGGCCGACGACCCAGACCGGCGCGATCGAACCGCTGTGTCGGATGCTGAGGACGGCGTAGGCGATCACCCCGACGATCGAGGTGAGGAAGGTCGAGGCGAGCGCGGCCGGGGCGACCTCGGCGATCGTGAATCCGACGGCGACCAGGAGCGGGGCGAGGAGGGAGCCGCCGCCGATCCCGTAGATGCCGCCGATCACCCCGACCAGCAGCGCCAGGACGACGATCCGCGGACTGCGTGGGGAGGGGGGCGTGCGGCCCACGGTCGGCGCGCGGCCGACGGCGAGCCAGGCGCCGAGCGGAATGAGGACGGCGGCGATGACGTAGTAGAAGGCGGTCGGCCCGGAGAGGACCTCGACCCGGAGCACGGCGCCGACGACGACGCCGGGCAGCGTGCCGAGGACCAGCGTCGCGGTCAGCGGGGCGCGGATCGGCGCGCGGCGCGAGTAGCGCCACAACGCGCCCGGCGTGGCGAGCACGTTGTAGAGCAGGTTCGTCGGCGTCAGCGACGGGCTCGGGGTGTGGAGGATGCTGATCTGGACCGGGATCAGGAACACAGCGCCGGAGACTCCGACCGGGGTGGTCAACACCGCGAGGGCGAAGGCGATGACCGCACCGAGGACCGCGTTACCGAGCATCGTCGCGGCAGTCTAGGCCGAGATAGTCGACTTTCTAGACTGTCTTAGTTAACTTTGTCTCTCACACACTCTGGGGACAAGGAGGCAACGGTGGCACTTACCGATGAAGCCGAGTACTTCGACACCCGCGATGAGCAGCTCGATCGCAAGCTCCAGCGCGAGCACGGTCTCTCACGACGGCAGCTCCTGAAGCTCGGGGCCGCGGGCTCCTTGATGCTCGCCGGCGGCGGCTTTCTCCGTACGACCAGGGCACCCGCCTTTCCGGTGCCGCAGGGGATAGTCAAGAAGCTGCCCGAAGAATGGTTCGAACGGCTGGGGACCAACGCCGAAATGAAATGGCCGGCGATGGCCGACGAGGGCTACCTGACGCCGGTCGAGAAGTTCTTCGTCCGCAACCACACCGCGACCGAGGCGATCGACCCGCTGAGGTATCGGCTGAACGTGTTCGGCAGCGGGCTGAAGGATCCGAACGGACGCTCCTTCACCCTGAGCGAGCTGCGCAAGATGCCTTCCGAAACCCGGACGGCGTTCATGGAGTGCGCCGGAAACGGCCGCAGCTTCTTCGGCTCCCAGCAGCGGACCCCGGCGCCCGGCTCGGCCTGGAAGCTCGGCGCGGTCGGGGTCGCGCAGTGGCACGGCGTCCCTCTGCGCGAGGTCCTCGAAAGGGCCGGGATCAAGTCGAGCGCCGTCGACGTCATGCCGCAGGGACTCGACTCGGAAGTGATCACGAACGGCGTCAACGAAGGGCACGTCCGCCGTCCCCTCTCGGTCGCGAAGGCTCTCGACGACGCGCTCCTCGCCTACGGGATGAACGGCGAACCCCTGCCCCCGGACCACGGCCGTCCGCTGCGGCTGGTCGTCCCCGGCTGGGTCGGCGTCGCGAGCACCAAGTGGCTCGGCCAGATCGAAGTCGCCGACGTTCCTCTCTACTCGCCCTGGAACACCACCCAGTACCGCATGATCGGCTCGGAATACCCCGCCGACTCGCCGGCGCTGACCAAGCAGGCGGTGAAGAGCGCCTTCGAGCTGCCGATGCCCGCCGCCCTGCCCGCCGGGAAGACGATCCGGCTGCACGGCCGATCCTGGTCGGGCAGCGGGACGATCAAGCGGGTCGAGATCTACCCGGAGGCCGTCTCCACGTCCGTCGGTCCGGCGTATGCCGCGGTGCCGACGGGAGCCGGCGGGAATCCGTCCCGGAGCGGACCCTCAGGGCCCACGCCCGAAGGCTGGCATCCGGCCAAGCTGCAGTCACCCAACGTCCCCCAGGCGTGGGTGCGTTGGAGCTTCGACTGGACCCCGCCGGGCCCCGGTAGCTACCAGCTGCGGGCACGCGCCACCGACCAGACCGGCCAGAGGCAGCCCGAAACCGTTCCGTTCAACAAAAACGGTTACCTCTTTTGGGCGGTCGTCCGCCACCCGGTGCAGGTCGGCTGAGGCGCTGTCGGGCGTCTCAGCCGTTCAGTTCCGCGACCAGCTCGCCGACCCGCCTCTCGATCTCGTCGCGGGTCGCGCGCACCTCCTCGATCGGCCGGCCTTTCGGGTCGGGCAGATCCCAATCGACGTAGCGGCGGCCCGGGATGTAGGGACACTCGTCGCCGCAGCCCATCGTCACCACGACGTCGGCCCAACGGGCGTCGTCTTCGGTCAGCTCGTGGGGGATGCGATCGGCCAGGTCGATGCCGACCTCGAGCATCACCTCGACGACCTCCGGGTGGACGTGATCGCCGGGTGTGGTGCCCGCCGAGCGGGCGTCGTGGCGACCCTCGGCGGCGCGTTCGAACAGCGCCTGACTCATCTGCGAGCGACCCGCGTTATGGAGGCAGACGAAGAGGGCGTTGGCCATCAGCCCGCCGCTCCCGACGGCTCCGGCGACGGTCCGAACCATCGTCCCCGCAGCCACAGCGAGACGTAGACGAGGCCTACAAGGACCGGGACCTCGATCAACGGCCCGACGACGCCGGCCAGCGCCTCGCCGGAGGTCGCGCCGAAGACGCCGATCGCCACCGCGATCGCGAGCTCAAAGTTGTTCGAGGCGGCGGTCAGCGCCAGGGTCGCCGTTCGGGGGTAGCCGTAGCCTGACGCGCGCCCCCAGGCGAAGGCGATCCCGAACATCAGCGCGAAGTAGACGAGCAGCGGCAGCGCGATCCGCACCACGTCGAGCGGGTGCCTGGTGATCTGATGGCCTTGCAGGGCGAAGAGGAGGACAATCGTGAAGAGGAGGCCGTAGAGGGTGATCGGCGCGATCCGCGGCAGGAAGGTCTGTTCGTACCAGTCCCGGCCCTTGCGTCGCAGGCCGACGACCCTCGTCAGGTACCCGGCCGCGAGCGGGATGCCGAGGAAGATCAGGACGGTGCGGGCCACCTCCCAGATCCCGACCGAGAAGCCTTCGGTGTCGAGGCCGAGCCAGCCCGGCAGGACTGAGAGGTAGAACCAGCCGAGCAGGGAGTAGGCAACGATCTGGAAGATCGAGTTGATCGCGACCAGCACGGCGGTCGCCTCGCGGTCGGCGCAGGCGAGCTCGCTCCATATAAGGACCATCGCAATGCAACGGGCGAGGCCGACGACGATCAGCCCGGTCCGGTATTCGGGATCGTGGGGGAGCATCAGCCAGGCGAGGGCGAACATCAGCGCCGGGCCGATGACCCAGTTGAGGACCAGCGAGGAGACCAAGAGGCCGCGCTCGCCGCGCAGATGGCCGAGCTCCTCGTAGCGGACCCGGGCCAACACCGGATACATCATCAGCAGCAGGCCGATCGCGATCGGCAGTGAGGTGCCGCCGATCGCGACCGCCGACAACGCGCCGCTCTCGAGGCCGGGGATCAGCGCGCCGAGCCCGAGCCCGACGCCCATCGCCACTCCGATCCAGAGCGGCAGGAGACGATCGGTGGTCGAGAGTCGGCCGGTCGCCATGGCGCCATCCTACGTATTGACAAACGTAAGTTCAATAGATATATGTAAATAGATGAGCATCGATCTGGAGATGGCACCGAAGACCAAGCGCGCCGCGGGGACCCCCTGCTGCGAGCCGGTGGTCTACCCCGAGGTCGAGCGCGATCAGGCCCAACGGATGGCGGCGATCGCGAAAGCGCTCGGCGATCCGGTCCGCCTGCAATTGGTGGACGTGCTCCGCAAGCACGCCGGAAAAGTCTGCGTCTGCGAGCTCGTGCCGCTTTTCGACCTCTCCCAACCGACCGTCTCCCACCACCTGAAGAAGCTGAGGGACGCTGGCATCGTCGGCTCCGAGCGGCAGGGCCTTTGGGCCTACTACTACGTCATCCCCGACGCCCTCAAGGAGTTTTCCGCGTGGCTGAGCTGACCTGATCTGGGCCTACCCGCAGTAGTTTCCGGCGAACGCCTGTGCCCGAATCTCATTCGTCCGCTCTCGATCTAGTCCTCCCGATCCTTCGTTGCCCCGTCTGCGAGGAGGATCTGTCGCGCGCTGACGCCGGCCTCCGCTGCCTCAATGGCCACAGCTTCGACATCGCCCGCCAGGGTTACGCGAGCCTGATCGCCGGCGTGCGGCCGACAAGCGGTGACGCCGCGCCGATGGTGGAGGCTCGACGGAGGGTTTTGGGGACCGGGATCTACGCGCCGATCCTCGCCGAGGTCGTTCGCCTCGCCACCGACCAGGTGCCGCCGCCGAGCATCGTCCTCGATGCCGGCTGCGGCACCGGGAATTACCTCGCCGCGGTGATCGATGCCTTGCCGACCACACGAGGCCTCGGGCTCGATTCCTCGACCTACGCCCTACGCGCCGCGGCCAGGGCGCACCCCCGGGCCGCCGTGATCGCCTGCGATCTCTTTGGCCCGATCCCGGTGTCCTCCGCCTCCGTCGACCTGGTCCTCGATGTCTTCGCGCCGCGGAACGCCGCCGAGTTCCATCGCGTCCTGCGCCCGGACGGGATGCTCGTGGTGACGCGACCGACCGACCGACATCTCGGTCAGCTGCGTCACCACATCAAAGGGATGGTGGGCATCGACCCGGCCAAGGAGGAACGACTGGAGCGGACGCTGGACCCCCATTTCGACGCGCTCCACACCGTGCCGACCGAGTACACCGCGCGCCTGTCACCCGACGAGGCCGCCGACCTGGTGCTGATGACTCCCAGCGCGCGACACGTGACCTCGGATGACCTCGAGGGGGACGCGGCCGGCGCACTCCCCACGGAGGTCGACATCTCGGTCCTCACGACCGCCTACCGGCCTCGGTGACGGTGAAGAAGGAGACCGAGGCTCGGGTTTGCCACTCTCTCTGAGGCAGCTCTTTCAGACTTCGAAAGGATCAACGGATGGCAGACAAGCTTGACCTCAGCGGCGAGATCGCCGAAGCGATCGATGGGGCCGCGTTGCGCGGCAAAACCGCGGTGCTCGGCTACGCGGGAGACGACGGCTACGTGGGGCTCTCCTTCCGCGGCAGCCTCCAGGTCCACGGTCCGACCCAGCTCGCCTTCTGGTCGCGCAAAGCCGAGGGCGGGGTGGTCGCCGCGATCGCCGACGACCCGAAGGTCTCGGTCCTTTACTACGGGGGCGCCGACGGTCCCGGGCCGCTCTTCCTCTCCATCCACGGCCTCGCCCACGTCGACCCCTCCGCCGACGACGCCGTCTACGCGGCGATGATCGAGGGCGAGCGCGGCCAGGATCCCGACCGCGCCGGGGTCGCGGTCGTCATCGACGTCCAGTCGGTCCAGGGCTTCGGTGCCGAGGGCGGCTTCGAACAGGCTGCTGATAGCTGACGATGTCCGAGAAGAAGATCATGGAGCCCGCCCCCGACCATCCGATCACGATCGAGCCCAACGCCGACCGGGTCGTGGTCACCGTCGCCGGCAAGATCGTCGCCGACACCCAGCGGGCGCTGACGCTGCGGGAGGCCGAGTACGAGCCGGTCGCCTACGTCCCACTCGAGGACGTCGATCGCTCGCTGCTCGAGCCGACCGACCACTCCTCCTACTGCCCCTTCAAGGGCGACGCCAACTACTACAGCGTGCCGGCGGGCGGCGAGCGCTCGGCCAACGCGGTCTGGGAGTACCGGTCGCCGTATCCGGCGGTGGACGAGATCGCCGGCCACGTCGCGTTCTACCCCGACCGGGTCGACTCGATCGCGACGGACGATCAGCCGTCGGCCGCGGGCTCGAGGTAGAAGACCTCTGCCGAGATGTCGCGGCCGGTGTCCATGCCGCTGACGAAGCCGAGGACCTTTCGGCCGGTCAGTTCTTCGATGGTCTGGCGGAACTGGGGCTCGCAGGCGTGTTGGAAGAACATCCGGATGTCGCGCAGGCGCTGGTCCTCGCCCATCGTGACCAGGGTCTTCTCGGCGGGGGTGAGGCTCCCCTCCAGGCTGCAGAGCAACGTGTCCTGGTCGGCGAACCGGGTCTTCGCCTTCACCGGCCCGCGACCGAACTGTTCTTTGTAAAGGCGGACCATCGCCCGCGACACCTCGGCGTAGAGCCCGCTGCCGCCATCGAGATCGGAGGTGGTCTCCGTCCCCGACTCGTCAGCGGCGCGTTTCGCGCTGTCGTTCATGGTTCCTCATATCCCTGCCTTCCGATCAGAGGTCGCTCGCGAGGCGGACGGCAGGTGGATGTTCCCGACAAACGACTGACTCCTTGGGAGGGTACGCCCTATTCGCGGCGGCGTCGGGAGGAATTTCCTAGCGGCGTCGTTGAGTCGAGCGCCGGCGCGGATTAAACTGCTCTCGGCGTCGCTCCGCACGCGGACGCCGCTGAGGATGGACAGTGAGGCACGTGGCTCGACCCGAACGGCGAGCTCGCGGACTCCGAACCGAGAAGAAGAGATTCCGGAGAGGACGTCATGTCTCATCGCAACGCGGGCACGGAAGGGAGACGCGGATGTTGCAGCTGACCGAGCGGCAACTGTCGGACGGCGCGACCGAGATCGAGGTCGACGGCGAGCTCGATCTCTCGGTGACCGACCAGCTTCAGCGAGCGATCGACGAGGCCGGCCCGGGGTCGACGTTGATCGATCTCAGGTACTGCACCTTCATCGACTCCACCGGGATCGCGGTGATCCTACGCGCGCATCGGCAACGCGAAGAAGAAGGCGGTCGGGTCGTCGTGCACAGCATCTCGCCCGCGGTCCTGCGGGTATTCACGGTCACCGGGTTGATGGGCAACGGCTTGGTCTTCGCCGATCGCGGCGAGGCGAGCGCCGCGAATGAGGGCTAGCCGATCTCGACCGTCTCGGCGCGGTCGGTCTCGGGCTCGAGGTAGAAGAGCTCGGCGGAGACGTCTTTGCTGGTGTCCATCCCACTGACGAACGCTCGCACGGTGCGGCCCAGCGAGCGTTCGATCACCTCGCGGAACTGACCCTCGGTGACGTGCTGGAAGTAGAGGCGCAGGTCGCGCAACCGCTCGTGATCGCCGATCTCGGCCATCCTGCGCTCGACCGGCGTCAGGCTGTCTTCGAGCGTGCAGACCACCAGGTCGGGGCCCGCAAAGGCCGTCCGAGCTTTGGTCGGGCCGCGGCCGAACTGAACTTTGTAGATGCGGACCATCTCGCGAGAGATCGCCGCGAGGCTTGACACCTGCCGCTCGCTCTCGTCGCTGCCGCCCCCGATTGCAGGGCGTCCCTCCTCGTCTTCGGGCACGCTCGACTCCTCTTCCCGGTGGGCGTCGGCGGCCGACTCCTGTCCGGACATCGCTGATTGGGAGAAGTCGGTCTGACGAGCATGCTCGTCTTCGCGTTGCCTCCTTGGGCATTCGACGACTCAGCGCCAAGGTCCGAGCGTCGAAGGCCGATCCTAACCGCGCGGCCCCGGCGGGTGGGTTGCGCCCGGGTCGGTTCGGCCGCTCGCCGAATCCGAGGATCACCTGTATCGAATGACGCCAAAGGGCTCGCGGGTCCATAGCTTCAAGACGTGGCCGCCGCCGGGGAGCGCGCGGTCCGAATTCGAGCGAAAGGGCAGAAGCCATGGATAGAGGAATGGGCCGCGCCGCGTTTGTCGCGATCTTGCTGCTGATAGCGGGCGTTTTGAACATCGTCTATGGCATCGGCGCGATCGGTGACGCGCACTTCTACGCGAACGAAACGCACTACGTGATCGGCAGCCTCCACGCCTGGGGCTGGATCACCGTGCTCCTCGGGATCTTCGAGCTCTTCGCCGGCGTCTCGCTGCTCAAAGGCGACACCTTCGGGCGGATCGTCGGAATCGCCGCCGCGACCCTCGG
>JAOPZF010000074.1 GCA_025964255.1 Solirubrobacterales bacterium | reverse complement strand
GTCGACCTGCAGCGCCAGGCTGGTCCGGTTGTCGACCAGCACTTCGCCGTTGTTGTAGAGGATCTCGCCGCGCGGGGCGACGACTTTGGTCGAGCGGGTGCGATTGCTCTTCGCCTGGGCGAGGTTTACCGCGCCTTCGAGGACCTGCAGGTCCCAGAGGCGGAAGAAGAGGATCCCGAAGAGCGCCACGGCGAAACCGCCGATGACGGCGATCCGCAGCGCCATGCGGTTGGGCCTGGCCCGGTCCTCCGGTCGCAGGTACATGTGCCTACGCTCCCAACACGGTCGGTCGTCGGGTGCGACGCACCGTCGCCTCGTCGACCAGCGCCGGGCGCACCAGGCGCCGCATGCCGGCGTAGAGCGCCCAGCCGATGAAGAAGGCGAACACGGTTTTGACGAGCATGTCGCGGACGACGAGGACGCTGACGTCGGTGTTGATGCCGAACATCGCCTCGACCGCGCCGAAGCCGAGCTCGGCGAGCAGGGTGAAGACCGCGCAGAGGAGCGGGGCGACGAGCCGTGAGTGGATCTCGAAGCGCTCGCGGAAGGTGCCCGCGGCGAAGCCGACCGCGATCAGCACCAGCGAGGCGCCGCCGAGCGGCTGGATCAAGAGGCAGTCGAGCAGGAAGCCGATCGCGAAGCCGGAGACGGCGCCGGTGAGGCTGCCGCCGAGTAGGCCGAGGACGACGACCAGCGCCGGCAGCACGTCGGGACTGACGTGGAAGAGCTCGATCTGGGAGAAGAAGGTCAGCTGCAGCAGCACGCCGAGCAGGCCGACGACGACCAGGCGAGCGACGATTTTGGGGGTGAGGATCATTCGTGGCTCCCTCCCGTCAGCACCTGCAACACGTTGAGGTTGCGGAGATCGGCGTAGGGACGCACGATCACCTGTTCCTGCGCCTTCTGCCTGAGGATCGACGCTTCGGTGATTTCGCCGACCGGGATGTTGGGCGGGAAGCGCCCTTCGAAGTCTTCGCTGTGCCAGCCGGAGGTGACCACTTTCTCGCCTTTATGGAGAGTTTTGTCGCCGTTGATGAAGCCGAGCACGAGCCGGTTCGGTTCTCCGACCGTCGGCTTGACCAGTGCCTGCAGCCCGGCCGGGACGACCCGCACGCCGATGCGGCTTTCGTGGTCGGTGATCAGCCTCACCTTTGAGGCGCCGCCGGTCACCGCATTCACTTCGCCGACCAGGCCGTCGGCGTTGACCACCGGGTCGTGGACCTTCACCCCATCGGCGGAGCCGACGTCGATCATCAGGGTGCTGAACCAGACCGTCGGCGAGAGCCCGATCACGTGCCCGGTCACCGGGCCGTCTTCGGCCGGGATCGCGCCCGACTTTTCGAGATTCAGGAGCGCCCGCAGTTCTTCGTTTTCCGAGAGCGCGACCTTGGCGCCGACGACTTCCTTGCGGAGAGCCTGGACTTCGGTTTCCAGCTCATGGTTCTTGCCCCGCGCGTCGAAGGTTTCGTCGACCCAGTTGATCAGGTCCCGCGCGGGCTTCAAGGCACGGTCGAGGACCGAGGAGATCGGGGTGAAGATGGCCGTCACCCCACGCTGGATACCGTTCGAACCTTGACCGTAGGTGAGGGTCAGCAGCGCGAACGAGCCGACGATCAGCAGCGCGAGCACGGCCCTCCGGCGGCGGAGTTGTTTGCGGTACACCGTCGGCGCCTTACTTCTTCGGGCTGCGGTGGATCGTCTCGAACTCCTCGAGCGAGATGCCCGAGCCGACTGCAACGCAGGTGAGCGGTGACTCCGCCAGCTGGCAGGGCATCTGGCACTCGTCGTGGAGGCGCTGCTCCAGTCCCTGCAGCAGCGCGCCGCCGCCGGCGAGGGTGATGCCGCGGTCCATGATGTCCCCGGCCAGCTCGGGCGGCGTCTGGTCGAGCGTCTCCTTGACCGCGGCGACGATGTGGCCGACCGGCTCCTCGAGCGCTTTGCGGATCTCCTCGGAGGTCAGCTCGATCGTTTTCGGCAGGCCGCTGACCAGGTCGCGGCCGCGAATCTCGGTGCGGATCTCGGTCGCCAGCGGCGCCGCCGACCCCGCCTCGAGCTTGACCTCCTCGGCGGTCTGGGCGCCGATCGCGAGTTTGTATTTGCTTTTGCAGTGGGCGACGATCGCTTCGTCGAGCTCGTCGCCGCCGACCCGGATCGACTGCGAGACGACGATCCCGCCGAGGCTGATCACCGCGACCTCGGTGGTGCCGCCGCCGATGTCGACGATCATCGACCCGGTCGGCTCGGCCACCGGCAGGCCGGCGCCGATCGCCGCCGCCATCGGCTCCTCGATCAGGTACGCCTGGCGGGCTCCGGCCGAGAGACAGGCCTCCTCGACCGCGCGCTTCTCGACCCCGGTGACGCCGGAGGGAACGCAGACGACGACCCGCGGATGGGCGAAGCGATTCGAGTGAACCGACTGGATGAAGTGCCGAAGCATCTGTTCGGTCACCTCGAAGTCGGCGATCACGCCGTCCTTCAGCGGGCGGATCGCGGTGATGTTGCCGGGCGTCCGGCCGATCATCCGCTTCGCCTCGACCCCGACCGCGTGGACCTGTCCGGTTTTGGTGTCGATCGCGACCACCGAAGGCTCGGAGAGAACGATGCCACGACCGCGCACGTAGACGAGCGTGTTTGCGGTGCCGAGATCGACCGCCATGTCGCGCCCGCCGAGGCGGAAAATACGGCTGAACCAACTCATACGTCTGTCCGTCTAGTAACCAGAACGACCTCCATCAGATGACCGGAACGACCCATGATTCCAAACGCGCCTAATCGAACCGTGATCGATCTACGCGGCGCAGGAAATCCCTCGCTTGCGTGATAAACGCCTGCTCATACGGCACTTGCGGCGCGCTTATCGGGCGCTCACGGCGCGCTAAAAGAGCTCGGGAGCCAACTCGAACAGCAGGCCGACCGGAAGGCCGACGACATTGGAGATGCTGCCCTCCACCCGCCCTACCAAGCTAGAGCCCAGGGTCTGGATGGCGTAGCCGCCCGAGCGGCCTTCCCACTCGCCGAAGTCGACATAACGCTGCATCTCGGCTGGACCCAGATCCTTGAAGACGACCTCGGTGCATTCGAGCCCACTGCGCTCTTCACCGTCGGCGGCGATCACGACCAGTCCGCTCATCACCGTGTGAGCGCGTCCCGACATGCGCTCGAGGTAAGCACGGGATTCCGCCGCGTCGGCCGGCTTGCCCAGCACCTCCCCGTCGAGGACGACGTCGGTATCGCAGGCGATGACGACCGCGCCCCGCGGCCGCTCGACCGCGCGCGCCTTACGACGCGCGTTCTCGATCACGAGGAATTCGGGATCCCCGGCGTCGAGCTCGTCGACGCCGGAGACGATGACCTCGAATGCGAGCCCCAGCTTGCTGAGGATCTCCCGCCGCTGAGGCGAACCCGAAGCTAGGACAGCTCGGGGAACCAGATGCCGATCTCGCGCTCGGCCGACTCATCGGCGTCGGAGCCGTGGACCATGTTGAAGGTCACCTCGAGCGCGAAGTCGCCGCGGATCGAGCCGGGGGCCGCCTCGACCGGGTTGGTCGCGCCGATCAGCTGACGGGCCGCCTTCACCGCTTCGACACCCTCGAAGATGATCGCGACCAGCGGGCCGCCCGTGATGAAGCTGACGAGCTCGCCGAAGAACGGCTTCTCGCTGTGCTCGGCGTAGTGCTCGTTGGCGATCGCCTCGGTCGCGGTCAGCGACTTGATCGCGGCGATACGCAGCCCCTTGCGCTCGAAGCGGGCGATCACCTCACCGGTCAGGGCGCGCTCGAAGGCGTCAGGCTTGACGAGGATCAGGGTCCGGCTCACGGCTGGGGCTCCTTTGTTCTTGTTCGGTGGTCGGCGCGTCTTTCGATGCGCTGCGGGTGCCTTTGCGGCTGCCCGAAGATTTCGGTTTGGCGGCGGCGCGTTCACTTTCGCCGGTGTTGCCGCTCGGGGTGTTGGCGGCCTGTTTTTTACGCGGGCTCCGAGCGCGACGCTGCGGCGCGACTTCATCGAGCTCGCGGTCGCGTTCTCGCTCCCGGTCCGCCTGTGCCGGGGCCCGGCGTCGACCGCCGCGGCGGCCGGTGGCCTCGGGCTCGCCGCCACCGCGTCCGGCGAGCGCCGTCTCGCAGAAGGGGCAGAGGCCCCAACGCGGGTCGACCGGTTCGCCGCAGGTCGGGCAGGGATCCTTCAGCCGGCGCTGGCAGTTGGGGCAGCGCAGGTAATTTTTCTCGATCGGGTACTCGCAGTTCGGGCAGCTCGACTCGCGCAGCTGGCGCACGCGGAGCTCCGCCGCTTTGATCTCGAGGTCGCGCTCGTGGGCGTCCTCGAGGAACTCCGGCGGGCGGACGATCGTGTAGACGGCGGTGCCGATGTACGGGAAGAACGAGGCGATCGTCGCGCAGCCGACCAGGAACGGATCGCCGATGCGGCGGCGCGCGTCGAGGAAGGTGTAGACGATCAGCGCCAGCCAAAGGACGATCAGCAGGAGCAGAACGAGGGTCGCGGCCAGATTGAGGCCGGAGTTGGTGATTCCGAAGATCGCTAGTGCCATGGGTTAACCCCCTTCTCGGGGACGGGGGATCGCGCAGTGTATTCGCCGTGCGGACGCCTGATCCTGTTCAGACGTTCAGCCGGGTCCCTGATTCAGAGGAAAAGCCTCCCGAAAAGGTATCCGACACCGAAGAAGATGAGGATCACGATCACCACAACAGCGGCGACCAGAGCCATCATCGACAGCAGTTCGGAGCCCGCGCTGCGATCCATGCAGGAATCCTCGCACAGTTAGTCCTCAGCCCCCGGCGGGGGTGCGGTGAGAGTTCCCTGAGCCGCCCGCGCCGGACCGATCAGGTAATGCGAACCGGTGACGACGAGGACTCCGGCATAGGTGCCGCAGGCGAGTTCGGTGGCACGGTGCAGAGCCGCCCCCAGCTCCGGCTCGGCGCTCGCTTCGAGGCCGTAGGCCCGGCAGAGGTCGGCGAGCTCCCCCGCTGGGCGCGAGCGGGCGCCGGGCCGGCCGTGGCCTTGCAGCGCCTCCGGCGGGATCTCGGTGCAGACGACGGAGCGCAGGGCCGGGGCGAGCTCGGCGATCATCGCCGGGGCGTCCTTGTCGGCGAGGATCGCCAGACAGGCGACGACCGGGCGGCCGGCGGCGATCCCGGGCAGCGCCTCGGCCAGCGCCGCCGCGCCGTCGGGGTTGTGGGCCGCGTCGACGTAGGTCGGCGGGCTCTCGGCGATCAGCTCGAGCCGCCCGGGGACGGTGAGGCCCGCGGCGACGGCGGCGACCTTCTCCGGGTCCACCGCGCCGAGGAAGGCTTCGACCGCGGCGGTCGCCAGGGCGAAGTTGCGGCGCTGGAACGGGCCTGTGGCGGCGACCTCGACACCCGGGCCGGGGTCCTCGGGGGCGATCACGACGGTCGCGGCGCGTTCCTCCGCCACGCGTTCGGCAAGGGTGCGGACCTCGTCGGAGACGCGGCCGAGGACCAGGGTCGAGGCGTCGCGCAAGACGGCGAGCTTCTCGGCGGCGATCTCGAGCTCGGTCTCCCCCAGCCACTCGGTGTGGTCGAGGCCGACCGAGGTGAGGACGGTGACCCGCGAGGGGATCGTGTTGGTCGCGTCGAGGCGGCCGCCGAGGCCGGCCTCGATCGCCGCCCCCTTCACCCGGGCGCGGGCCAGGGCGACGAAGGTGGCCGCGGTGGCAGCCTCGAACTCGGTCACCACCTCGCCCTCCTCGAGCGTGCGATTGACGGCGCCGGCCGCAGAGGCGACCTGCTCGACCGCTTCGGTCCAGGCCTCCGGCTCGATCTCCTCGCCGCGGATCAGCGTCCGCTCGGTCCAGTGGGCCGTGTGGGGCGACAGGCAGGCGCCGGAGGGGACGCCGTGCGCTTCGAGTAGCGCCGCGACCATCCGCGTCACCGAGGACTTGCCGTTGGTGCCGACGACGTGGACGGAGGCGAAGCGGCGCTGCGGCAGGCCGAGCGCCGTGGTCAGCTTCCACATCCGGTCGAGGCCGAGCTTCCAGCCGACCATCTCGAGCGAGTCGAGGTAGGCGTCCGCGTCAAAGAGGTCGGAATTAGGATCCATCACGAACCGCTTGGCGCGGCTTACGCCCCTTCGAGTTCGGCGAGTTCCCTCTTGTAGCGATCGAGCTTGCCGCGCTCTTCCTCGACCACCGCGACCGGGGCCTTGTCGACGAAGCCCTCGTTGCCGAGTTTGCGCTCGGCGCGGTCGATCTCGCTCTGCAGCTCCTTGCGGCGGCCGCCGAGACGGGCCTCGACCGCCTCCGCGTCGAGCGCCTCGGAGGCGAGCACGCGGACCGGGCCGACCGAGGCGACCGGCTGCGAGCCGACGCCGTCGAAGGCGAAGCGCGAGAGCCGGCCGACGAACTCCGAGGGCGCCATCCCGTCGACGACCGCCGGCAGCACCGCTTTGGCCGGGACGCCGACCATGTCGCGCCAGGCGCGCAGGTTGCGGGTCAGGGCGATCGCCCCGGCGACGTCTTCCTCGGCGTCCTCGTCGATCAGCGAGTCGTCGGCGTCGGGGAAGGCGTGGACGACGAGGTGGCCGTCGCGAGCCGGGTGGTAGGCCCAGATCTCCTCGGTGACGAAGGGCATCGTCGGGTGCAGCAGCGCCAGGACCCGTTCGAGCGCGTAGAGGAGCGTCGCCGAGACGTCCTCCTCGCCCTCGTAGAGGCGCGGCTTGACGATCTCCAGGTACCAGTCGCAGAGGTCGTTGTAGACGAAGGCGTAGCACTCCTGGACGGCGTGGGCGAAGTCGAAGGCCTCGAGGCGCTCGGTCACCGAGCCGATCGTCTTCTCGAGCCGCGAGAGCAGCCAACGGTCCTCGACGTGGGCGGTGCGCGGGGCCGACTCGACCTCGGCGGCGTTCAGCAGGATCAGGCGGGAGGCGTTGTAGAGCTTGTTCGCCAGGTCGGAGCCCTGTTCGACCTTGGCGTCGGAGTAGCGCACGTCCTGGGTCGAGGACATCGCCAGCAGTCCGAAGCGGAGCGCGTCGGCGCCGCGCTCGTCGATCTCCTCGAGCGGGTCGATCCCGGTCCCCAGGCTCTTCGACAT
>JAOPZF010000060.1 GCA_025964255.1 Solirubrobacterales bacterium | reverse complement strand
GCGGCGGTCGCGGCGGTGGCGGTCCGCGCCGGGGAGGACCTGCTGCGCCCGAGCTTCGCCCGCGCCCGCGGCGAAGACGGCGCCCTGATCCGCTGGGCCGCCTACGGGACCGCGGGCGGCGTCGCCGCGGCGACGATCGGGCCCTGGCTGGTCCTCGTCCTGCTCGGCTGCGGCCTGCTCGAGCTGCTGATCCGGCGGGCGACGGGGGAGGGGGTCGCGCTCATCGCCCCGCTCGTCGCGATCAAGACCGCGGCGCTCCGGCCCAGCGCTCTGCTCGCCAAGCTCGACCTCGCGACTCCCTTCGCCGCCGTCACCACGGGCAGCGTCGGCGACCTCGCCTGGACCGCCTTCAAGGTCGGCGGCCTCGCCTTCGGCGGCGGCTTCGTGATCGTGCCGCTGATGCAGGGTGACGCCGTCCACGCCTACCACTGGATGACCAACGCCGAATTCCTCAACGCGGTGGCGCTCGGCCAGGTGACGCCGGGCCCGGTCGTGGCTACGGTCGCCGCGGTCGGCTACGGCGCATACGGCATCCCCGGCGGTCTGCTCGCCGCCTTTGTCGCCTTCCTGCCCTCGTTCTCCTTCATCCTCCTCGGCGGCGGACGCTTCGAGCGCCTGCGCGGCAACCCGGCGGCGCGCGCCTTCCTCGCCGGCGCCGGCCCGGCGGCGATCGGCGCGATCCTCGGCTCGGCGATCCCGCTCGCCGGCGCCCTCGCGGAGACCTGGCAGTTCTTCGTCCTCGCCGCCGCCGCGATCGTGCTGCTCCTGTTGCGCCGCGGCGTCGTCGAGGTGCTGCTCGCCGCGGGCGCGATCGGCACGGTCGTCGCCATCGCAGGCGGCCCGCTGCCCTGATTCTCATCGCCTCTTAAGCGCCCGCGCCTACCTTGGCGCGTCATGGCCGAACACTCCTCCTCCCCGACCCGCCCCCACACCCCGACCTCGGGCACCTGGATGACCAAGGTCCCGGTGATCATCGCCTTCTTCTGGCTGACCAAGGTCGCGACGACCGCGATGGGGGAGACCACCTCCGATGCCTTGAACGGCCTGCCGACCGGCCCGGCGCTCGCGATCCCGCTGATGCTCGTCGGCCTGGTCTGGACGATGCGCCGCCAGTTCCGTACCGACCGCTACGAAGCCTGGACCTACTGGTCGGTGGTGGTGATGGTGGCGATCTTCGGCACCTCGGCGGCTGACGCCCTGCACGTCGGCTTCGGCGTCCCCTATCTGGAGGTGACGATCCTCTACGCGATCATCCTCGCCGCGGTCTTCTACGCCTGGTACCGGGTCGAGGGCACGCTCTCGATCCACTCGATCCGCACCCGCCGCCGCGAGGCCTTCTACTGGGCGACGGTCCTCGCCACCTTCGCCCTCGGCACCGCCTGCGGCGACATGACCGCGACCACGCTCCACATCGGCTACCTCGGCTCCGGGTTCATGTTCCTCGGCCTGATCGCGATCCCGTTCATCGCCCACCGCTGGTTCGGCCTCAATGATGTCATCGCCTTCTGGGCCGCCTACGTGCTGACCCGCCCGCTCGGCGCGTCGTTCGCTGACTGGATGGCGGTCGAACCGCACCGCGGCGGCCTCGGGCTCGGCGCCGGCGGCGCCAGCCTGATCCTCGCCGCGGTCGTCTTCCTCTGTATCCGCCGCCTGGCGACGACGAAGATCGACGTCCGGGTCGAGGACGTCGATCTCGAAGCCGAGGGGTCAGGCAGCGATGGGCTCGACCGCGCCGGCGCTCTCGGCCTCGACCTTAGGTAGAGCCTCAGGGAGCGTGTAGAAGTGCTCGGTGGCACCGCGCACAGCGCGCTGGCGCACCAGCACGATCAGGTCCGCTTTGGCCAGCTCGGTGACGTGGTAATTCGTGTTGCTGAGCGGGATCTGCAGCTCCTGGCTCAGCTCTGAAGGGGAGAGGACCCGGCCGCCGTCGATCCCGAGGATTTCGAGGATCGAGATCCGCAACGGATGGGCGGTGGCCCGCGCGAGGCGCTCCCAGTTCACCGGGATCGATTCGCCGCTGGGGCGCTTCCCGTTGCCGTTGCCGATGGCAGTGGGGGAGGTTCCGTTTCGGTTCACTTCGGCGACTCCATTTCCGATCCCATCGTTCGCGTATCCATTCGCTCCGTTCAGCCCGACCATGAGAACGACATTACCAAAAAATATTGACTTGGGTACCAAGTTTCGGGTAACGTAATCGACGGGATGCTCTTCTGGAGGAGAGATGCGTCGTACGGCGACGTATGGATCACTTTTTTTGTGGCCTGCGTCGGAATCGCTCTTGCGATCACGTTCACGCTGCTTCTGATCCCCGCTTTTGCCGCTGCTGACACCTCCTCGGTGATCGAAGCCAGCAATCCGCACGAACCGACCGTCGGATCGGGTTGGCAGGCCGGGACCTGTAAGGAAGAACCGCTGATCACCGACGCCAATGCGGCCGACTTTTGCAACGCCGGCAGCCCTCCCGGCAACAACGCGGGGAAATACTTCTTCGAAGAAGCCGGCGCCCACCCGAACTTCGGCTTCACCCAGTTCATCGTCCACCACGAAGGCTCGCTCGGCCTGCCGCTGCCGGGCACCGAACAGCCGACCAACGAACCGGAGTTCATCCGCGTCGACCTGCCGGTCGGCCTCGCGGTCAACCCGGGCGCGACCGGCCACTGCCCGATCGCGGTCTTCGAACAAGAAGCGTCCGGCTGCGAAAGCTTCGGCGCCAAGGTCGGCGAAAGCGGGGTCACCGCCTCGGCCCTCGGCCTGCTGCCGATCACGCCGATCGCGGGCGTGACCGCCGTCCCGGTCTTCAACCTCGTCCCGCGACCGGGGCAGGCAGCCCGCTTCGGCCTCGAACTGGTCGGCAACGAAGTCTTCCTCGAAGGCGACATCGATTCGGCGGGCGACTACCACGAGGGCTTCACGATCACGGTCCCGCACGCGCTGCCGCTCAATCTCGGTCCGCTGCAGGGACTGGTCAAAGGCCTGATCCTGAAGGACCGCCTCGTCTTCAACGGGCGCGCCGGCGACGGCACCTTCCTCACCGAGCCGAGCACCTGCAACGGCCGGGCGTTCCTCGAATCGGGCAGCCAATACTCGACCTTCCTGAAGGCGATGAGCTACGCGGAAGCCGAAGCGGGTGCGCGCTTCCCACAGGACGCCGGCGCCGCGCTCGAGTCGCCGATCCCGCCCGGCACCTCGCCGAAAAACTGCAACACGATCCCGTACACGCCGTCGCTCGAAGTTGTGGCGGGGACCGACGAAACGAACTCGCCCGCCGGCGCCCAGGTGACGGTCGCGGTACCGCACATCAAGCAGGAAACCGGCCAGGACGACTCGACGACGAAGGAAGCGGTGGTGACGCTGCCGCCCGGGATGGGGATCAATCCTTCGGCGGCGGCCGAACCCAACAACCTCGCGACCTGCGACGACGGCAACTTCCCGCTGCACTCGACGCTGCCGATCACCTGCCCGGCCAACTCGCGGATCGGCACGGCGGCGATCGCCTCGGCGGCGCTGCCCGAAGGCCTGCTCGAAGGCCCGGTCTTCATCGCCAAGCAGTTGAGCACCGACCCGGCGTCCGGCAACGAGTACCGGATCTTCCTCGACGCCCACTCCGACCGCTACGGGATCGACGTGCGGCTCGCCGGGCATGTCTTCGCCGACCCGAACACCGGGCAGCTGACGACGAAGATCACCGAAATCCCGCAGGTGCCGTTCACCAGCTTCCGGCTGAACTTCGTCGGCGGCGAGCAGGCGGTGCTGAGCAGCCCGATGACCTGCGGGCCCAACACCAGCGCCGCCGCGATGACGCCGTGGTCGGGCAACCCGGCGGCGACGCCGACCTCCAGCTTCATCCTCCACGCCACCCCGGGCGGGGGAGGCTGCGCCTCGACCCTTGCCGCGCGCCCCTTCGCCCCCTCTTTCGCCGCCGCTCCCAAGAGCAACAAGGCCGGCGCCTACAGCCCGCTCCACATCACGCTCGGCCGCGGCAACGGCCAGCAGGAGCTGAAAGCCGCGACGGTCGCGCTGGCGCCGGGGATGATCGGCAAGCTGGCGGGCATCCCCTACTGCTCGGCCGGTGCGCTCGCCGCGGCGGCCGGCACCAGCGGCGCCGCACAGGCGGCCCACTCGAGCTGCCCGGCGCAGAGCGAAGTCGGCGTCGCGAAGGTCCAGGCCGGGACCGGCCCGACGCCGCTCTCGATCACCGGCAAGGTCTTCCTCTCAGGTCCCTACCACGGGGCTCCTCTCTCCCTGGCAATAGTCACTCCCGCCACGGCCGGGCCGTTCGATCTCGGCACGGTCGTGGTGAGGGTGGCGCTGTTCGTCGACCCGGAAACGACGCAGGTGACGGCGGTCTCCGATCCGATCCCGGACATCTTCGGCGGCGCCCAGCTGAGCATCCGCCAGATCGAACTCAACCTCGACCGCAAGGAATTCACCCTCAACCCGACCAGCTGCGCGAAGCAGCAATCGACCGCGACGCTGAACGGTGGTGGTGCGAATCCGGCCTCGACGTCTGCCTGGAGCTCTTACACCGCCGCGGCGACCTTCCAGACCTCCGACTGCGGAGCGCTCGAATTCCAGCCGCAGCTTGCGATCCGCTTCCTCGGTGGCCGCAAGGCGACCAAGCGCGTCGGCCACCCGTCTCTGCAGGCGACCCTCGAAGCGCGCAAGGGCGACGCCAACATCGCTGCCGCGACGGTGACGCTGCCGCCCTCCGAGCAGCTCGACCAGTCCCACATCAAAACGATCTGCACGCGGGTCCAACTGGCGGCGAACCAATGCCCGGCGGCCTCCGTCTACGGCTATGCGAGCGCCACCTCGCCGCTGCTCGAAAAGGAACTGGCCGGCCCGGTCTACCTGGTCTCCTCGAACCACACGCTGCCCGACCTGCTCGCAGACCTGCAGGGCCAGGTCGACGTCCGACTGCACGGCGTGATCAAGTCGGTGGGCAAGAAAAGCCGCATCCAGACCAGCTTCGCGCCGATCCCCGACGTGCCGGTGAGCAAATTCACCCTGACCATGCAAGGCGGCAAGAAGGGCCTCCTGGTCAACTCCAAAGACGTTTGCGCCAAGCGCTATTTCTCGCGGATCGAATTCAACGCCCAGAACGGCAAGTCCTCGCTGAAGAAGCGCTCTCCACTCCAGGTCGGCAACGGCTGCCGCGGCGTCAAGAAGCACAAGGCGCACAAGAAGAAGCGCCACCACAAAAAGAAGCACGCCAAACACGCCAACAAGGGCAAGAAGAACAGCCACAAATAGACGGTGCTGTTTTTCGATCGACGAGAGGTGGGTAGAGGTTGTCTCCGATGAGGGGGAGTGCACGAAACGCTGTAGGGATCGCTGCCGTGATGGCACTGGTCGCCCTCGCAATCTCGGCCTTCGCCGCGAGCTCGGCGTCAGCGATCGGGATCGCGAATTTCGAAGCCGGGACCTGCGCGACCGACGGGACCCCGGCCCCGACCTCGGAATGCACCTTCTCCAGCCCCGCCTCCTGGATGTACACGCAGGCCGCCGGGCATCCGAACTACGGCATCACCGACTTCACCGTCAGTGACGTTTCCGGGGAAAACCAGGCCAAACGGGTGAAGGTGGAATTGCCCAAAGGCCTGAACGTCAACCCGCAGGCCGTTCCGCAGTGTCCGGTCGCGACGTTCGAAAGCAACGAGGCCGCCTGCGCGGCGAGTGCCGTCGGGACGAGTTACGTCACCTCGGAACCGGAAGTTCTGCTCCTCAAACCGAAAATCGGGCCACTCCCATTCACCGTCTATGACCTGGTTCCGAAGGAAGGTGAACCGGGCCTCTTCGGCTTCCACGTCACCCTGGAAGTGCCGATCGTCGGCACTCTGATCAGCGAGTTCATCTATCTCGAAACGCAGATCGAATGGGCGGGTGACTACCACGAGTCCTTCACGATCAACAACGTCCCGGCCTTCCCTCCGCTGGGACGGAACCGCCTCGTCTTCAACGGCCGTGCCGGCGGTGACTTCCTGACTCTGCCCAGCCCGTGCAACGGTGATTCGACCAGCTTCCTCGAACTGGAAAGCGGCGCGGGGGAAAGGACCCCCAATACTCCCGCCACGCCGCCGGTGCCGATCAGCAACTGCGGCGCGGTGCCATTCGCGCCGACGGTGACCGCGAGCGCGTCCGGCCCTACCGACTCCTCGGCGCCGGTCACGGTTTCGCTGAACATCCCGCAGCACGGTGGGGCCGACGAACTCAACTCGTCGACCGTCCAGAACGCGAACGTGACGCTGCCGGTCGGGACCGGGTTGAATCCCGCCACGGCGCCCGGGCTCAAGTTCTGTCCTGACAGCGCCTTCCCGCTGAAGTCGAAAGCGCCGACCAATTGTCCGGCCGAATCGCAGGTCGGCACCGTGGCGATCGAAGCGCCGGAGTTGCCGGCTGGCTCGCTCAAGGGGCCGGTCTACCTGGCCGAACAGAAGAGCCGCGAACCGCTGTCGGGGCAGGAGTACCGGGTCTTCTTCAACGCCGAATCGGCGCGGTACGGGGTGCAGGTGCGCGAGGAAGGGAAGGTAAAGGCGAACCCCACCACGGGTCAGCTGACCGCTGAATTCGCCAACCTCCCGCAGGTCGCCTTCAGCTCGGCGACTCTGACCTTCGGGCCGACTGCCAAACACGCGATCCCTGTCCTGAGCAGCCCGCCGCTCTGCACCAACACCGCCACCTCGAGCGCCGTCCCGTATTCGACTGGCGCGGTGACCGGGGCGGGCACGACCGAACTGAAGCTGACCACCGCTCCCGGAGGCGGTGCCTGCGCGAAGACGATGGCCGAACGGCCGTTCACGCCCGGCTTCCTGGCGCATCCCAACACCTCCAAGGCCGCCACTTACACGCCGTACCAGTTGGTGATCAGCCGCGCCGAAGGCCAGCAGGAGATCAAAGGCTTCAACATCACGCTGCCGCCGGGGGCCACCGCGAAACTCGCGGGCGTCCCGTACTGCCAGGCGAAGGAATACTCGGCGGCCGAAGGCAAGACCGGTGCGGCCGAGGCCGAAAAGCCGAGCTGCGGCAAGGAAAGCCAGATCGGCGTCGCCGCGATCCAATCGGGCACCGGCGGCGCACCGCTGAAGCTCGAAGGCAAGGTCTACCTCTCCGGTCCTTACAAGGGGGCGCCGCTTTCGGTCGTCGTCATCACCCCGGCGGTCGCCGGCCCGTTCGACCTCGGCAACGTCGTCGTCCACGCGCCGCTGAACCTCAACCCGGAAAGCGGGCAGGTCTCGACCAGCGCCGAACTCCCCGACGTCTTCGGCGGCGTGAAACTCGACATCCGCCAGATCGTCGTGACCCTGAACCGCAAGGAATTTACGTTGAACGGGACCAACTGCAAGAAGTC
>JAOPZF010000046.1 GCA_025964255.1 Solirubrobacterales bacterium | reverse complement strand
CGCAGGCCGATCTCCCCCGTCACCCGCGCGTTGACCGCGCTCATGTAGGCGTCGAGGTCTTCGCGCAGCGGCTCCCACCACAGGCCCGCGTACACGAGATAGCCCCACTTCTGGTCCATCTGCGGCTTGAACTGGTTCTGGTGGATCGTCCCGACCAGCCGCTCGAGCTCATCGTGCGCGGGCAGGATCAGCGCCGCCGCCGGAACCTCGTAGATGTCGCGCACCTTGAGGCCGACGATCCGGTCCTCGATGTGGTCGAGGATCCCGCAGCCGTGCTTCATCCCCAGGTCAGCGGCCTTTTCGATCAGGTCGACCAAGCCGTGCCGCTCGCCGTCGATCGACACCGGCAGCCCCGCCTCGAAGCCGATCGTCACGACCTGAGCCTCGTCCGGAGCGTCCTCGGGCCGTCCGACCAGCTGGAAGACATCGTCCTCCGGCGCGTGGTCGAGCTCCTCGATCCAGCGGCCCTCCGAGGAGCGCCCCCAGAGGTTGTCGTCGATCGAGTACGGCGCCACCTCGGTGCCGCCCTTGACCGGGATCCCGTTCTCCCGCGCGTAGGCGATCTCCTCGTCGCGTCCCATCGCCCAGGAGCGCACCGGCGCGATCGTCTTCAGCTCCGGCGCCAGCGTCGCCACCGTCGCCTCGATCCGAACCTGGTCGTTGCCTTTGCCGGTGCAGCCGTGGGCGATCGTGTCGCAGTTGGATTTGCGCGCGTACTCGACCGCCAGCTGCGCGATCAGCGGCCGGCCGAGCGCGGTGAACAGCGGATAGCCGTTGCCGTAGTTGGCGTTGGCGCGGATCGCGGGCGCGAGGAAGTCCGCGGCGAACTGCTCACGCGCGTCGACGACGTGGCACTCGACCGCGCCCAGGCGCTTGGCCTTGTCTTCGATCACCCCGTAGTCCTCGCCCGGCTGGCCGAGGTTCACGGTCAGGGTCACGACTTCGGCGTCGTAGGAGTCCTGGATCCACTTCAGCATCACGCTGGTGTCGAGGCCGCCCGAGTAGAGCAGCAGCACCCGTCTCACCTGGGACGGATCGGCCTCGTAGCTTGCGGTTGGACGCTGCTGCGACGGGTCAACCCCGCTCATTCTTCTTCGACCCCGCCCGTTTCGGGTTCTTCTTCCAGCGGTGCTTCTTCGATCACGCCTTCTTCTTCCGGCACTTCTTCTATTTCCCCGCCTTCTTCTTCAAATTCAGGTTCTTCAAGTTCTTCTTCGACGCCGCCCGTTTCCGCTTCTTCGACTTCGGCTTCGGAGGCTTCTTCTTCTTTTTCTTCCGCCGATTTGCCTTTTTCGGGCTGCGCTTCGACTTCGGTCGTGACTTCTTTGGTGACGGTGACGGTCTTCGTTTCGCCACCTCCACCCGAGACGAGCAGGGCGATGAAGAGGCCGAAGATCACCGCGCCCATGACTGCGATCACGAGTCGAAGGTTGCCGTGCGGTTTCTGCTGCGGTGGCCGACGGCGACGAGGAGGCTCGTCGTCGTAGCTCATCATTCTGGTCGGATCCTCGTTCATAGGGGTTGTTTACGCCGTCGGGACCGCAGTCCCTCCCCAATTTTGGGACCGGGACTAACGTCCTGGGCCGAGAATCGCGTCGAGAATCGAGGTCGCGTCGGCGATCTGGAAGCCGCTGCGCAGCCTCTGCTCGATCTCCTCGCGACTCGATCCGGACACGGCCATCTGGGTCGCCAACAGCCGGGCGCCGGCGGGCGTCCCGTTGGCTGTGGTCTCGAAATCGGGTTCCGGCTCCGGCTCGGGCTCGGGCTCCAGGTCACGTGAGCCGTTGAATGGTGCGGCGCCTTCCTGCTCGGACGCCCCGACGATGGACAGGGAGGGGCCTGCCGGGCGCTCCTGCTCGGGCTCGACCGGGGGCGCGGAGTCGTGCATCGTCCGCGAGCCGCCGAAGGATTCGGTGCCACCGAACTCGGCGCGCGCCTCGGCGAGCGCAGCCCGCAGCGCCTCGGCGCCGCGCTTCAGCGCCTCGGCCTGGAGGTCGAGCTGCTCGGTCAGGCCGGCCAGGCGGTCGAGCCGTTCGGCGACGATCCGGTCCGCCTCCTCGCTCGCGTCGGCGAGGCGCTCGCGCGCTTCGGCTTCGGCCTCGTCGATCACGCCCTTCGCCGCCTGCTCGGCCGCGGCGACGATCTCCGCGAGGCGCGCCGCGGTCGTGTCTTCGATCTGCCGCCGCGAGACGGGGCCGTCAGGGGTCACGAGGCCTCCAAGCCTAGAGGCTGGACGCCGATCAGGCACGGGCGTGGACGATCTTCATCCGGCCGCCGCGAGCGATTCGCCGATCAGCGCGACGCCACGGTCGATCTGATCGCCGTCCACGACCAGCGGCGGCAGCAGCCGCAGCGTCGACTGCGCCGGGACGTTGACGATGAGGCCGCGCCGGAGCAGGTCGGCGCCGATCGCCGCGGCGTCGATCCCGTCCTCGAGGGCGACGCCGATCATCAGCCCGCGACCACGGGTCCCGGCCACCCCGGGCAACTCCTCCAGCCCGGTCCGCAGCCGCCCCCCCAGCTCCCGCACCGAGCGCAGCAGCGTCGGATCGTCGACCGTGTCGAGCACCGCCAGCGCGGCGCTGGTCCCGATCGGCCCGGCGGCGAAGGTCGAGCCGTGGTCGCCGGGCTGGAGCGCGTCGGCCGCCTCCGGCCCGGTGATGCAGGCGCCGATCGGCATCCCGTTGCCGAGCGCCTTGGCCGAGGTGATCACGTCGGGCCGCACCGGCGTCTGCTGGTAGGCCCAGAGCGAGCCGGTCCGACCGATGCCGGTCTGGATCTCGTCGAAGATGAGCAGCGCACCGACCTCATCGCACGCCTGACGCGCCGCGACCAACGCATCGTCGGAGGTCGGCCAGACGCCCGACTCGCCCTGGATCGGCTCGATCAGCACCGCCGCCGTGTTCGGCCCGACCGCGGCCCGCAGGGCCTCGACGTCGTTGTCGGGGACCGAGCGGAAGCCGGGCAGCATCGGCCCGAGCGCCTCGTTGCGGGCCAGCTTCGGCGTCGCCGCCAGCGCCCCGTAGCTGCGCCCGTGGAACTCGCCTTCGAAGCTGACGATCTCCGGCGCCGTGACCCCGCGCCCGTGGGCGTGCTTGCGGGCGACCTTGATCGCCGCCTCGTTGGCCTCCGTCCCCGAGTTGCAGAAGAAGACACGGCCGCCGAGGCTCGAGTGGGAGAGCCGCTGCGCAAGCTTGGTCATCGGCTCGGTGTAGAAGAGGTTCGAGACGTGCATCAGCCGTTCGGTCTGCTCGGTCACCGCGGCGACGACCGCCGGGTGGCAGTGGCCGATCGAGCAGACCGAGATGCCCGCGAGGAAGTCGAGGTACTCCTTGCCGTCGACGTCGTAGAGGTAGACGCCCTCGCCTCGGACGAAGTCGACGGGGCCGCGTTTGTAGGTGCGCATCAGGTAGCGCTCCTCCAGCGTCTGCGTCTCGGCCAGCCCCATCATCGTCGTCCCTTCCGCGGTGCTCACGGCACCACCATCGTGCCGATACCGGCGTCGGTGAAAAGCTCCAGAAGAAGGCTGTGCGGGATGCGCCCGTCGATGATGTGGGCCGACTGGGCGCCGCCGTTGACCGCGTCGACGCAGGCCTGCAGCTTCGGCCGCATGCCGCCCGAGAGGCCGGGCAGCGCCGCCTCGACCTCATCGACCCGGGCGCGGGAGATCAGCGACTCCTCGTCGGAGGCGTCGGCGAGCCAGCCCTCGACGTCGGTGAGGAAGATCGCCTTGGTCGCGCCGAGCGCCGCCGCGACCTTGCCCGCCGCCTCGTCGGCGTTGACGTTGTAGGACTGGCCGCTGCGATCGGAGGCCGAGGAGGCGATCACCGGGATGTAGTCGACGGCGATGTGATTGAGGACGTCGACGTCGACCCGGTCGACCGTGCCGACGAAGCCGACCCGGTCGGCGTTCGCCGCCGGCGTCACCTCGAAGAGCGCCCCATCCTCGCCCGAGAGGCCGACCGCGGGCGAGCCGTGCCGGTTCAGCCGCTGGACGATTTCCGAGTTCAGCTTGCCGACCAGGACCATCTTCGCGATCTCGACCGTGTCGCCGTCGGAGACCCGCAGGCCCTCGTGGAACTGCACCTCGAGCCCGAGTTTCTCCATGTAGCGGGTGATCTCGGGACCGCCGCCGTGGACGACGATCGGGTTCAGTCCGACGTACTTGAGCAGCACGACATCGGCGGCGAACGCGTCGCGCAGGTTCTCGTCGAGCATCGCCGCGCCGCCGTACTTGATCACGACGGTGCGACCGTGGAACTCGCGGATGTAGGGCAGGGCCTCGAGCAGCGTCTCCACGCTCGTGGCCGCCGCTCGGGACTGCGGGGCGCGCTCGGTCACGTCGTGTATTCCGCGTTCAGGGTCACGTACTCGTGGCCGAGGTCGGAGAAATAGACGTGCGCCCGGGCGTCGCCCCGGCTGAGTCGGAGGCCGATCTCGGCTTCAGTTGAGTCCTCGCCGAGCTCGGCGGCGTCGATCGAGTCGGAGCCGATTTCGTCCATCTCGGCGCCGGCTAGCGCCGCGCCTGCGGCCTGGGCGATCCGGCCCCAGTTGGGGTCGCGGCCGTAGAGGGCGGTCTTCACCAGGTTCGAGTTGGCGATCGCCCGCGCGACCCACTCGGCCTCGGCCCGGTCGGCGGCGCCCTCGACCCGAACCAGCCCGACCCGGTGGGCGCCCTCGCCGTCGCGGATGACCTCGATCGCCAGCTGCAGGAGCACGGCGTCGAGCAGGCCGGCGGGGAGCGGCTTGCCGGAGGCCCCGGTCGCCTGCAGCAGGACGGTGTCGTTGGTGCTCATCTGACCGTCGACGGTGATCCGGTTGAAGGAGGCGTCGACCGCGCGGGTCAGCGCCGCGCCCGGGTTCTCGATGACCGCGTCGGTCTGGACGAAGCAGAGCAGCGTCGCCATGTTCGGCTGGATCATCCCGCCGCCCTTCGCCTGGGCCGACAGCGTGACGCCGTCGACCTCGAGCGTGACCCGCTTCGGCCAGCGGTCGGTGGTCATGATCGAATCGGCGAAGACGGCACCCCCGTCCCCGGAGAGGTGCTTGGCAGCCTGCTCGATTCCCGGGAGCACCGCGCTCATCGGCATCGGCACGCCGATCACGCCGGTCTCGGCGACGGCGACCTGCTCGGTCTCCAGGCCGAGCGCGTCGGCCGCCCGTTCGGACATCGCGAGCGCGTCGGCGAAGCCCTTCTCACCGGTCTCGGCGTTGGCGTTGCCGGAGTTGATCACCGCTGCGCGGACGTGGTCTTGATCGACGACCTCCCGGCACACGCGGATCGGCGCGGCGGCGGAGGCGTTGCGGGTGAGGACCAGCGCCGAGTCGACCCGCTCGGCGTCGCAGACGAGTAGGCCGACGTCGGTTTTGCCGCCGCCCTTGAGGCCGCAGGCGATCCCCGCGGCGCGGAAGCCGGGCGCGAGCTGCGCCGGGTCGATCTCCTTGATGCCGGCCGGAGCGCTCACCCAGCCGGACCGGAAGAAGCTCTCGTCCTGTCCTGGAGCGTCGCTCACCGCAGCCCCGCCGTCTCGTCGAGGCCGAGCATCAGGTTCAGGTTCTGGACGCCCTGGCCCGAGGCGCCCTTCCAGATGTTGTCGATCGCCGAGAAGGCCATCACCCTCCCCCGCTCCTCGACCGTCACGTAGACGTGGCATTCGTTCGTGTCCCGAAGGGCGCGCAGGTTCGGCGGCCCGTCGAGGACTCGGACGAAGGGCTCGTCGGCGTAGCGCTTCGCGTAGAGGTCGAGGATCGCGTCGCGCGAGGTCTTCTCGCTCAGCGTCGCGAAGCAGGTCGCCAGCTCGCCCTGGTCGAGCGGGATCAGGTGGGGAACGAAGGTGACGTTCGCCGGGCTCCCGAGCGCCGCCAGCTCCTGCTCGATCTCGGGCCGGTGCCGGTGTCCCTCGGCCTTGTAGGGGAAGGCGTTCTCGGTCATGGACGAGTAGTGGACGAGGTCGTCGGACGAGCGGCCGTAGCCCGAGGTGCCCTGCATCGCGGCGACGAAGACCTCGCCGAGCAGGCCCTGTTCGGCGAGCGGCGCGAGCCCGAGGACGGTCGCGG
>JAOPZF010000033.1 GCA_025964255.1 Solirubrobacterales bacterium | reverse complement strand
GGCTTGCCCTCGTCGCGCCCGGCGGCGTCCTCGACCGCTCGACGTGGCGCTGCCACGCCTTCGGGTCTGCGTCCTTGTCGGCCACGCCGATGCCTGCGCCAGAACCGGGCAACCGCTACCGGGCACGGCGCTAGATGGGCGCCCGGACGGGCGGGGCGCCCGCGACACTCGAGGCCGAGGTCCGGCCTCCCTCGCCGTTCCGGATCGGCCGCGGCTCGACCGACCGCACCCTGCGGGTCGACCGCGGGATCGCGACGCGGTTGCTGCAGGTCGACTGCCGGCCGGTCCTCGTGCGCGCCTGGCAGCCGGGGCCGGGCCGGGTCAAGTTCCGCGCCGAGGAGGTCGACCCGGCGCGCCTCACGGTGCCGCCCGTTTGCGACGAGCTGCTGCCGGCGCGGCTCGAGGAGCTTGAGACGGCGATCGAGCGGATGCGCTTCGCGCTCGGCGTCGACGAGGACATGAGCGCCTTCCACCAGCGCTTCCGCCGCGACCCCTTGGTCGGCCCGATCATCCGCCGCATGCCCGACTACCGGCCCTCGCGTCGGATCTGGCCTTGGGAGGCGCTCGCCGCCGCTGTCTGCGGGCAGCTGATCGAGGCGAGCCGCGCGGCGATCATCGAGCGCCGCATCGTCGGCCGCTGGGGAGCCCGACTCGGTGAGGGGAGAGGGGCGCTGCGCGACGTCCCGACGGCGGCCGTGATCGCCGGCCGCGCGCCCGCCGAACTTCAGTCGATGGACCTCTCCGGCGCCCGCTCGGTAGCCCTTCGCAAGCTGGCGATCGCGGTCTCCCGCGGGCATGGCGACATCGCGTCGCCGGAGTCGAACGCCCGCTTCCTCGCGGTCCCCGGAATCGGGCCGTGGACGATCCAGTGCCTCGCCCTCTTCGGCCGCGGCGAAGCCGACGCGCTCCCCGCCGGCGACCTCGGCTACATCAAGCTGGTCGGACACCTCGCCAACCTCGGTCGCCGCGCCACCGTCCCCGAGGTCGAAGAGTTCTACGCGCCCTATGAGCCATACCGCGGCCTGGTCGGCTCACTGACCCTCTCGGGCCTCCACCGGGTCGTCGCCGAAGGCCCGAAGCTGCGCCTCGCCCCCGGCTCGCTAGCCGCCTGAGTGCGTTCGCAGTGACCCGCGCTATCCGCGGGAAAGTGCGAACGCTCTTCGAGCTGGCGCCCGGAGGTGAAAGGGACGAGGCCGTCTCGTCCACGGTCCGGGCAGGCTGTGGCCGTGGACGAGACGGCCGGGAGTGCGGGAGAGGACGCAGGTTCGGGCGTGTTCCGACGGGAAGGAGCGCGTGTCTTGTCGCCGAAGGCGCAGGATCCGTGACGAAGACCCATGGAATGTCACGGTCTCGCCTGTCTTCCTCGGGCGCCGAGATCTGCCGTTCGTCGCTTGTAGCCGTATAGGGGTACAAGCGACGAACGGCACCGGTCGACCTTCGCGAAGTGTGCCGGGACCCATGAGGATCTGTGACGTTTCGGGTGAGACCGTGACCGAAATGTGGAGTTCCCCCCGTCTCTGTGACCTTCCCTGAATTTTCCCTCACGTCCCGGGCGTCTCGTGGCGGCCACAGCCTGCCCGGGCCGTCACGAGACGCCCGGGACGCAACTCGGACGGCCGGAGCCGGCCGTGAAGCCCTGCCGTCGGACTAGCGGCTTAGGGCGGCGGCGGTGGTGGCGTAGGCGCGGGCGGCCTCGCGGCCGCGGCGCAGGTGGTCGAGGTCGCCGTCGGCCATGGCCAGCTTGCTCGCCAACACGTCTTCGATCTGGCGCTGGGCGCCGGCGGCGCGTTGAAGGGCTTCGGCCGCTGAGGCAGGCGGGCGCGGCGGCAGGACCTCGATGATGCGCTGCGCCTCTTCGTAATAGGGGGCGAGGATCTCGGGACGCTCTTCCTGGCAGGCGACGAGCTCGGCCTCGGCGAGCTCCGCCAGGCGCAGGTACGGCTCGACGCCGGTGCCGGACTCGTCCACGACCTCGAGCCTCGTGCCGGCGAGTCCGGTGCCGATGCCGGCGCCCTCGTAGCGCTCGCCGCTCATGCCGTCGCTCCGGCGCCGAGCGTCGGCCGTCCGGCCATCGGCGGGGCCTCGGCGATCGCCGCCCACGACTCGCGCAGCTCGCCGAGCAGCTTCGCCACCCGCTCGACCCGTTTCGGGTCGCGTTTGATCTGCGCGGCGAGCAGCTCGCGCTTGCAGAAGAGGTAGATGCCGCTGAGCCGTTCCGCCAACTCGCCGGCGGCCGGGTCGAGCGTCGCCAGCAGCTCGTCGAGAATCGCCCCGGCCCGCTGCAGCGCGGTCCCGGCGGCGCCGATGTCCTCGGCGCGGATCGCCGCGGCGCCGCGGGCGAGGAAGCGGGCGAGCCCGTCGTAGAGCATCACCACGAGCTTCTCCGGCGACGCCGTCAGAACGCTGTCCTGGGCGTAGGCCTGGCTGACGTTGCGGTAAGGGTTGGTCACGTGCGGTCGAGTTCCTCGGGGCGGTCTATTCGAGGCCCGCGAGTTGCCCGGCGAGCCATTCCGATTCGGATTTCGCCTTGGCGAGCGCCGTTTCCATCGCCGAGAACTGGCTGTGCAGGCGTTCTTCTTTCAGCACCAGCCGTTCTTCCAGCGCCGTCATCTGTTCGCGCATCGACGTCGCTTCGGCGGTCGCGGCGCTGATCCGTTCGGCGATCCCGCCGCCCGGTTTGACCGCCTGGTTGACGATCGGTTCGAGGGCGGTGACGAGGCCCTTGGCACCCGAGATCGCTTCGCGCGCTTCGGTCGGGCTCGTTTTCATCAGCGCCGTCAGCTTCGATTCTTCGAAGACGAGGAGGCCTTTGACCGAGCTCGATTCAGCGGTGACGGTGGCGCTCGGGGCGCCGGTCGAGACACCGAGCGCGCCCATGCCCGATTCGGAGAGCGTTTCGCGCATCTGACTGAGCAGGCTGGTCAGCCCGCTGTCGCCGAAGAGGATGCCCCGGTTGGCTTCTTCCTGGGTTTTCGGTTCTTTGACCGGCTGTTCGGAGGTCTTCGCCTCGATGAATTCGACCGCAGCGTTGTAGGCGTTGACGAAGGTCTTCACCGCTTCGGCGATCGCTTGGGTGCTCGGCGCCGGTTCGCCGACGGTGACGGTCGCGGGCCCGGTGGTCACCGCGCCGAGCGTCAGCGTGGCGCCGGCGATCGCTTCGGTGAGGACGTTGCTTTTCGATTCGCCCGCGGTCCCGTCGACCACGTATTTCGCGTTCAGTCCGGCCTTCGCTTTGGAGGCTTCTTCGGCGATCGAGGAGCCGGCCGCTTCGATCGTCGCTTCGGACCCGGTGGTCCGCGAGGAGAGCACCAGTTTGCCGCCGACGGCGACCGCCGAGACGCCCGTTTCGTGGTTCGAGTTGATCGCCGCGACGACATCGGCAAGTTTCGCGTTCGCGCCCATTTCGATGGTCTGGCCGCCGATCGTCAGCGACGTCGGTTCGGCGCTTTCGGTGAAGTTGTAGGTGCGCTGCGCGGCGCGGGCCAGCTGGCTGACTTCGACCTGGTAGCCACCGGAGCCTGCGGCGCCGTTCAGTTCGGCGGTGACCGCGGTCGAGGAGGAGGTGACCGTCTGCTGGTCTTCCCAGAGGCTCGCCGATTTCAGGTTGAAGGTCGCGCTTTCGACCGCTTCCAGTTTCGTCTTCACCGTCTGCAGCGCGGTTTCGCGCGCCTTCACCTCACCGGTGCGAAGTTCCAGCCGGGTTTTCCCCTGGTCTTCGACCGCCATCGTCTCTTCGATGATCTGTTCGATATTGAGGCTCGAACCCAGCCCGTTGACGGTGATCGGTGACATCAGTTGGTCACTTTCCCTTCGGCGAAGTCGAAGACTTCGGCAGTCGGCACGGAGCGGAGGGACTCACCGCTGACGGAGTCGTGGAGCTCGACCTTGATGCGGCCGTCGTCGCCGTGGTCGAAGCGCAGTTCGCGCCCCAGTTCGTGCAGGCGGGTGGCGGCGCGGGCGGCGTCGCGGACCTCGGCGCTCACCTCCGGCGGCGGTGAGGCCACGGCGCCCGCGGCCGAGGCCATCTCGGCGGCGAAGCTGGGGATCTTCCCCCCTTGCTTCGGGGCGTTGTTCGGCTTCGGATCAGGCACGGCTCGCAGGTGCCCGAAGCTCTCGACTCTTGAGAAGCTGATCGTCATTCATTCTGGGTAATCGTCCGCGTCAGATCGAACTTGAGGCAAGTTCTCTGGCGCTCTGCTCGAACATCTCGGCGTCCTCGGTGAGCCCGCGGGCGGCGGCGACGCGGGCGAGGCCGCTCAGCGACGCGGGGTCGGGACCGTCCTCCTCGACCGCGGCGATCCACTCGTCCGCGGCCGAGTCGAGGAAGCCGCGCCGCAGGTAGATCTCGGCGAGCAGATCGTGGCGCCGGCGGCCGGGCAGGCCGGTCGCGGCGAGGGCGGGGAGGAGCGCTTCGAAGGCCTCGAACTCCTGCACGCGGAGCAGCGCCTCGAGCATCGTCGCCAGCGATTTGGCGAGCGCCGGGTCGAGCGAGGGGTAGGGGGCCAAGGCCGCCCAGGCGGAGAAGAGCTCGAGCTCGGCCGCGGCGAGGCCGCGCCGCGCCGCCCGCGTCCGCGCCTCTTCGGTCGGCATCCCGGCGAGCACCCGGGCGAAGAGCTCCGAGCGCGCCGCGAGGTCGGCGAAGGCGTCCTCGTCGGTGACCACGGCCGCGGCCGCCGCGGCCTCTTCGTAGCGACGGGTCGAGAGCAGCGTCTCCGCCAGCGCCAGGCGGGCGCCGCCGTTGCTCGGCTGGGCGTCGACGACGGCCGCGTAGAGCGGTTCGGCGGCTTCCGCCTCACCCGCCTCGTACAGGGCGGTGGCGAGCATGAAGCGGACCGACGGGGTGAGGTCGGCGACGCCGCCCTCGATCTGGGCGACGACCTCGGCGGGCTCCTCGCCGCGCCGCAGCATCGCAGCCGCCAGTGGCAGGACCGTGCCGAGGTAGGCCGGGTGTTCGCGCAGGCAGCGGCGCAGCAGGCCCTCGGCCCGTTCGATGTCGCCGCGCGCGGCCTCCAGCTCGGCCAGTCGCACCAGCGCCAGGAAGCCACCGCAGCCGACCGTGGGGGAGAGGCGGCTGGGCGCGTCCCCGCGGGCGAGGCAGTCTTCGAACAGCGACGCGGCGCGGTCGGGTTCGCCCTGGGCGGCGGCGACCAGCGCCCGCTCGAAGACGAGGTCGGTGAGGTCGGAGAACATCGCCAGCCCCTCCAATGCCCGCGCCTCGGCCTCGCCGAGCCGGCCGCAGAAGCGCAGCGCCTTGGTCGAGCGGACGGTCAGCGAGGGGACGAAGGGGCGCTCGCGCCGGCCCGGGTCGTCGGCGAGCAGGGTCCAGGCGCGCTCGAACTCCTCGCAGGCGCTGCGGGCGTCGCCGGCCGCGGCGTACTCGGAGCCGAGGTTGAAGTGGAGGAAGGTGCTGCCGCCCGCTTCCTCGAGCTGGGCGCGCAGCAGCTCGATGTTGCGGCGCGACTTCTCCTTCGCGTCGCGGACGACGCCGAGGTAGCCGTAGTGATCGACGCGGATCGCGGTCGGTTCGATCCGCTCCGGCAGCCCGGTCGGCAGCCGGTGGGCAATCTGCTCGTGGACGCGGCCCTCGAAGCGGTACTCGGGCCGATTGCGGAAGACGCGCAGGGCGTTGTGGGTGACCGCGGTGCCGTCGCCGAGCTCCCCGGTGTGGTTCGTCTCGACCAGGTAGAAAGCCTCGCGCCAGACTCGGCCGGTCAGTTCGCGGAGCAGCGGCGCGTCGGCGGGGTCGAGCACCTCGTCGGCGTCGAGGAAGAGCAGCCAGTCGCCGCTCGCCGCGTCGAAGCCGGCGTTGCGGGCGTCGGCGAAGGAGCCGGTCCAATCGCGCTCGATCACGTTGGCGCCGAAGGAGCGGGCGATCTCGACGGTGCGGTCGCGCGAGCCGGTGTCGACGATGACGATCTCGTCGACCGCCTCGCGCGCGGCATTTAGTGCGCGGGCCAACATTGCCTCCTCGTCGCGGACGATCATGCAGAGGCTGAGCGTCAGGCCGGCGGCCGGGCGGGCCTGGGACGCAACGTGGCGTCCCGTCTCTTCGAGGCCGCGCAGCTGGGCGAGGACGGCGGGCGGGAGCTTGGGCCGCGGGCCCTTGCGGGCGCGCGACTGGCCGAGGTTGCGGGCGGCGAAGGGAAGCTGGGGGTCGAGGCGCAGCGCCGCCTCGAAGAGCTCGGCCGCCGTCTCGCGGGCGCCGAGCTCGTGCAGGCCGAGGCCGGCGTAGTTGAGGAGTTGCGGCTCACGCGGCTCTTCGGTGAGGGAGTCGAGCGCCTCGCGGGCGACCGCCAGGTAGAGGCCGGGGAGCTCGCGCGGGGGCGCCGTCGCGGCGGCCGCGAGGCGCGCCTCGATCGCGGCGCGGCGGGCCCGGTAAGGAGCCTCGCGGCGATCGGCCGGCGATTCGCCGACGGGCAAGGGGACGACGGTCGTGGCGACGGAGGGCGCGGCGGCGTCGGAGTCGGTGTCGTTGAGTCGGATTGCCATGCCCGGGTCATCGGCAGGTCCCAACTAATACGTAGGAATTGGACATCTGTCCGGTTTGGCGCCGGCGAATTACCTCAATCCGGCGATCTAGCCGAGCCCGTCGACGGCCGAGAACAGGCCCGTCACCGCGATTCCAGTCCGCGAATTCTCAGGGAGAAGGAGCCCCACCCGATGGGAACCCAGGCCGCTCGCCGCCAAGAAGACACCGACAAGATTTGGGAGCGTTACCACGAGACGGGTGACCGCTCGGCGCGCGATCAGCTCGTCCTCACCTACGTGCCCCTCGTCCGCCACCTCGCCTACCGCAAGGTGCGCGAGCTGCCCGCCTGGTGCGAGGTCGACGACCTCGTTTCGGCCGGCGTCGAGGGGTTGATCGGGGCGCTCGACCGCTACGACCCGGCCAAGGGCGCGAGCCTTGAACAGTTCGTCTGGACGCGGATCCAGGGCGCCGTCCTCGACAGCCTCCGCCGCCTCGACTGGGCGCCGCGCAGCCTTCGCCGATGGGAGCGCGACGCCGAGCGCGCCGGCGACGCCTTCTTCCGTGAGCACGGCCGCCGCCCGAACGACTCCGAGCTGGCCGCGAAGATGGGCATCGACGAGTCCGAGCTGTCCGCCCGCCTGCACGACCTCTCGACCGCCGAGCTCACCTCCCTCGACGGCGTCACCTCCTCCGACGAAGACGACGGCGTCCCCCTCGTGCAGACGATCGCCGACCGGAGCGAACGCGCCAACCCGGAGGTCGAGGCGACCCGCACCCTCGCCCGCGAGCGCTTCCGCCGCGCCTTCTCCCACCTCTCCGAACGCGAGCGCAAGGTGGCGGTGATGCTCTACACGCAGGGCCGCACCCTGAGCGAGATCGGCGAGGTCATCGGCGTCTCCGAGTCCCGCGTCTGCCAGATCCACGGCGAACTGAAAAAACGCCTGAAGTCCAGCCTCCGCCGCGACGCCGAGCTGTTCACCGTTTCTGCCTGAGCGGCGCTCGCTCCGCCCGCCCGGGACGTGAGGCTTTCGCCGGGAAGGTCACAGGTCCACATCAGGCGGAAGGATGACTGGTCACTTGTACACACCTTCGGGCTCCAGCTTCCAGTCACGGTCCCGAACGGCCGCGGCGAGTTCGAGGACTTGGCTCAAGTCCGGCGGGCGGTGGTCGATCAACCGGCCTAGATGGACAGTGGCCTCTACATAGCTGCCTCGGGAATGCTCTCGGAGATGGTTCGGCAGGAACAGATCTCGAACCAGCTCGCGAACGTGAATACGCCGGGGTTCAAGTCGGAAGGGAACGTGCAGGAAGGCTTCGGCGAACTGCTGCTCCAGAACACCGCGACCGGTGCGCAGGTCGGGTCGCTCAGTCTGGGCGCGCAGATCTCGGAAACGCCTCTTGACCTGACGCCCAACCCGCTGCACGACACCGGCGAACCGCTCGACTTCGGTATCGAAGGGGAAGGCTTCTTCGGCGTCAACACGGCGCAGGGGACGAGGTACACGCGCAACGGGCAGTTCACCGCCAACGCTGAAGGGGTGCTGACCGACGCGCAGGGCAACCAGGTGCTCGGTGCCAACGGGCAGTCGGTGCGGCTGCAGGCCGACGGGACCGTGAACGCCTCTCAGCTGGGCGTGTTCAACGTCACCGGGGTCAAACAGGCGGGCGAAAACCTTTATATGGGGAATGCCGCGGGCGCCGGCTCGGGCCGGGTGCGGGGCGGGTTCCTCGAGGAATCGGGCGTCAACGCGGCGCGGATGATGACCCAGATGATCTCCTCGTTCCGCTCGCTCGAAGCGGATCAGAAATCGATCCAGACGATCGATGAAACGCTGAGCGAGTCGGCCGGCTCGGTGGGGTCGATCTCCTGATGGTCGGCGCACTGACGACCGCCGCGGCGGGGATGGAAGCGCAGCAGAACATGATGAACGCGCTGTCCAACGACATCGCCAACGTCAGCACCACCGGCTACAAGAGCCAGCAGGTCGGTTTCCGCAGCCTGATGTACCAAGCGCCCGGCCGCGGTGCCGGCGAAGGGGCGGTCACCGGCGCCGGATCGGCCGCCGAAATCATCGGCGAGAACTTCGAACAGGGGTCGCTGGAACAGACCGGGCGCTCGCTCGACGTCGCGCTGACGACCCCGGGCTTCATCCGCGTCACCACCCCCGGCGGCGCCGTCGCGCTGACCCGCGACGGCAACCTCCAGGTCTCCTCCGACGGGCAGCTGCGGACCGCTCAGGGCGACGCGCTCGACCCGCCGGTGCGGATCCCCGCCAACGTCGAAGAAGAAAAACTCCAGGTCGCCCCCGACGGCACGGTCAGCTCCGGCAAACGCAAACTGGGGCAGATCTCGCTGGTCGAAGTCACCAACCCGAACGGCCTTCAGCCCGATGGCGAAGGGACCTGGCTGCCGACCGCGGCCAGCGGCCCGGTCACCGCGGCGAAAGGCGCCCGCGTCCAGCAGGGGACGCTCGAGGCCTCCAACGTCGACCTCGCCAACGTGATGACCCAGATGAGCGAAGCCCAGCAGGGCTACGAGATGGCGGGCAAAGCGATCACCACGCAGGACGAAGTCCTCGCCGTCGCCAACGGGTTGATCCGATGAGCGAAGTCTCCGGCATCTCCGCCTCGATCATGCACGCGGCGATCCCCAAAGACGTGAGCTCCGAAGGGGCGGGCGCGGTGAAGGGATACCGGGCCGCGCTGCAGTTCGAATCGATGCTCTTGAAGCAGATGCTGACCGAGGCGCTGCCGGAATCGGCAAACGGCGGTGGGCTTATGGGCGAAGGCGAAGAAGAAGGCGAAGGTGGGAACGCGATGACGGCCGATCCGACGATGACGACGCTGCCCGAAACGGTCGCCGAATCGGTGGTCGGCGCCGGCGGCCTCGGACTCGCCAAGCAGATGTACACGTCCTTCGAGGGCGGCACTTCGATCAAGGGGGTCGCGAAATGAACGCCGAGGTCCTCGTGCAGGACCACGTCCTGCCCGCCGCGGTGGCCCGCCACCTCGAGCTGCAGATCGCCTCCGCGCAGCGGCTGCTGGACCTCGTCCTGCGCCAGGGTTCGGCGATCCGCGAGCGCGACGTCGAGGCGGTCCTCGCCCGGCTCGGCGACATCCAGGTCGAGATGGCCGCGCGCGAATCGCTCGAGCGCGAACGGACCGAGCTGATCCGCCGCGCCGCCGTGCGGCTCGGGGTCGAACCGATCGACGTCGGACTGCCGGCGCTCGCCGGGCTCGCCGCCCCGGCCGAGCAGGAGCGCCTCCTCACCCGCTCCGCCGAGCTGCGCGGCCTGCTCGCCGAGATCGCCCGCGAGCACGGCATCAACCGCGCCCTGATGCGCCAGGAACTGACCTTCCTCGACCACCTCCTGCGGGTCTCCGGCGAGGAATCCGAACCGGGCGGCCGGCGGCTGATGGACGTCGAGGCCTAGCCGATGCCGGTCTCGACCTTCACCGGACTGCAGACGTCGCTGCGCGGGCTGATCGCCCAGCAGGAGGCGCTCGACACCACCTCCCACAACATCGCCAACGCCAGCACCAAGGGCTATTCGCGCCAGGAAGTGCTGCTCAGCGCCAGCCGGGCGCTGTCGATCGTCACCGGCTCGACCGACGGCGGCTCGCAGAACGCCCAGCTCGGCACCGGCGTCGACGTCAACGGCTTCGCCCGCGCGCGCGACAAATTCCTCGACCTCCAGTACCGCACCCAGGCGATGCGCCTCGGTGGCCTCGCCACCCGCGTGCAGGGCATGGAAACGATCGAAGGGGCGCTCGCCGAGCCCGGCGAAACCGGGATCTCGCAGGAGCTGCAGACGTACTGGTCGGCCTGGGAAGGGCTCGCCAACAACCCCGAAGACCCGGCCTCGCGGCAGGCCGTGGTCGAAGCGGGCAAGGCGATCGCGACCAGCCTCGGCGAACTGAACGGCCAGCTCACCGAGGCCGCCGAAGTCGCCGAAGCGCAGTTCCAGGCGATCGCCGGCGAAGGCGGCGAAGTCGAACAGATGGCGAAAGAAATAGCCCTCCTGAACGGGTCGATCCGCAGCGCGACGACCTCCGGCTCGGAGCCCAACGACCTGCTCGACCGCCGCGACCTGCTGCTCGACGAACTCTCCGAAATGGGCCAGGTCTCGGTCACCGAAAATGCCGACGGGACGATCGAGGTCGGCTTCGGCGACGCCGCCACGCCGCTGGTCGAAGGCACCGAAGTGAACTGGCCGCAGGAAGTGGTCGAACCGAAAGGCAAGCTAGGCGCGCTGCTCGAACTGACCCGCGCCGGCGGCACGATCGAATCCTTCCGCACCGAACTTAACGCCTTCGCTGAAACCCTCGCCAACTCGGTCAACGCGATCCACACCGAAGCCGGCGGCCCGGCCTTCTTCTCCTTCGTCGCCGGCGAAGGAGCGGCGACTCTCGCCGTCGCCGTCGACGCCGAAGAAGTGCAGACCGCCAAAGATGGCAGCGTCGGCGGCAACGACATCGCCACCGCGATCGGGGCGCTGCGCGGCGGCGCCGCCGACCGCGCCTACGCCTCCTTCGTCACCCGGGTCGGCACCGAAATGGTCGAAGCGCAGAACGGCGAAACCAACGCCCAGGCGCTCTTGAACACGGTCGAGGAACGGCGCGAATCGGTCTCCGGCGTCTCGCTCGACGAAGAAATGACCAACCTGACCAGCTTCCAGCGCGGCTACGAAGCCTCGGCCCGCGCGATGTCGGCGCTCGACGAAGCGCTCAACGTCCTGATCAACCGCACCGGAAGGGTGGGCCTCTGATGACGATGCGGGTGACCCAGGGAATGACCTCGCGGTCGATCCTCCAGGACCTCGACAACTCGCGTTCGCGGCTGGGGACGATCCAGCGCGAAATCTCCTCGACCAAACGGATCTCGAAACCGTCCGACGACCCGTTCGGGACCGGGCGCACGCTGCAGCTGAGCAGCGAGCTCGAAGGCTTCAAACAGTACAAGTCGAACGTCGACGACGGCACCGGTTGGGTGACCGCGACGGAAGCGTCGCTCAGCCACATCACCGAAACGCTGCAGCGGGCCCGCGAACTCCTGGTCCAGGGCGGCAACGACTCCAATGGGCAGGTCGCCCGCGAAGGGATCGCGGCGGAGATCGAAGCGCTGACCGAAGCGGTCAAGCAGGAAGCGAACGTCACCTACGACGGCCGCTTCATCTTCGCCGGCACGGAAACCGAAACGCGCCCCTACGAACTTGGCGCCAACGACGAATACGCCGGCAACGAAGGGTCGATCAAACGGGTGATCGGCACCGGGGTCGAACTGCCGATCAACGTCAACATCAAGGAACTGCTCGGCGAAGGCAACGCGGCGGGCGACAACAAACTGCTCGACGTGATGCGCGACATCGCCACCGACCTGCGCGGCGGCACCGAAGAAAACGCCGAAAACCTGCGCGGCACCGACCTCTCCCGGCTGAGCGACAACCTCGACGAACTGACCCGGGTGCGGGCGGTCGTCGGCGCGACCACGAACCGGCTAACGACCGCGGGCACGCGGATCGAACAGCTCGAAGAAGCGAGCCTGCAGCAGCTGTCCCAGGTGCGCGACACCGACATGCCCCAGGCGATCGTCGAATTCTCCACCCAGCAGACCGCTTACGAAACGGCTTTGCGCGCCGCGGCGCAGATAATCCAACCGTCGCTGATGGATTTCCTAAGCTAAGCGACGAGGTAAGGACTTTGCCGGTGACCGTCAACAGCAGCCGCTTCGGGGAGCTCGAGGTTCCGAGCGACGCCGTGCTCGATTTTCCCGACGGGATGATCGGCGTCGGCGGCACCCGCTTCGCGCTCCTGTCGCGGGAGGAGAACGGCGCCTTCAAGTGGTTGCAGGAGACCGCGCAGGAGGACCTGGCGCTGCCGGTGACCGACCCCTTCCAGTTCTTCCCCGACTACGAAGTCGTCCTCTCCGACGAGGAGGCCGCGCGGATCGGGATCACCGACCCCTCGCAGGCCGATGTCCTCGTCGTCGTCCGCGCCGATGAGGATCCTGGTCAGGTGAGCGCGAACCTTCTCGCCCCGATCCTCGTCTCGGCCGGCGTCGGCCACCAGGTCCTCAACGAGGCCACCTGGGCGCCGTTGCGCGAGCCGCTGCTTTCCGGCGGCCGCCAAGAGGTCGCCGCGGGCTGATGCTGACGATCAGTCGCCGGGTGGGCGAGCGCATCCTGATCGGCGACGGGATCGTGATCGAGGTGATCGAGGTGAGCGGCGGCAGCATCCGCCTCGGGATCACCGCGCCGAAGGAGCTGCGGATCTACCGCGAGGAGCTCTGGGAGCGGGTCAAGGCGGAGAACGAAGCTGCGGCGCGCGCCGACTTCAGCGCGCCGGCAGTGCCACAAGACCCAGCGTGATCGCCCGCGCCACCGCCTCGGCCGAGGTGCGGGCGTTCAATTTGCGGCGGATGTTGCGGACGTGGGTGCGGGCCGTGTGGGGGCTGATGCAGAGCAGCGAGGCGATCTCCTCGATCCCCGAGCCGCGCGCCAGTTCGGCGGCGACGCGGCGCTCGCGCGGGGAGAGCAGCGACTCCTGGGGGGTCGGCGCCGCCGGGTGGGTGTGGCACTGGAAGTAGGTGTCGCCGGCGGCGATCGCGTGGATCGCGTCGACCAGGCGATCCGGCGGGCACTCGCGGCAGACGCCGCCGTGGACGCCGAGCCCACCGACCGCGTCCTCGCCGAGCGGGTTGTCGCCGATCATCAGGACGCGGGCGCCGTGGCGGCGGGCGGCGGCTCCGGCGAGCTGGGGCTCGGGGGCGAAGCCGGCGAGGAGGACGACGTCGGGCCGTGAGGGCAGATGGTCGCGGCCTTCCTCTTCGGGCAGGACGACTTCGATCATCTCCGCCCGCAGCAGCGCGGCGAGGCCGGCCCGGGTGATCGCCCGTTCGGCGTAGACGGCGGCGACCGGCAGGCGGATCGGCAGCGGCGGGCGCGCCGTGGCGTCGGCCCGATCGCCGAGGACGAACGCCGTCGGCGGCGCCGGCGGCGGGCTCGAGGGGGAGAGGAAGCTCATCCGAGGCGCACGTAGCCGGTCGCGCCGCTGCCGCCCGGCGGATAGGTCCGCTGGGCCACTTCGTCTGATGAGTTGCCCTCGATCGTGTGGATCGTGCCGTCGGGTTCGACCGATTCGACCAGGCCGACGTGCTCGCCTCCCCAGACGATCAGGTCGCCCGCTTCGGGCGTGCCGCTCGTCGCGGGGACGGCGCGGCCGCTCGATTCGGCCCAGCTCCAGAGGGCGGAGACGGACTGGAAGCCTTCGCCGTTGTCGCCCAGCGGGGTGCCCGCCTGGGCGGCGCACCAGGAGGCGAAGTCGGCGCACCAGGGGCCGACGATGGCGCCCTGGACGGCACTCCGGTATTCGGTGATCCGCGGCGATTCGTTGGAGCCCGGTGGCATCTCCGCCTGGCCGACCTGGGTGCGGGCGGCTTCGATCGCGGCGAGGCCGGGGGAGGCTGCGGTGGTCGTCGTCGGCAGCCCGAGGAGGGGGGAGCTGCCGCCGAGGGTCGCCTGGCCGAGCA
>JAOPZF010000143.1 GCA_025964255.1 Solirubrobacterales bacterium | reverse complement strand
GCGCGGGGGGTCCCGACAGCGACGTGGAGGCTGACGGGATCTCTTGGGACTGCTTCTGGGGTTCGGCCATAGGCATGAGGATATTGTCGATAAACTTAATCGGGAATTGAATTGTAGATAGCCGCGGGTGGCCGATTGTTAAACCCGGCTTTCAATAGTTCCGGCCTACGCTCGCCGGATGGCGACCATCGAAGTGACCGAATTCACCGATCCCGGCTGCGTCTGGTCCTGGAGCAGCGAGCCGAAGCTCCGCCGGCTGCGCCGTCAGTACGGCGACCGCGTCGCCTGGCGACGGGTCTTCGGGATCCAGATCGACGACGTGAAGCTGAGCTTCCCCGACCGCGACCCGGTCGACGGGGCCGAGGAGTGGCGGGCCGACTGGCTGGCCGTGGCCGCCCACTCCGGCGCTCCGATCACTCCGCGGCTGGAGTGGATGCACTCCTCGACCTGGCCCGCGAGCCGGGCGGCGAAGGCGGCCGAGGCCCAGGGCGACGAGGTCGCCGATGCGGTGCTGCGGCGCCTGCGCGAGGCGGTCTTCGTCGACGGCCGGCCCGCCGACAACCCGGAGCGGATCGCCTTGGCCCTCGCCGGCGTCCCCGGGCTCGATCTCGATTGGCTGCTCGAGGACCTCGACTCCGACGCCGTGTCCGAGGCGGTCGCCAAAGACTTCGGCGAGACCCGCGACCCGCATCCCGGCGTCATCGGGCTGAAGGACGACGGTCCCCACCCCGGCGCCGCCAAGGCCGAAGGCCCGATCGTCCGCTACTCCTTCCCCACCCTGATCATCACCGGCCCCGAGGGCGAGCGCGTGATGCCCGGCTGGCGCACGACCCGGCAGTACGAAGAGGCCTTCGAGGCCGTGGCCCCGGAGCTCCGCGACTCGACCTTCACCCCCCTCTCCCCCGCCGAGGCCCTGGCCCAGTATCGCTCCCTGAGCCAAGAGGACCTGCGTCTCCTGACCGGCACCACCGAGCCCCCGACAGGCGCCGTCGAGGTATCGACCTCAACGACCCCCCTCTGGCTCGACCCGGTCGAGGCCGAGCGCCGCACCGCGATCGCCACCAGCTACTAGGCCGCGGCGGCGGTCAGTTCCAGGGAGTGCGGCTCGAGGCCGAAGGCGTTCCAGAGGCCTTCGCGGCCGACCTCGGTGACCATCACGACGCGGCTTGCTTCGCGGCCCTGGAGCCAGCCGAGGCGGAACAGCTCGTTGGTGAGGGCGGCGCCGAGGCTGCCGGCGAGGTGGTGGTCCTTCTCGCTCCAGTCGAGGCAGGCGCGGCTCAGCGGGCGCTCTTGGGCGCGCAAGGTGTCCATGTCGATGCCGAGCTCCTCGAAGGCGGTCGCGCCGACGGCGGTGATGTCGTAGTCGCCACCGTCCTTCTCGAGGAACCCGCCCTCGAGCATCCGCTGGGTGAGGGCGACGCCGAGGCGGCCGGCGAGGTGGTCGTAACAGAGCCGACCGCGCTGCAGGCCCATGCTCTCCTGCGAGCCGCGCAGCGAGGTGACGGCGAGCGCAGGCGAGAGCAGGATCAGCGACTCGAGCGCGTCGGCGACGCGCTGGCTCGAGAGGCGGTAGAAGCGGTGGCGGCCGTGCGGCTCGACCGTGATCAGCCCGCCTTCGGTCAGTTTGCGCAGGTGGGCGCTGGCCAGCGGGCGGGACACGTCAGCGCGGCCGGCGAGGGCCGAGGCCGAGGTCATCCCGCCGTTCAAGAGGGTCAGCAGGATCGTCGCCCGGGTCCGGTCGGACAGGAGCGCGCCGACCGCCGCGAGGTCCGCGTCACCGGCCATCTCGGGGCCCTCTTTTAGTTTCGACGACAACCATTGAACCGATGTTAGCGCACTTTCTTGACTGACTTACTAGAGAATTACCCTGAGTGGGAAGCGCTGAGCGGCGGCCAGCTCGACCATTTCGAGCTGAACCAGCTCACCGAGCCGTCGTCGGGGTCGTAGGCGCGGCGCTGCCAGTTGCCGATGTCAGTGCCGTAGATGTGAACGCCGACGCACGGCTCGTCGCCGCCGCAGGCGACCCAGTGGACATCGTCGTCGGTCGTGCAGCAGACGGTCACGTCACCGGAGGACCAGTCGGACTCGGCGACCTGAACCAGCTGCTCGCCCTCCGAGTGCGGCTTCGCGTAGGCGATCTCGTGCTCGACGCCGCTGTAGATGCCGACGACCCCCCAGGTCTCGTGCCCGTGGATCGGCGTGCTCTGGCCGACGTTCCAGACCGCCGAGGCGATCGAGAAGCGGCCCTCCGGATCGACGTGCAGCGGATAGAGGACGTACTTGTCGTCGTCCGGGCGGCGGTAGTCGGCGTCGATCGCCGGGCCCTCGGCGAGCCAGCCGGTCAGCTTCCCGGCCACCTTGGCGGTGATCTCCTCCTCGGTGCCGCCCGCGGCGACGATCGTCTCGACCTCGTCGATCAGTTGCTGAAGCGTCGGATCGGCCATCGCCGGCCCTCCCTCTTGGTCATGAGTCATACCGTGGTCTTCCTCGCCCGCAGGCGACGCTCGTTCATCTCGCGGATCCGGCCGGCGAGGCCGGGGCGGCCGGCCAGCGAGCGGACCAGGGACCCCATCGGGTCGGGCGCCGAGCCGTAGGCCGTCGCCTCCCGTTGGATCGCGGCGACCGTCTCGGGGGCGCGGCGCACCAGTTCGCGGGCGATATCGGCGCCGACGCCGGGCCCGTCGTCGTCGAGGCGCTTCCAGATCCCGGCTCGCTCGGCCTCCTCGACGCGGATCGCGCGGCCGGTGGCGGCGGCCTCGGCGGCGAAGGCGGAGTTGGTGCATTCGGCCAGCCGCCGCACGCCGAGGACCGCGCCGAACTCGCTGCCGGGGAAGCGCAGGCTCGCAGCCGCGGTCGCGTAGCGGACCGTGGTCGCCATCACCAGGTCGGCGCCGGCGCCGGCGGCCGCACCGCGGACGACGGCGACGCTGAGCAGCGGGCCATACCAGAGCTTCTCCAGCAGCAGCTCGATCCGGACCAGCCGCAGCAGCATCGAGGCGTCGGTCTCGCCGATCAGCCCGGCCAGCCCGAGCCCGGCGCAGAACGCCCGGCCCTCGGCCTCGATCACGAGCACGCGGGTCCCGTTGGCGGTCGCCGCGTCGACGGCCTCGTGGAGCGCCTCGACCATCGCCGCGTCGAGGGCGTTGGCGCTGCCGGGCGAGGCGAGGGTGACGGTCGTCACCGGCCCGTCTTTGGCGACGACGATCGGCGGCAGCGCGTCGTTCATGCGACCCCCTGATCCGCCGGCACGTCGACTCCCCAGTCCTCCGTCACCTCGTCGTTGTGCTCGCCGAGGCGCGGCGGCGCGAGGTCGAGGCGCGGCTCCCCCCGGCCGTCGCGGACCGGGTAGACCGTGGTCGAGACCGAGCGGGCGACCGGCATCGCCATCTCCCGGATCAGGCCGGAGTCGACCACGGCGGGGTCATTGAGGATGTCGGCGAAGGTGTTCAGCGGGCTGACCGGGATGCCACGCTCCCTCAGCATCGCCACCCAGACGTCGGCGTCTTTCTCGGCGAGCCGGGCGTTCAGCAGGCTCTCCAGCTCGACCTGGTTGGCGACGCGGTCGGGCTGACTGACGAACCGCGGGTCGGTCGGCAGGTCCGGCAGCTCGAGCAGCTCGCAGAGCGCGATCCACAGCTTCTCGTTGCCCGCGGCGATCGCGAGCTCCCGATCCCGCGCCTTGAACATCTGGTACGGCGCGTTGCGGGGATGGCGCGTCCCCAGCATCTCGGGACTCTTGCCCGAGCCCCAGTACTCGCTCGTCTGCAGCGCCGAGATCGCCAGCATGCAGTCGAGCATCGGCGTGTCGAGGTGGATCGAGCGACCGGTCTCGCGCACGCTCGGCAGGTAGGCGACGGCGGTCAGCACCGCGTAGAGCCCAGTGGCGAAGTCGGCGATCGGGACCCCCGCCTTGACCGGCTCTCCCTCCTCGGTCCCGGTCACGCTCATCATCCCGCTCATCGCCTGGGTGACGACGTCGAAGGCGCCGAGATTGCGGTAGGGCCCGGTCTGGCCGAAGCCCGAGATCGAGGCGTAGACCAGCCCGCGGTGCCCCTCGGAGACCTGCTCGTAGTCGAGCCCGAAGCGGCCGAGGACGCCCGGCCGGTAGTTCTCGACGACGATGTCGGCGGCCTCGATCAGCCCCTTCACCTTGCGCAGGTCGTCGGGGTCCTTGAAGTCCGCCGCGACGCTCCGCTTGTTGCGGTTCAGCGAGGCGAAGTTGTGGCTGAAGGACTCGCCCGTCTCGTCGGTGACGATCGGCGCCCAGCCCCGCATCATGTCGCCGGTCGGCGGCTCGACCTTGACCACGTCGGCGCCGAGGTCGGCGAGCAGCATCCCCGCGAACGGCCCGGCGGCGACGTGGCCCATCTCGACCGCCCGCACCCCGGCGAGCGGTCGCCGCTCCGGCTCGCGCGGCTCGGCGGCGATCACACTCCCCCGGCCGGCGACAGGCGCGCGACGGTGTGGCGGTTCTCCGGGATCGCGAGCCCGAGGTGGCCGCGCAGGGTGTCGTCCTGGTAGGAGGAACGGGCCAGGCCGCGCTCTCTCAGGATCGGCAGCACCTCGTCGGTGAAGCGGGTGAACTCGCTCGGCACCGTGACGTGGAGGATGAACCCGTCGGCGGCGCGGCCCTCGAACCAGCGCTCGATCTCGTCGGCGACCGTCTGCGGCGAGCCGATGAAGCTGCCGCGGAACGACCGCTCGGCGTAGAGCACGGTCTCGCGCAGGGTCAGCCCTTTCTCGCGGGCGATCGTCTCGAGCCGTTTGGTCATCGTGGCGCCACCGCGGGCGGCGAATTGGGCGACGTCGGGGAACGGCGCGTCGGGGTCGTACTGGCTGAAGTCGTGCCAGGCGTAGGGACGGCTGAATTCGGCGAGCGACTTCTCGAAGCTTTTCGCCCCGTCGCGTGCCTCCTTCAGCTCCTGCGCCTCCTCGTCGGTGTCGGCGAGCACCGGCATCATCGAGGGCATGATCACCATTTCGTCGGGGTCGCGGCCCTTGTCGGCGGCGCGTCCCTTCATCTCGGCGTAGAAGTCCTGCGCCTCCTCGAAGCTGCGGGCCATCGTGAAGATGCCCTCGCCGACGGTCGCCGCCAGGTCGCGCCCCTCCTCGGAATCGCCGGCCTGGAAGATCACCGGGCGGCCCTGGGCGGAGCTCTCGATGTTGAGCGGGCCGACCACCGAGAAGTGCTCGCCCTGGTGGTCGAGCGTGTGCTGGCGGCTCGGGTCGAAGAAGACGCCCGCGGCCTTGTCGCGGGGGAAGGCGTCGTCCTCGTAGGAGTCCCACAGGCCCTGGGCGACGCGGACGTGCTCGAGCGCCCGGCCGTAGCGGGTCGGGTAGTCGAAGTGCTCCTCGCGGCCGTAGTTCTTCGACGTGCCCGGGTCGAGGCTGGTGACGACGTTCCAGCCGGCGCGGCCGCCGCTGATCAGGTCGACCGAGGCGAGCTGGCGGGCGACGTGGAAGGGCTCGGTGTAGGAGGTCGTGATCGTCGCGACCAGGCCGATCTTGTCGGTCGACACGGCGAGCGCCGCGAGCAGGGTCAGCGGCTCCAGCCGGTTCAGGTAATGGGGCGGCGAATCGGGGGTGATGAACTGGCTGTCCACCACGAAGACGAAGTCGAACAGCGCCTTTTCGGCCTGCCGGGCGCGCTCGATGTACCAGTCGATTTTGACGCTCGCGTCGCCGGGGATCTCCGGGTCGAGCCAAGTGTTCTGTTGACCAGGACCCCCCACACCAACCGGGGCGACCCCGAATTTCAATTGTCGATCAGTCATGTCAACAATTGTGAGGGAGTTCTGGTTCAACGTCGCTTGAATCGACCCGGGTCACTCCGCGAGGACGGTTGCCGCCCGCTGCGCGGCCTCGGTGCGATTGCGCACGCCGAGCTTGCGGTACAGCATGGTGGCGGTCTTCTTGACGCTGTCGGGGCCGACGTAGAGCCGGGCGGCGATCTCGCGGTTGGTCGCGCCGGTGCCGAGCAGGACGAGGATCTCCCGCTCGCGATCGCTGAGCTCGAGAGCGCCCGCGGGCGAGGCGATCGCGGGCTCGAGCGGTTCCCCAGAGAGGACGGCGGCGCGGACGGCGGCGACTACGTCCTCACCGGAGACGCCGGCGGGGAGGAAGCCGATCGCGCCGACGCTCGCCGGTGGCGCGCCGAGGGTCGTGCGGCAGCGTGAGATGAGCAGGATCTGCACGCCCGGGTGGGCTCCGCGGATCGCCCCCGTGATCGAGGCGGCGAAGGGACCGGTCTGGGAGACATCGAGGATCGCCACGTCGGGATGGTGTCGGCGGGTCAACGTCACCGACTCGGTGCTGTCGGCTGCGAGGAGGCAGCGGTCGATCCACGGCTGCTCGTCGAGCAGCGCCGCCAGGCCGATCCGGCTGGGCGCGTGCGCGTCGATGACGATCGCGCGGACGGAGGAGTGCGGCAGCGCGTCGGCGACGGGCGTCGGCGTCGGCAGCTCGATTTCGGCGGTCGGCATCGTCAGTTCCTTTCAGGTGGCTCTATAGTTTTCTTTACTTAGTTGGTCAACTTTAGGGAAATATCGTCACGGTCCGATCCCGACCAGTCCGGAAGCCGATGCGAATCCAACAACTCGAATACGCCGTCGCCGTCGCCCGCTTCGGCTCCTTCCGCCGTGCCGCCGAGGCGCTGCACCTGTCCCAGCCCGCGCTGAGCGAGAACGTGCGGCGGCTGGAGCGGGAGCTCGGGGTCGAGATCCTCGACCGCCGGCGCTCCGGGGCGACCGTGGGCGAGCACGGGCGGGAGCTCCTCCCCCACATGCTCGCCGTGATCGAGGCGGCCGACACCCTGAAGCGGGCCGCCGACGAGAGCCGCGCTCTGAGCCGCACGGTGCGGGTCGGGACTGTGACCGCGGCGACGGTGCCGCTGCTGGCGCCGACGATTCACGCCTTCCGCGACTCCCACCCGACGACGCTGGTGGAGATCCTCACCGCGCAGCAGACGGGCATCCACCGGGCGCTGCTCGAGGGCTCGATGGACCTCGGCCTGGTCAACTACCTCGACGGCGACGACATGCCGCCCGAGTTCGAGTCGACCGAGCTCCTCCGCGGCCATCCCGTCGTCTGCCTCCGCCCCGACGACGACCTGGCCGCATCGAAGACGATCCGCAGCGCCGACCTCCGGGGCAGCCCGCTGATCGCGATGCGCGCGGGCTACGTCATGCACCGCTACGTCATGCGTCTACTCGACGGCCGCGAGCCGACCTTCTCCTACTCCGCCGACGGGGCCGAGATGGGCAAGCTGATGGTCGCCGCCGGCCTCGGCATCGCCGTCCTCCCCGACTACTCCGTCGTCGGCGACCCCCTCGAGCGCAGCGGCGAGATCAGCTACCGCCCGATCGCCGACGACGTCACCGGCGTGCTCCTCGTGCTGCAACGCCGGCGCTCCGCGCCCGCGAACAACGCGATCTCCGACCTGCACGACTTGTTCGTGGCGGAAGCGGGACGAGCCAGCGACATCGCCGCGGCCTGACGCCGGCTCGCGTCATATCGTCCTCGGGGTGCTGACGCTCGTCGATCTGTTTGCCGGCTGCGGCGGAATGACGCGGGGCTTCGAGGACTCGGGCGAGTTCCGGTCCGTGTTCGCCGCTGAGTTCGATCGCGACGCAGCCGCCACCTACGCGGCCAACTTCGGCGACCACGTCGCCGGCGGGCCGATCGAGGACATCGCGGTGTTTCCCGCCGCCGACGTTGTGATCGGCGGACCCCCGTGCCAGGGCTTCTCGCCGCTGAATCGGGAGGCGGTCGGGTTCGAGCGCCGAGGACTGTGGCGCGAGTACCTTCGCGCGTTGGCGGCGGTCGAACCGCGTGCCTTCGTGATGGAGAACGTCCCCGAGCTGCTCCGAAGCGCCGAGTTCGCCGAATTCCAAAAGCGCGCCGAAGCGTTGGGCTTCAAGGTCGAGTCCGAAGTCCTCAACGCCGCCGACTTCGGAGTCCCCCAGCGCCGCCGCCGCGCGATCGTCATCGGCGTCCGCGAGGGCTCCATCCCCTGGCCCGCCCCCACCCACGCCGACCCGAACGCCGGTCCCCAGCCCAACTCTCTGCCTTTGGTCACCCACAGGGTTACCAAGGGAAGAGGGTTGCCCGCGAACCCGTCGTCCTTTGTCACCCAGAGGGTTACCAATGACTACGGGTTGCCGCCGGCGCCGGGTGACCGCGAACCTTGGGTGACGTTTCGTAGCGCGGTCGACGGGCTTCCGCTCCAGCCGGACGGGCGGCGCTGGCATCGGGCGCGAAATCCGCGGCCGGAGAGCGTGCGGCGCTACAAGGCGGTGCCGCGCGACGGCGGCGATCGGTTCGCGATGCAGAGGAACCTCGACCGGGCCGGACTCCGCGATCTGGTGCCGCGCTGCTGGCGGAACAAGCCGACCGGGACCACGGACGTCTTCGGCCGCCTTTGGTGGGACCGCCCCGCGATCACCATTCGCACCGAGTTCTACAAGCCCGAGAAAGGACGCTACCTCCACCCCTCCGCTCACCGCCCGATCACCGTCCGCGAGGCTGCCCGCCTGATGTCCTTCCCCGACGATTTCGTCCTCCCCGAGGACCAATCGATGTCGAGCATCGCTCGCCAGGTCGGCAACGCCGTCCCGCCCCTCCTCGCCCAGCGGATCGCCGAGGCGCTGGCCTCGGCACTCGCGCTCGAGCCCGAGCTAGCCGCCGCTGCCTGACGACTCCCGCACGGCGGCCTCCACCCTGTCCGCGGCGACGTCGATCTCCTCGTGCTCCCAGATCCGGACCACGGTCCATCCCGCCGTCGCCAGGGCCTCGTTGACAGCTGCGTCGCGCTCCTGATTCCGTCCCAGCTTGTCCTGCCAGAACGCTTCGTTGGAGCGCGGCATCGTGCCGTGCTCGGGGCAGGAGTGCCAGAAGCAGCCGTCGACGTAGACGGCGACCTTCGCGGGGCCGAAGACGAGGTCGGCGCGGCTCGGGATCCCTTTCAGGGGGCGACGGTCGACCCGGTAGCGGAGGCCGCGGCGGTGGAGCTCGGAACGCAGTTCGAGCTCCGGCGCCGTGTCCCGACGCCGCACCCGCGACATCCGTTCGCTGACGCCGGCGGAGGAAGGCGTCATCGGCGGGCGGGCTTTGGGGGCCACGTCCCAGACTCTAGAGCGAGGAGCGTTCGCACTTTCCCGGCGGATAGCGCGGCTAACTGCGAACGCTCGGGCGGTGGGCGGCGCTGAAAGGTGGCTCAGCCTTCGGGGAAGGCGATGACCTGGTTGTTCAGCGGCAGCTCGTCGTGCCGCACGCCGAGTTCCTGGCGGGTGATCTTCGCCGTTTCGCCCACTTCCAACCCGTCAAGGTTGGTCAGCTTCCCTTCCACCGTGAAGTTGGTGAAGCGGTAGGGCATCCCGTTCGAGGCGAGCGGATGCGGGCTGTCCATGACGTGGAGGTGGAGGTGGGGCGCGTTCGAGTTGCCGCTGTTGCCGAGCAGGCCGAGGGTCTGGCCGACCTTCACCTTCTGACCCATCTTGACCCGGACCGTCCCCGGCTGCAGGTGCGCGTAGAAGACGTAATGGCCGCCGCCGAAGGAAACGACGACGTGGTTGCCGCCCGCCCGATCGGCGGTGATCGCCGGCGGGAAGGCGCCGGCCGGCGTGTTGGGGATGTTGTCGACCACGCCGACCACGGTGCCCGCGGTCGCCGAGTGGACTTCGTCGCCGAAGTAGGGGTAGCTCGAGAGCTGGTCGAGCGGGCCCTCGAACAGCCGCCCGAGCGGGTCGATCTGGACGAAGTCGATGGCGAAGCGCTCGGCGACGTGGGGCGCCCCGTTGACCGGCAGCACGGTGCCGCGGTGGGCGGTGAATTCAGAGCAGCAGCCGTTGGCGACGACCCAGCCGGGGCCGCGCAGCGGCGGCGCGAGGACGACCGCCTGGCGGCGGGTCACCTTGGTCGGGGCGATTTCGTAGTTGGTCGCGACGGCGGCCTGCTTCGGGTCCATCGAGAGCGAGATCCGGTGGGTCAGCTCGGCCGGCACCTTCGCCTTGCGCGGCAGGCTGACGTCCATCAGCACGTAGGCGCCCTGGCCCGGTTTCAGCTTGATCGAGTGCGCGGCCTGTCCGTAGGGCGCCATCACCGCTTCGAGCGCCTTGCCGGAGAGCTTCTCCGCGACCCTGCCGTCGGCGATCGCTTCCAGCTTGTGGATCGTGACCACCGACGGGGTGCGATTGATCAGCTGCAGCTCGTAGGCGAGTTCGTTGCGGCCGTTGGAGGCGAGGACCGGTTCCGGCGAGGCGATCGGGTTGCCGACGACCGGCGTCAGCTGTTCGGTCGGCGCGGCGGCGGCGGCGGGCGCCGCGAAGACGACCGTTAGCAGCGCGGTGAGCAGGGCGAGGGAGACGATCGCTCGGGTGGCGATCGTTTGTCGGGGGCGAGGCATCGGCGCCGAACCCTATGTGCCTACAACGGACAAGAAAACCGATCTGGACGAAAGGTCGCTGCGGCGTTCGCACTTTCCCGTAGTGGTTACGGGAAAGTGCGAACGCGAGCCCGGCTAGCGGGAGACGACGACGATCGCCGTCTGGGTCAGCGTGTGGCCGCCGACCGAGAGCTCGACCTTCACCTTGTGGTGGCCGAGCGAGGTGTTCTTTCCGACCTTCAGATCAAGCGTCAGCTTGCGGGTCTCGTGCGCCTTCAGCGTCGGGACCTTCACCGTCGAGCTGCCGTCTCCGGAGAGCGAGCCCGCCTTCAGCTTGGCGCCCGCGAGCGCCCCGACGGTCTCGTTCCTCAGCTTGAACTGGAGGTGGGCGGTGCCGCCGCGCCGAGCGTCGGAGTCGCCGCCGGAGGTGGTGAAGCTGACCACGCCGTCCTTGCCGTCCTTGCCGTTCTTCCCGTTCTTGCCCGCGGGACCGACCGGGCCGGCGGGCCCCGTGGCGCCCCTCGCGCCGGTGTCGCCCTTCGGGCCGGTGTCCCCCTTCGGGCCGGCCGGGCCGGTGTCTCCGGTGTCACCCTTCGGGCCGGCGGGCAGGCCGGTGCTGGTCGCGGTCAGCGCCAACGTAAGCGGGCTGTCGAGGTCATTCGAGGCGATCACGAGTTCGGCGCTCGAGCTCGCGTTTTCCCGCGACGGGGAGAAGCGCACCATCACTTCGCAACTGGCCCCGACGGCGAGTTCGTCGGCGCTGCAATCGTCAGCCGCGATCAGGAAGTCGCCCGCGTTGTCGTGGTCGGCCGCGATCGAGACGTCGAGGACCGTCGCCGAAGCGTCGCCGTCGTTGGTCACGGTCACCCACTGGCCCGGGCCGGTGGTACCGACCGCCTGCGCCGGGAAGACCGGCGCCGTGGCGACGAGTTTCGGGGCCGGCGGGGTCACGATCCGCCCCGGCGAGCCGACTTCACCAGCGGCGTTCTCGAACGCGCCGTTGACCCCGACGACGCTCTTCAGCGTGACCGTCGGCCGCGGGGTCCCCGTGCCGCCCAGCCCGCCAGCATTGTCGAAGGTGACACCGGGGGTCGAGGAGCCGACGGCGACGCCAGTCACCGGCGTTTCGTCGGCCTCGAAGATGTTCACCTCGTCACCGCCCGAACCGAGGCCGGGACCGCCGTTGTAGGAACCGATCTTCAGCCCAGCCGGTTTGCCGGCGGGCCACCAGGCGGCTTCGAACGCGGCGATCGCCGAGGACTTTTCGATGAAGACCGCCGTTTCGCCGGCCGCCAGCGTGGTGACGCCTTCCAGCGTCGCGGCCGAAGCAAACGAGTCGGAGTCGTCGTCGATCTTCCAGCCGGTGAGCGTCGTCGGTTCCGTGCCCATGTTGGTGAGCTCGAACCAGTCGGCGGCGTAGCCGGCGCTGGACCCGGTCGGGTCGACCTCGGTGATCTTGATGTCGGGTAGAGCCGGCGGGGCGGGAGTTTCGGTCGCGCCCGGCGAGCCGATCTGGTCATGGGCGACGAAGGCGCCGTTGACGCCGTCCGCGCTGAGGTTCGTGATCGCCACCGGCGCCTTGTAGTTGCCGAGGCCCGCCGCGTTTTCGAAGCTTGCCGCGGCGGTCAGGACGCCGCCCGCTTCGGTGCCTTTGTTGGCCCCGAAGCTGATGCCGGTGATGCGGTCGCCTTCGGAATCGAAGACGTTGACGCCGTCGCCACTCGAACTGAGGCCGACGCCGCCACCGTTGTAGGTGCCGACCTTGAGGCCGCCCGGGACGCTCGAGCCGAACCAGGAGGTCTCGAATTTGATGACGACAGCTTCTTCTTCCGCTGCGGTCAGGTGTTCCGCCGTTTCGACGAACAACACCGATTCACCCGGGGCGACACTGCCCACCCCGTTGAGCGCGACAGCAGTCGCGAACGCGTTCGAGCTGTCGTCCATCTTCCAGCCGGTGAGGCTGACGGCGACCGGGGACTCGTTGGTGAGCTCGAACCAGTCGGCTTTGTATTCCGGCCAGCTGCTGCCCCACGGGGCGACCTCGGTCACCGCGACCGGGGTCTTCACCGGGGCGACTCCGGGGGAGCCGATTTCGGTCCCGCCGTCGGCGCTGAAGGCTTCGCTCGTGCCGACCGTGCTGATCGTGGTGATCAACGGGTCGGTGGTGGCGCCGACGCCGAGGGCGGCGGTGTTGTCGAAGGTGCCGAACGGCGCCGCGCCGGGCGAGGCACCGAATTCGACACCCGAGACTTTGGCCCCGGTCGAGTCGTAGATGTTGACCTGGTCACCGCCCGTGCTCAGACCCTGAGCGTTGGGGACCCAGCCGATCTGGAAGCCCGCGGATTCGACGTTCGGAGCCGCGAACCAGTCGGCCTTGAAGGCGTTCGCCGTCGTTTCGCTCCCCTCGACGAACACCGCCGAGTGGCCAGGCGCCAGGCTGGTGACGCCTTCCAGCGGCGAGCTCGCGGAGAAGCCACCGGGGTGGTTATCGAGCATCTTCCAGCCGGTCAGGTTGACTTTGGTCGCGCCGATGTTGGTCAGCTCGAACCAGTCGGCTTCGATCGCCCTGCCGGGGCTGCTGCTCCACGGAGCTACCTCGGTGATCGCGACCTGCGCCGTGGAGGTACCGCCGCCGCCGTTCGAGGTAACGGTCAGCTTGTAGGGGGCGCTCGTCGCGTTCGGGTTGGTCGAGGAGGTGGGGTCGTGGACCGCGACCGTGACTTCGTATTCGGGCTTCGTTGTCGCGTTCAGCGCGATCCCGGACTTCAGGTAAAGGCCGTTGTGGTCGACTTCGAAGTCGGCCGCGTCGGGACCGGTGACGCTGAGGTTGTTTTCACCGTAGCCGTCGAGGTCGGTGACCGTGACCGTCGCGACCTTGACCCGCGCGCCGGTGGTCGATTCGGGCAGCGAGTTCGTCTCGTTGCCAAGGGTCACCGCGCTCGGCGGCGTGCCGTTGTTGCCCTGCGGTTCGTACACCCACATCTGCGGGTGCGCCTGGCTGCCGCCGCCGTCCTCGCCCACGATGTAGAGGAAGCCGTTCTGGTCCATCGTCACGCCCTCGTTGGTCATGTCGGGGACGGAGATCGTGTCGGACGGTTCGGCGAGCTCGGCGAGCCGGCTGTTGACGTGGCCGGTGCGGCTGATGTTCACCACTTCACCGGATTCCTGGCTGATCACCAGCAGGTTCGATTCTTCCGCCGCCGAGATGCCGGGGACGTTCGCCAACGCGTAGACGTCGGAGAAGTCGAGGGTGCCGGCGTCGGCCGCGGGGAAGAGTTCGCCTTCACCGGGGCCGGTGCCTTCGGCTTCGAAGTTGGTCGCGGTCTCCGTTTCCCAGTTGATGTCGGTGGAGTAGATCCGCTCCGGGCCCGATTCTTTGATCGCGATCATGTGACCGGGGTTCAGCGGGTCGTTGGTGACGCCCTCGATGCCGATGTTGTTGTTGTCCTTGCCGATCACCACCGTTTTCGACGCGGACCGAACCAGTTCGCCGCCGGGGACGTAGGTGAAGCGATCGAGTTTCGATTCGCGCTCCTCGGTGATCACGAGTTCCGGTTTGCCTTCGGTCGACTGGCTGACGTAGGCGACGCCCTCGGTGTCGTAGAAGGTCGTGCCCTGCGGGCTGTTGCCCGGGGCGAGGGTCATCGAGTCGACCAGCGTGCCGGTTTTGCTGACCTGGACGACCGAGGTGCCGCCGTCACCGACGACGAAGAGGGTTTCGGTTACCGGGTCGTAGGTGACCCCGGAGGCCTCTTCGGCGAGCAGGCTGTTCGCGGGCGCGGTGGTGCCGGGAGGAAGCGGCAGTTCGTAGCGGTGGATCCGCTTGTACTGGGCCAGGTTGACCGTGTTCACCGCCGCCGATGCGGAGGAGATCGCCACCGCGAGAAGAGCGACGATCGCCAGGGCGAAGGCGATCGTGAGGCCGCGCAGCCGGCGAGGGCGCGCGGGGCGGGTGGACGAGGCGGCGACGGGCTCGGTCATCAAGGCTCCCTGTTCGAGGTGATCCCACCGATCAGATATCGGTGGCAGCGCGGGGAACCCTTTCGTCAGTCTTGAACCGACTTGTGAACGGACTGAGTCCGTGATGTAAAGAACCTGTGACCCTCTACTGCGGGTCTCAGCGACTACCCGAAGAAGGGCTCAGCCGTTACCCGATTC
>JAOPZF010000234.1 GCA_025964255.1 Solirubrobacterales bacterium | reverse complement strand
GTGATGATGGGGCTGACGCCGAAGGAAACGCGCGCGAAACTCAGCTCGGTGATCGAGTTCGCCGAACTCGAGGAATTCGTCGACCTCAAACTGAAGAATTACTCCTCGGGGATGCAGGTGCGCCTCGCTTTCTCGGTGATGCTCGAGGCCGATGCCGACGTGCTGCTGATCGACGAGGTGCTGGCGGTCGGCGACGCCGCCTTCCAGCAGAAGTGCGCCGACGCATTCCACCAGATGAAAATCGAAGGCAAGACCATCATCCTCGTCACCCACGACATGGCGGCCGCCGAGGCCTACTGCGACCGTGCGATGTTGCTGGCCGACGGTGATATCCAGTTCCTCGGCAGCCCCGCCGAGGCAGGCCATGAGTACCTGAAGCTGAACTTCGAAGGCGGGGTCGGCGAGGCCGGTGCCGGCGGCGGTGAGTCGGACGGGGTGAAGCTGCTCAGCTGCCGGCTCGAGGACGAGAGCGGCGCCGAGACGATGACCGTCGACAACCGCGAGGAGATCCGGGTCAAGGTCGAGATGGAACTCCAGCGTGACGCGGACGCGGTCCACATCGGCTTCACCTTTGCCAGCGCCGACGACCTCGGGGTCTTCGAATTCGGCGAGATGGTGACCAAGGAAGGGGGCTTCGACCTGCGAGCCGGAAAACGCGTCTCGCTCACCGCGACCGTCGAAAACCGCTTCGCGGCGGGACGCTATTTCGTCCACTGCGGGATCCACAGCCCGAGTGGGATCGCCCTCTACGTCCACAAAGCGCTCACCTTTGTCGTCTTTGGCAGCAAAGACACGCGCGGCGTGATGTCTCTCGATCGCCGGGTCGAGGTCGAGATCGAGGACGGCCAGAAGTGAGCGCCGACGTCCAGGCCCCGCCGGTCGTCCCGGTCGCCGAGCTGCGGGAGGTCCAGGGCCCGTCGGCGCTAGGCGGCGGCTGGCGCCGCTTCTTCGACCTGCTGAAGCTGATCTCGGTGACCGAATTCAAGCGCGTGTACTTCGGCACCGTGCTCGGCTACCTCTGGTCCTTGATCCGCCCGCTGATGCTCTTCGGTGTCCTGCTGCTGGTCTTCACTCAGGTCTTCCGCGTCGGCAGCGAAAAAGTCGAGCATTACCCCGTGTTCCTGCTGATGGGGATCGTGCTCTACACCTTCTTCAGCGAATCGACCACGAACGCGGTGACCTCGGTCGTCTCCCAAGAGGGCGTAGTTCGCAAGACCCAGTTCCCGCGCGCGGTCATCCCGCTGGCGACCACCGTGACCGCGCTTTTCAACCTGCTGCTGAACCTCATCATCGTCTTGGTCTTCGTTCTGGCCTTCGGCGTCACCCCGGCCTGGACCTGGCTGCTCTTCCCGGTCGCCATCGCCTTCCTTTTCGTCGGCGCGGCGGGATTGTCGATGGGGCTCTCGGCGCTCTACGTGCGCTACCGCGACACGGCGATCATCTGGGTCGTCCTTGCCCAGGTACTCCTCTACCTGACGCCGATCCTCTATCCGGTCAACTCCTTCGGCGAAGAGACGAAAGAGCACCTGCTGATGTGGAACCCGCTCTCGGTGATCTTCGAGCAGGTGCGGGTCTGGGTCCTCCACGAAGCCAGTGCTCCTAGCGCAGTCGAAGCGGCGGGCGGCTGGCTCGGCCTCCTTCCTGCGGCGATCATCTTCTTCGGCGTGATCGGCTTCGGCGCTTGGTTCTTCAATCGCGAGGCGCCTCGTATCGCCGAGGCGCTCTAGTCCCCGGGTAAACTCGGCCGAATGCCAGATCCGATCAACTCCCTGCGCGCGGTCGGACGCGACGAAGTCGACAACGAGGCGGAGATCGCGCGGCGCGACGAGGAGATCCTCCGTCTGCGCGACCTGCTGATCACCCGCGACGCCGAATTGGGCCAGACCCGCGGTCAGCTGAAGATCATCGAAGACCACTCCGAGCGTATGGCCCGCCTGGCGGCGCGGATCCCGATGCCCGGCGTCGGCTGGGCGGTCGACGCGCTGCTCCGCCTGCTGCAGGCACGCCGCGGTTAGCCTGGTGGCAGCCCCCCGTTTCTCGATCGTCACGCCGGTCTACGAGACCCCGAGCATCGTCCTCTGGTCGGCGATCGAGTCGGTCCTCGCGCAGACCTTCGGCGACTGGGAGCTCTGCCTCGTCGACGACCACTCGCCCTCGCAGCGGGTGCGGGAGCTGCTCGACCAGTGCGCCGCACGGGATCCCCGGATCAGGGTCGAGCACCGGGCCGAGAACGGCGGCATTGTCGCCGCCTCGAACACAGCCCTGGCGATGGCGACCGGCGAATTCGTCGCGCTGCTCGACCACGACGACCGCCTGCACCCGGACGCGCTGGCTCTGGTCGACGAGGGGATCCGCGGCAACCCGGAAGCCGACTACGTCTACACCGATGAAGACAAGGTCAACGAGCGCGGTCGGCACGCCGGGCCTTTCCTGAAGCCCGACTGGTCGCCAGAGCGGATGCGGACGCAGATGTACACCTGCCATCTGAGCGTGCTGCGGCGGTCGGTGGTCGAGGAGGTCGGCGGCTTCGACGCGGAGTACGAAGGGGCCCAAGATTGGGACCTGGTGCTGAAGGTGACCGAGCGGGCGCGGGCGGTGCTACACGTCCCCCGCGTCCTTTACCACTGGCGCGGGATCGAGGGCTCGACCGCGGCTGCGGCCGAGGAGGGCGGCGGCGAGGCGGCGAAGCCGTGGGCGTTCGAGGCGGGCACGCGGGCGATCGCCGCCCACTGCGAGCGCATCGGAATGCAGGCGACGGTCGAGCGCGACCCCGGCGACCCTGGCGTGTACCACCTGAACCCGGCGCTGCGCGAGCAGCCGCTGGTCTCGATCATCATCCCGACCAACGGGCAGCGACGCGAAGTCCGCTACCAGGACGTGACTCTGGTCGGCCACTGCGTCCGCAGCATCGTCGATCAGTCGACCTACCCGAACTACGAGATCGTCGTAGTCGCCGACACCGACACGCCCGCCGCGGCGATCGCCGAGATCGAGGCGGCGGCGGGCGACCGCCTGCGACTGGTCGAGTTCGACCGGCCCTTCCACTTTGCCGAGAAGATCAACGTCGGCGCGGTCCGTAGCCGCGGCGAGCACCTCGTCTTCCTTAACGACGACATCGAGGTCGGCATCCCGGACTGGATCGAGCGGATGGTCATGTACTCCGCGATCGAGGAGATCGGCGCGGTTGGCGGGCTCCTCCTCCTCGAAGACGGGCGGATCCAGCACGCCGGCGTCGGCTGGGAGGGCGGCCTACCCGGTCACCCCTATTACGGCTATCCCCGCACGGTTCCCGGCTACGCCAACGCGATTCGCATCGCCCGTAACCTGCTCGCCGTCACCGGCGCCTGCCTGATGACCCGTCGCGACATCTTCGACGAGGTCGGTGGCCTCAGCACCACCTTCCCGATCAACTACAACGATGTCGATTACTGCCTGAAGCAGGTCGAGCGCGGCCGACGGATCGTCTACGACCCAGACTTGGTGATGACCCATTTCGAGTCATCGAGTCGCTCCTCCGATGTCGAGGAGTGGGAGAAGGCACAGCTCCTCCACCGTTGGGGCTACCTGACGACCGGAAACCCGTACTCGAATCCGTACCTCCGCAACGAGGTCCCCCGCGCCGCCTCCGTATTCGCCTGGGCGAAACGCAGCAAATACCGCCCGCCGAAGCGCAAGCCCGCCGCGGCGCGGAGCTAGCTCAGCGGCAGGAGCATTTCGGGGATGCTGCGTTGACATTTCTGACGCCAACCCCGACGAGATCTGAATATCGTTGGATCGACCATGCTGAGTGATCGCCCGCTTTCGCGATTCAAAAGTCGACTCGCCCGGCGCCTGGTCAAATCCGATGGCTTCGGACGTTTGATTCGCGAGACGCTCGCGAGCCACGCTTATGTCTTTGGTGGCGATTGGGCAAAGGTGGATATCGCGCCGGGTGCGGTTCTCAACGATGCACTGCTTAACGTCTCTTCGGGTCAGATAACGATCGGCGAATACGCATTCTTCGGCCACGGGGTGTCGCTGCTAACGGGAACTCACGACATCTCCGAACGCGATCTGCCCGTCAGAAGGCGATTCCCACCAGTGGGCGAGATATCCACGTCGGGCGGGGGCATGGATATCAAGTAATGCCACCGTCATCGGACCCTGTGCAATCGGAGATCACGCAGTTGTAGCCGCGGGCGCGGTGGTGACGGAAGATGTGCCGTCCGGCGCAATTGTGGCCGGCGTTCCGGCAAGAGTTGTGGGGTCGTGCTGAAACATCTGAAGACCGCCTGGGCTTTTGAGGATCGCCGCCAGGGTTCCGTACTCAGCCGCTGATGGAGTTACCGTCCAGCCGGTCGCCGGAGGATCGGTCCCCGTAGGCTTCTGGATGTGAGCGAAGCCTCAGTCCTGACCGCCGCCGAGGTCGCCGCCGTCTACCGACAGATGCTTGGCCGCGATCCGCGCGCGGAGGAGATCGAAGCCCAGCTGGCTGGTGGCACCGATCTCGACGGGCTACTGCGGATCGCCCTCGAGTCCGCAGAGTTTGCCGACCGGCTGCGCGCCGCCTCGGCACGCAGCCCGGCCTTGGTCAACATCTGGCACCCCGAACTGGCCCCTTACGGCCTCCAGCCAGGCACGCGGTCCGAAGATGACATCGCGATCGTCGGCCACGCAGGCTCGCTCTTCCTCTGTGGTGGTACCAACGCAAACCTTGGTCAATACGTCGGCGCGGTCGAGATGGCGCCGACCTGGTCAGCCGAATGGCGCGAGGTCGTCCTCCGTCGGCGCGAGGAACTGACTGCGATGAGCCTCCACCACGCCCTTCTCATCGTGCCTGACAAGCTCGCCGTCTACGAGGAGCGTTACCCCGAGCCGCTCGAGAAGGTGGGCCCGCGACCCGTCGAGCGGCTACTCGAGCTGAAGGAGCTAGAGCTCCTCTATCCGCTGACGGAGTTGCGTGCCACCGCCCAGGCCGAGGACGTCTACCTGCCCACCGACACCCACCTCACCTTCCACGGCAACGAGCTCCTTTTCCGGTCGGTGGTCGGCCCACTGGGGATCGACGTCGAGACCGTTCCCGACTTCGCCGCGATGTCGCTGCGGTCCTATCCGATCACCGGCGACCTGGGAATGAAGTTCGACCCGCGCATCGTCAGCATCGTCAGCGAGCCGAACACGCTCGGCACCGCCGAGATCGTCGAGGACAACCGGGCCGAGATCGAAGCGGTAGGCGGCCATATCGGCACCCGCCGCGTGTTCCGTAATGGCAACGCCCCCGACCGCCGTGTCGCCGTCCTCTTCGGTGACTCGTTCGGATTCTCTTCGGCCTACTACCAAGGTGTCTCCTGGTTCATGGCGCAGATCTTCCGCGAGGTCCACTTCGTCTGGATCCCCTTCGGGTGGGACCCTGATTACGCGCGCGAGGTCGGTGCCGAGGCGGTCCTGATCCAGGGCGCGGAGCGCTTCGCCGCTCGTGTCCCACACCACCGAACCGATGTCGCGCAGCTCGCCGAGGAAACGCTGCAACGCAAACGGCCGATCGCTATCGACTCCGTCCTAGACTGAGCGGACTCGGCCCTCGCGGGCAAGCCGTCTAAACTCTCGCCGCATGCACGATGATGCCATCCGGCGCGCCGAAGCGGCGATCGCCAAGCAGGCGAAGTGGCACCACCGGATCGAAGTAGCCCCCGGGGTGACGACGCCTGGACTCCAAGACACGCCCGCCCTGCTCGGTCAGATCGGCATGCCAGAGGACCTGACCGGCATGCGGGTTCTCGACATCGGAGCCCGCGATGGCTTCTTCACCTTCGAGGCCGAGAAACGGGGAGCCGCCGAGGTGGTCGCACTCGACAACGAGCCGCCGCACCACACGGGATTCGCGATCGCGGCCGAACTACTCGGCTCAAAGGCCACCTACGTCACCGAGAACGTCTACGCGCTCGACCAAGAGCGCTTCGGCCGCTTCGACCTCGTCCTTTTCCTCGGCGTGATCTACCACCTGCGCCACCCGCTCCTGGCACTGGACCGGATTCATGACGTCACCGCCGACGAGGGTCTGATGCTGATCGAGACGCACATGATCGACGAAGGCTTGGTCGACGGTGAGGGTAATTGGCGCGCGCTGCGGGACTTCAGCCCCGACCTCGAGAAGCTGCCACTTGCCCAGTACTACCCCGGCGACATGCTCGGCAGCGACCCGACCTCGCAGTGGGCGCCGAACCGGGTGGCGCTCGAGGGCTGGCTGCGTGGTTCGGGCTTCGAGCCGATCAGCTCCTGGCAGGTCGCCTTCCGAGGCGGCGCCATCTCCCGACGGATGCCCCTGGGCGCCAACGGTGAGCGTGCCGTCGACGAGGCGGCGAGCTGGGACATGACGACCTGGACCGTCGAAAAGTCGACCGCGATCGGCCGATGACCCCGGGCCCCGGGAGGGACACGGCATGAACATCTGCACGATCATCGCCAGGAACTACCTGGCGCAGGCGCGCGTCCTCGCTCGCTCGTTCAAGGAAGTGCATCCCGACGGCAACTGCGCGGTGCTCGTCATCGATGACCCGGAGGGCTACGTCGATCCGGCCGCCGAGCAGTTCGAGCTGCTGACGATTCACGACATCGGCTTGCCCGATGCCGAGCGGATGGCTGCCTTCTACGACGTGATGGAGCTCTCCACGGCGGTCAAGCCGTGGCTCTTGCGGACGCTGCTCGCACGGCCGGGTTTCGACTCCGTCTCCTACCTCGATCCCGACATCCAGGTCTTCTCCTCACTGGCCAAGATCGAGGAAGAGGCGCTTGAGCATGGGATTGTCCTCACCCCTCACTTCACCGCGCCGTTGCCGCGCGACGGCCGCCGCCCGAGAGAAGAGGACATTCTCATCGCGGGCACCTACAACCTCGGCTTCATTGGGCTCGGCGCGGGCAAGTGTGCCGACGAGCTGCTCGACTGGTGGTCCGAGCGGCTCGAGAACGAGTGCCTGAACGACCCGGCCAACGGCCACTTCGTCGATCAGCGCTGGATCGACCTGGCGCCCGGCTTCTGGCCCGACCTCTTCCTGCTGCGCGAGGTGAACTACAACATCGCCTACTGGAACCTGCCTACCCGAACCCTCGAAGCCGATGGTGCTGGCTACAAGGTCGATGGCGAGCCCTTGCGCTTCTTCCACTTCTCTGGCTACGACCCGCGCCGACCGCGCGAGCTGAGCAAGCACCAGAACCGGATCAAGCTGGCCGCCCACCCCGAGCTGCAGAGGATCTGCGACGAGTACGGCGCGCTGCTGAAGGAGAACGGCTATGAGGAGTGCGCCAAATGGCCCTACGGTTGGGACACCGCCGCGAACGGCTTGAAGATCGACAGAATCGCTCGCGAGATGTACCGCGACGGGGTCGACACCGGGCGCTTCCGCGACTCGATCTTCGACGAGCCGGGTGCGCGCGTCTTCCGCGACTACCTGACCGAGACGGTTGAGGGCGGTGGCGAGACGCGCGTGACGCGCTACGCCGCGACGGTGTGGGAGGAACGCCCCGACCTGCGCGCCGCCTATCCCGACATCAGCGGTCCAGGCGCCGCGGATTTCGTCCGCTGGCTTCACGAGTTCGGCGGCGAAACGGGAGTGTCGCCCGAGCTGATCTTTGGTCCTGGCGCGAACGGCGCCGAGCCTACTCCGGAGGTCGTGCCCGCGGCCCCGACGGGGCCGCCAAGCGGGGTCAATGTGGTCGGCTACATCAGCTCCGAGCGCGGGGTCGGCGAGGCGGCACGACAGGTGCTGCGAGCCCTCCGGTCGCGCCACATCGACACCGCGGAGATCGACGCGCCTGCCGACCCGGTCGAGATCCAGAAATCACTGACCCGGATCGCCGCGAGCGAACACCCCTACAACTTCAACCTGATCTGCGTCAACGCAGACATGCTCCCCGCGATCGCTTCCGCGCTCGGGCCGCGATTCTTCTCCAACCGGCGCACCGCCGGGCTGTGGTTCTGGGAGATCTCGCAGTTCCCGGAGATGTGGCTGCGTTCCTTCGATGACCTCGACGAAGTGTGGGTCGCCTCCGAGTTCGTCGCCGACGCGCTAAGGCCGGTGACCGCGAAACCGGTGCGGACGATCCGCGTCCCAGTCACCCCAGGACCGGCGGCCGAGATGACCCGCGCCGAACTGGGCATGCCGGATGCTTTCTGCTTCCTCTTCATCTTCGACTACCGCAGCGTCTTCCGTCGGAAGAACCCACTCGGTCTGGTCGATGCCTTTTGCAAGGCCTTCGAGCCGGGCGAAGGGCCGTCCCTGGTCCTCAAGTCCGTCTGTGGCGACGAATTCCCGGCCGAGCGCGCCCAACTTGCCGCCGCGATCGCTAACCGTCCCGAAATCCACCTGGTTGAGGAGACCGTCTCAGCGGCTGCGAAGAACGCGATGATCGCCAACTGCGACTGCTACATCTCGCTGCACCGCTCCGAGGGCCTGGGGTTGACGATGGCGGAAGCGATGTACTTCGGCAAGCCGGTGATCGCCACGGGGTACTCCGGCAACCTCGACTTCATGACTGCCGAGAACAGCTATCTGGTGCCGCAGTCAGCCGCCGCCATCGGTCCTGACGCCGAACCCTACCCGCCCGACGGAGAGTGGGCGGATCCCGACCTCGAGTTCGCGGCACAGGTGATGCGAGACGTGGTCGCCGATCCGGGGAAGGCGGCGGCGAAGGGGCGGCGCGCCGCGATCGACATCCGTCACACGCACTCGCCCGGGGCCGCCGCCGCATCGATCGAGGCCCGGATCGCCGAAGGGCGGATCGATGCGATGACCAGCGAGCTGCGAGCGCCTCGCTTCACCAAGGTCGAGCCCGGTTTCCGGCCCAGCGACCAGCTCCACCACCTGGTCGGCCTCGGTGGACCTCCGGTAGACCGCGACTCGAAACAGGTGCGGGACCAGGCGAAGCGCGCGTACCTGCGCCTGCTTCGCCCGTACATCGCCTACCAGCGTGAGGTCAACGCCAGTTCGATGGGGTCGGTCGACGAACTGGGCGGCGAAGTCGGTGACCTCCGCGAACTCTTGATCGAAGCCCTCGGGCTCGACCGTGACGCGCACGCCAGGATCGCCGACCTGGAGGAGCGGCTCGCGGCACAGGCCAGCCTTGTGCGGCTGAACGAAGAGCGGCTAGAGCGGGTCGAGACGGACTCCGACGAGCTTTTGTCGGCAGCCCACGCGGAGCCGTTCATGTCCGACGACCGGCTCGCCCGTCGCGAGGATCCGGTACTGGGGAAGACGCTGGGCTTCCGCGCCGGGAAGGAGCCAGGCGAGGGATACCGCGACTTCGAGGATCTCTTCCGCGGCTCCGAGGAAATGATCCGCGAGCGGCAGAGAATCTACCTCGACGTGATCGGCGACCGCGAGCCCGTCTTGGACGCGGGCTGCGGTCGGGGCGAGTTCCTCGATCTCCTGAAAGACTCGGGTAAGCCGTTCATCGGCGTCGACCTCGACCCGACGATGGTCGCGCGCTGTCGCGAGAAGGGCTACGAAACCGTTGAGCTCGGCGACGCGGTCGAGGTTCTCGAAGGGATGGAGCCGGCGAGCCTCGGCGCGATCTTCAGCGCCCAGGTGGTCGAGCACATGCCCTTCGAGACGCTCAAACGCTTCCTCGAGGTCGGCATCACCCGACTGAAACCCGGGGGCGTGCTGATCGCCGAGACGGTCAATCCGCACTCGGCCCGCGCCCTCAAGGCCTTCTGGGTCGACCCAACTCATCAGCACCCACTCTTCCCAGAGGTACTGCTCTCGCTCTGCGAAACGATCGGCTACGTCAGCGGCGACGTGATCGCCCCGAACGGGACGGGCGACTGGGACGCCGACCGCATACGCGAGGGGGAGTACGCAGTGGTCGCGGCGGCCCCCGCGGCACCGGCAAAAAGCGTCGGCAAAACGGCGCCGAATTAAACCGCCTAGGTGTTCTGCCTCAAGACGTCCCGAACGCGACTGATCGGGGGCCGGTCGCCGATCGAGCTGTGGCGTCGGGTGTGGTTGTAGTGCTCGAGCCAGTGTGGCAGTGCCTCGGCCCGGTGGGCCGAGGAACG
>JAOPZF010000210.1 GCA_025964255.1 Solirubrobacterales bacterium | reverse complement strand
CGGCCGCGGGCGGGCCGTCCAGATAAGTGGCGGCGGCGGGGAGCGAGGCGCGGAGCGATCGACCGGCGGCGAGCGAGTCGGCGACCGCGGTCGCGACTTCGGGAAGCGAGCGCTCGACCGCAAGCCGGTAGCGGCGGCGACGGCTCGAGATCGCCCAGGCGGCGATACCCGGCCCGGCAACCGAGAGCGGTAGCGCCACCTCGAGCCCGCCGACCAGCCACCCCGTCGCGATCGCGGCCGCGGCGCCGAGCGCCGCCAACCGCCGACGCTCCCGGGTCGACGGCGCGTATCCCTCCCGCCCGGCCCGCCGCAGCGGCTCGAGCGCCTGCCGCAGCCACGCCGCCGCGGCCGGGCTGGCGAGCACCGCCTCCCGTACCGCCAGCGCGACCAGGCCGCCCGCGAGCGCCCCGAGTAAAACCGTCGGCGCCCCGCTCACTTCTCCACCTCGGCGATCTCGGTGACCTTGCGCGACCCGTCCCCCATCCGCTGGAGGTGCACCAGCAGGTCGATGCCGCGACGGACCTGCTCGGCGATCGCCTCGTGCGGCAGCCCGACGCCGGCCATCAGCGCCAGCGTCTCCAGCCGCGCGATCGCGTCGCGCGGCGAGTTGGCGTGGACGGTCGAGAGCGCACCGTCGTGGCCGGTGTTGAGGGCCGTCAAGAGGTCAAGGGCCTCTGGTCCTCGAACCTCGCCGATGACGATCCGGTCGGGTCGCATCCGCAAGGCGTTGCGAAGGAGGTCGCGGATCGTCACCTCGCCTCGTCCCTCGACCCCGGCCGGCCGACTCTCCAGCCGCACCACGTGGGGCTGTTGAAGGCGGAGCTCGGCGGCGTCCTCGATCGTCACCACCCGCTCCTCCGGCGCGAGGAAGCTGGAGAGCGCGTTCAGGAGCGTCGTCTTCCCCGAGCCGGTTCCGCCGCTGACGAGGATGCTGCGCCGCGCCCGCACCGCCTCCTCCAGTCGCTGTCGCTGGCCCGGGTCGAGCGTGCCCAGCTCGACCAGTCGGTCGGGTCCCGGACGTTCGGCTCCGAAGCGGCGGATCGAGATCGCCGGGCCGTCGATCGCCAGCGGCGGGATCACGACGTTGACCCGCGAGCCGTCGGCGAGCCGGGCGTCGACCATCGGGCTGAGCTCGTCGACCCGACGGCCGAGCGGCGCCAGGATCCGCTCGATCGCGTTGCGCAGCTCCTCCTCGTCGGCGAAGGCGATCGCGGTCTGCTCGATCCGGCCGCCGCGCTCGACGAAGACCCGGTCGGGCCCGTTGACCATCACCTCCTCGACCGCGGGGTCGGCGAGGAGGATCTCGAGCGGGCCGAGGCCGACGCTGTCGCGGATGACGCGTGCGGCGATCTCGGCGCGGTCGGCGGCGGTGAGGACCGCGGCCTCCTCGTCGACCAGCTCGCGCACCGTCCCCTCGAGGTCGGTCACGCCCCTCCCGCCCGCCGCCGCCTCGGCGCGCCGCCGCTCGACCAACCGCGCTCTCAGAGTGGCAGCGACCTCGGCGATGTGCCGCTCCCGAGCACTCATCGTGCGCCCTCCGGCATCACGGTCACCTGGCGGGCGAAGCTCTCGGCGGCGATCAGGCGGAGCGCCTGCCGCCGGGTCAGTCCCAGGGTCGCCTCGGCGGCGCCCGCGACGTCCCCTTCCGGGCCGGCGCCGAGCCCGAGCAGCGGGACCCCGCTGGCGGCGACGTAGGTGCGTCCCGCGCCGGCGTCCCCCGGTTCGGTGGTGATCACGACGTCGACCCGCGAGCCGACCGGGTCGGCGCCGGTGACCGCCAGCGCTTCGGCCCCGGTGACGGCGATCTGGACGGGACGGCGGTCGGCGGCGAGGACCGGGCCGGGACGGTCGGAACGCGGCGGCCGCAACTGCGCGGCCAGCAGGTAGGCACCGCTCGGGATCGCCGCCGCGGGCGCGAGCCCGATCGCTTCGGTCCGGTCGCGCAGGGCACCCGCGGGGACGAATCGGGTCGGGACCTGGCGCACCTCAAGGTCGGCTTCGGCCGCGCTCGGGTCGAGCGGCTTGCCGGCCGGCAGCTGCGCCGAGGCCACCACGACCGGCCGCAGCGCGCCGTAGCCGCGGGCGACGCTGTCGCCGTAGCCGTCGGCGATCGCTCCGGCCGCGATCGCCGCGACCAGCGCCGCGACCCCGAACGCGACTGCCCGCGCCCGCCGGCTCACAGGCCCTCCCGTCGCGGATCGTGTGGCGCGAGGGGAAGTTCGATGACCGCGCTCGTCCCTTGCTCGCCCAAGTGCAACGCGAAGGAGCCGCCGTGGCGCGCCGCGGTGCGACGCACCAGCCGCAGGCCGTGCCCGTGCCGCGCCCGGCCGGAAAGCCGTCCCATCGGTCCGAAGGCTCGTCGCCGACGCGCCGTTCGGGCGCGCGCCGCCGCCTCGCGCTCGCGCGCCCGTCGGCCCGCTCCGCTGCCCGAATCGACGACCGCCAGACAGATCCGGCCGTCCAGGAGGTCGGCGGTGAGTTCGATCCACGCGCCGCCGTGCTCGAGTGCGTTGGCGACAAGATTGTCGAGGGCGGCGGCGAGCTCGAGCCGATCGCCCGCGACCGCCGCCTCCTCCCCGCGCCAGCGCACCTCGAGACCGCCACCGCAAAGGGCCGCCTGTGGGCGCCAACGCCGTGCGGTCGCCTCGATCAGCGGACGCACGGCGATCGTCGTCCGCGTCGCCGCCGCCCGGCCGCCGTTGATCTCGAGCTCCAGCCGCAACAGCGCCGCGGCGGCCATCTCGATCGGCCCCTCGTCGTCGCCGACCCCCCGTCCGGCGGGGGCCGCCATCAGCGCCAGCACCTGGAGCGGACGGCGGACCTCGTGGAGGTGCTCGTTCAGGACGGTGCGTCGTCGCCCTTCCCGCAGCGCCGCGGCGACCGTCGCGCCCGCGCCGCCCAAGACTGGCCAAACCGCTAGGCGGGCCGGGGAAAAAGCGACCATGTAGGTGGGTATGTCGTCGATCCACATGCCCCCTCAAGGTCCGGGCGAGCAGTTACTCTCCCCCCGCCCGAAAATATTCCGCTCGCTCAGCGCGAGAAAATCGGGGTTTCTTTCCATGTGACGGATTCCCTTATCTCCCGTGAGAATCCACAGAGCGTTTTGGAATACTTAACGGACGGACCGTCGCCTCCCCCCGGAGAACCGTTGGCGTCGGCCCATCCTCGTCCTCCCGCCCCCACCTGAAAGGAGAACACTCCGTTGGCACAAACCCGAACGACCCCCGAGGGCATCACCCAACAGCTCGCGAAGGCGCTTGCCCATCCGCTGCGAGTCCGCATTCTCACTTCGCTGAACCGTGGCATCTCAAGCCCGAACCAGCTGGCCCAGGAACTTGACGAGCCGCTCGGCAACGTCAGCTACCACGTGAAAACGCTGCTCGAATACGACTGCGTCGAACTGGTGAAAACCGAGCCCCGGCGCGGTGCCGTCGAGCATTTCTACCGAGCCACCGAGCGCGCCTTCTTCAGCGACGCCGACTGGGCGAAAATCCCGGCCTCGGCGCGCAAGGGCATCGATGGCGTGATCCTCGAGGCGATCGGTCAGGACGCGACCGCCGCCATGCTCGAGGGCACGATCGACTCGCGCACCGACACGCACATCTCGCGCACCCCGCTCGTCCTCGACGACGCCGGCTGGAAAGAGCTCAGCAAGCTCCTCAGCGAGACGCTCGAGGGGTCGATGAAGATCGCCGAGGAGTCGGCGAGCCGTCTGGCCAAAGACAAGGCCGACGGCATCCCGGCGACCCTCGCGCTGCTCCATTTCGAGGTCCCGGCCAAAGAGGCCAAGAAGTAGTCGCAGTTCCGTCTGACCCGCCTCCTCGCCCGTGCACTTGAGCCGCCCCGGACCTGCTCAACCGCACGGGCGTCGACGGCGCCCTCCCGCGCTCGCGTGAACTCCCGCTAGAGCGCCTTGACCGCCTCGAGCGCTTCCTGCAGTCCGGCGCCGGTCAGCTCGCGGTACTTCGCCACCGCGCCCTTCTGATCGCCGCGCTGCGCGAGCTCGATCACCTCGGGCGGCATCTCGGCGTTGCCGGGATAGTCGTAGGGGATCCCCAGGTGTGCCGAGATCAGCGCCACCTGGCGCTCGATCCGGTCGACCTGGGCCATCAGCTCGGGCATCGTCTGGCTTGGCATCCGCCGATTATTCCCCCGGCCGCGGACCGGATCACCCGTCGGTCAGGCGATAGCCGATCCCCCAGCAGTTGACGACGTACTTCTGGCCCTCGGGATCGAGTTTCCGGCGCAGTCGACTGGCGTGGCTATCCAACGTTCTCGTCTTGCCGGCGGGCGCACGGAAGCCCCAGACGTCGCGCAGCAGTTCATCCTTGCTGAACACCCTGGTGGGGTCGGAGGCGAGGACACGAAGCAGGGTGAACTCTTTTTTCGCCAGGTGGACCTCACGGTCGCCGACCGTGACTTTGCGGCGGGCCGGGTCGATAAGGATCTCGCCGGACCGCACTGGGCCGTCCTTGCGACTGTGGCGGCGGCGAAGGACCGCGGTGATCCGCGCGCGCAATTCGTCATAGCCAAACGGCTTTTGAACGTAATCGTCGGCACCGAGGTCGAACCCGCGGACCCGGTCGGTGGCGCCGCTGCGGCCGGTCAGGACGATAATCGGCAGGCGCGGGTCGTAGCGGGCGTGGACGCCGTCGGACTCGCGGATCTCGCGCAGGACGTCGAGGCCGGAAGCGTCTGGCAGCGCCAGGTCGAGCAGCAACAGGTCGGGGTGGTTGTAGCGACAGAGGCGGAGCGCGTCTGCGGCGCTCGGGGCCGGGAGCACCTCGTAGCGGTCGGCCACGAGGTGCTCGCAGAGCAGTTCGAGGGTGGGCTCGTCGTCCTCGCAGACGACGATGGTCGCGATCTCTTCTCTAGGGGTCAGCATGCCGTTACTAAGGCGTGGGACCGGTGCGTTTCTCCCCCCTGTTCCGTGCGGGAAATGCGGGAATCTCGAGCACGGAGGCCGCACCGCGATGGGCGGCGAAGTGGCGCGGAGGGACCGCGCGACGGGCGTCGAGGATCTCGTCGCCGGATCCGAGGAAGTAGATGTCGAGCGCGAAGCGCATGCCGAAGGTGTGGATCGCGGCGCAGCGCGGGATCAGCAGCCCCGGCCCGGCCGCCTCGAGGTCGAGCAGCGCCAGCCCGAGGAGTCGCGCGCGGATGCCGACGGCGACCGGAACCTCATTGCCTGCGACCACCTGGAGGGGCGTGGAATCGAATCGGTGCATGCCCTACCAAGCCCTCAGCCAACCAAAACTCACCCCTCCCTGACGCCTCTCCCCCAAATTCACTCGACTTCGCCGCCAAAATCCCTTCTCGGTGCAACCCGGCGTTCAGTGGGGTGCCCGAGAAGGCACGTAATTAGGATGATCGGCAAGATCCACCCCCTGCGACATGGGCTTCCGTCGCACCGGCTTCAACTCATGGAAAAAAAGACCACCCGTCGAGGGAACTACGAGTCTGGCTCCGATTACGTATTGGAGTACGGAGAGCTCCGCTTCGCGTTCAACGAGGAGGACTTCGCTCAGCGCGTCGAGCAGGCGGCGGTGAAGTTGAACTTCGTCGGCCAGGGGCTGACCCAGGAGGAGATCGACGACCTTCTCGACCTCGCGGTCAGCGGCGAGATCGCCGAGCCCAGCTCCCCCCTCGGGGAACACATCAACGAGAACTGGGAGGACCTGGTCGGTCCCTCCAACCGCAGCCTCGTCCACTGGATCCGGCGCCTCGTCTTCCGCGGTGCCTGGCTCGACCAGCGGGTCAAGGAGGGCGAGCTCGACATCGTCTTCGACGAGCGCACCCAGACCTTCGGCTACGTCCAGCCCGACCGCAGTGCCGAGCTGATCGAGCTCTCCAAGGAGCCGAGCTGGCGCCGAATTGCTTATAGGCGCTGAGGCAGCGCCCCTAAGCCTTCTTCTTCAGCGCGCCCGAGAGGCGCGCTTTTAGTTCCGCTCGAGCGCTACGACGACGGTCAACGAGCCTTTGCCGCTCGCCTTTTTGACGCGGCCGCCGTCGAAGAGCTCCTTGGCGGCGTCGGTATCGCCCCAGGACTCGGTGAAGCGGGTCAAAGAGTCGATCAGCAGGATCACGTCTTCGCCCTCGGAGGCGCGGCGCTGGGCCGAGGCCAAGGCGTCGTTCGCGTGGCGCGCCTGGCCGGCCGAGACGAGCTCCGCCTGCGGCGCCTCGCGCTTCCAGTCGGCGAGCTCCTCGGGGCTCGGGTCGATCAGTAGCGCGACCGGGTCGGGGCCATCAGACCCGGCGAGGTCAGCGGCGACGGAGCGCAGCAGATCGGTCGCACCCTCGCGGGTCTCCGCCAGCAGTACCGCCTGGCGGCCCGACTCGGCGGGCAGCAGCAGGTCCTGGAGCGAGATCCCGTCGCGGCGGCGGCCGAACGGGCGTCGCCGGCGACGGCGGCGGCGCGGGCGGTCGCCCTCGTCATCCTCGTCGGAGTCCTTCTCGGCGGCGGCCTCCTCGGCGTCCTTGCTCGCGGGCGCGGCTTTCGCGGGCGCGGCTTTCCGGCTCGGGCGCTCGCGGCGCGGCGGCGCCTTCTCCTCTTCGTCCTCGACGTCGACGCGCGCCTCGCGTTCGCGACCGCCACCGGATTTGGAGCCCGAACCGGAGCCGGAGCGCCGGCGCCGGCTTCGTGGCCGCTCGCTGCGCTCTTTGTCACCGTTGGAGGCGGCGCTCGGGGCGGAATCGCCGCCGTCACCGTCGCTCAGGCGCTCGATCAGCTCAGCGCGGGTGAGCATCCGGTAGCGCTCGACGCCTGCGGCGGCGGCGAGCTGATGAAGGTCTGCAAGGTGTTTGGATTCGAGCTCGGTCTTGGTCATCGGAGGCCACCTTATTCAACGCGCTGGGCCGGGAGACCTGCCGTGGGGCGCGCCTCGCCGCCGACCGCGCGTGCCGGATCGACCCCTTCGGTCGCCGCGACCTCTTCCCAGGCGGCGATCTCGGCCTCCACCTGCGCCGCCGACCAGCCCAACTCGGTCCCCATCGCCACCGCGATCGGGCGCCGGGCCTCGGGCTCGCGCAGTTCCGGCGCGGCGAGGATCCCCAGCCGGGTGCGCCGCAGCAGCACGTCGGCGAGCGAGCGAGCCTGCTCGTGGCGCGCCGCCAAGACCACCTCGGCGAGCAGGTCGGGACGGCCGGGGACGATCGGCGCCGCCAGCTCGGGGCGCTCGCGGGCCAGCGCGAGGACGCGCCGCGCCGCGTGGCCGTAGCGGAAGGCGAGCTGGGCGAGCGCCTCCTCCCCCACCCCGTCAGGCGCCTCGAGGTCGGCCGGGCGCGCCTCCATCCCGAGCGGCAGCTCGGCGGTCCGGCAGGGAGCGTCCCGCCCTTCCCGCTCGACCAGCCGATCGACGGTCAGCTTCGCCATCCGCCGGTAAGTCGTGAGCTTTCCGCCCGTGATCGTCACCATTCCGGAGGACGTCTCGTACAGCTCCTCCTTGCGCGAGATGTCGACCGACTTGCGCGGGTCGCCGCTCGAGATCAGCGGGCGGACGCCGGCGTAGGCGCCGACCAGCCGGCCCGGCCCGAGGCTCGTCCCGAAGAAGGCGTTCGCCGCGTCGAGCAGGTACTCGACTTCGTCCTTGCCCGGCCGCGGGTGGCGGGTGTCGCCGTCGAAGTCGTTGTCGGTGGTGCCGATCAGCGTGCGCCCATACCAGGGGAACGCGAAGATCATCCGCCCTTCGCCGGCGGGCACGATGCAGGCGGCGCTGCCCATCGGCAGGTCGCGCGCGTCGACGACCAGGTGGGTGCCGCGGCTGGGCGCGATCCGCGGCACGTCCTCCTCCTCGACCACCTCGGGGCGGATCGCGTCGGCCCAGACGCCGGTCGCGTTGACGACGTGGTCGGCGGCGACCTCGATCCGCTCGCCAGAGTCGGACTCGACGAAGGCGACGCCGGCGCGGCCTCCGCGGCCACCTGTGACCTCGACCACCTCGGCGCCGTTCAGCATCACCGCGCCGTAGCGCTCGGCCTCGCCGAGGACGGTGAGCACGAGCCGGACGTCGTCGGTCTGGCAGTCGTAGAAGAGGTAGGCGTCGTGGGGGTCGCGCGAGGCGAGCGCCGGGACCAGCTCCAGCACCTCGCCGTGGCCGATCGTCCGGTGGCGGTCCGGCGACCACCATTGCTCGTCCTCGCGAGCCTGCGAGGAGTATTTCTCGCGCCGCTCGCGGCGACTGCGACCGGCCCGGGTGGCCGCCATCACGTCGTACATGTTCAGCCCGATGCCGACCTTCCGGTCGCGCTTGTCCTCGCCGAGCGCGGCGACCAGGAAGGGCGTCGGGTAAACGAGGTGCGGCGCCAGGTGCACCAACAACTGACGCTCCAACAGTGCCTCCCGCACCAGCCCGAGGTCGAAGTTCTGCAGGTAGCGGAGGCCGCCGTGGACCATCTTCGACGACCGGCTCGAGGTGCCGACCGCGTAGTCATCGCGCTCCAGCAGTGCGACCGAATATCCCCGCGAAGCCGCATCCAGAGCCACTCCGGCCCCCGTGATCCCACCGCCGATCACGACCACCTCGAAGTGCGCCCCGGCGATCGCCTCGAGCGCCGCGGCACGCGTCAGCATCGGTTCCCCCCGCGCGGGTCCATCGGTCGAGGGTATCGGCCGGCCACGGACCCGTCACATCCCCGGCGCCTCACGGGTCCCCTTGGTATGACACGAAGCGAAAGGGGAACGTGACGTGAACGAAGCCGATCGGACGACTCAGGCCTTCGAGGAGCAGCGGCCTCGCCTGCGGGCGGTCGCCTACCGGATGCTCGGCTCGACCGCCGAGGCCGACGACGCCGTGCAGGAGGCCTGGCTGCGGCTGCAGCGCGTGCCCGCGGAGGAGATCGAAAACCTCGGCGCGTGGCTGACCACCGTGGTCGCGCGTATCGCGCTGAACACGCTGCGCACGCGCGACACCCGCCGCGAGCAGCCCTTCGAACCGCACATGCCGGAGCCGATCGTCGACCCGATCGACGGCACCGATCCCGAGCACGAGGCGCTGATCGCCGACTCGGTCGGGCTGGCCCTGCTGATGGTGCTGGAAACGCTGGGGCCGGCGGAGCGGCTCGCCTTCGTCCTCCACGACATGTTCGCGGTCCCCTTCGACGAGATCGCGCCGATCGTCGACCGCAGTCCCGACGCGGCGCGCCAGCTCGCCAGCCGGGCGCGGCGGCGGCTGCGCGCGGCGGAGGTCCCTCCCGCCGACCAGGCCGAGCAGCGCGAGCTGGTCGAAGCGTTCCTCGCCGCCTCCCGCGAAGGTGACTTCGAGGGGCTGGTCGCGGTCCTCCACCCCGACGTGGCGCTGCGCGCCGACTTCGGTCCGCCGCGTGGCTACGAGGAGGTGCGCGGTCGCGAGAACGCGCTGAAACGGGCGCGGGCCTTCGCCCGGCTCGACCTCGTGGTCCAGATCGTCCAGATCAATGGCACGCCCGGCGTGCTCACGATGCGGCCCGACGGAACGCCGTTCTCGCTCGGCTCGGTGGTCGTGCGCGACGGCCGGATCGCCGAGATCTTCTTCCTCGGCGATCCGGAGCGGCTCGCGCAGCTCGACCTCGAGCGCCTCCGCGGCTAAGCGCGGACCGCTTCGGCGAGCGGGATCTCGCAGTCGGCGGAGAAGCCCTCCGCCTCGACCCCGAGCGCCACGTTCGAGCGCGTGGCCAGGTTGGCGAAGGCGATGTAGCCGGTCAGCTCGACCAGCCCCCGCGGCCCGAGGTCTTCGAGCAGCGCCTCGGTCATCTCGTCGGTGACGGTCGGCGGCGTCGCCGTCACCGCCTCGGCGTAGTCCATCACCCGCCGCTCGAGCGGCGTAAATACATCGGCCTCGCGCCAGCGCGGCACCTGGCTCGCCTTCTCCAGGTCGAGGTTGGCGTTCTGGGCCATGAAGTAGCCGATGTCGAGGCACCAGCCGCAGCCGACCTGCGCCGAGACCGCCATGTGGGCGAACGACTTCAGGCTCTCGTCGACGCCGTCCCAGGCAGCCGCGCGGCCGCCGAGCTCGAACGTCGCCATCGCCACGTCGGGGCTATGCCAGGTCGCCTCGATCGGCGCCGGCACTTTCCCGAACCGTTCGATGATCGGCTCGACCCCATCATCCAACTCCGCCTTCGGAACTCGCAACGTCATCTTGTCTCCTTCGTCAGATTGCGTCTTCTACGACGCAGACCCGACCCGAGCGGGAGATGTGACGCGGCAAGTGAGTTCGCAGTTCCCCGCGGATAGCGCGGGTTTCTGCGAACTCATCCAAGGAAATGCGGGCGAGAGGACTCGAACCTCCAAGGGGTCTCCCCCACCAGGACCTAAACCTGGCGCGTATGCCAATTCCGCCACGCCCGCGCAGTGCCCTCGCGAAGGGCTTAACCCGCGATCAATGCCGCGTCTAGGACAGATTCTATGATCGTCGGGTGCCTGTAGGGGAGGTGAGACCGGGCTATGAGCTTTGGCGGCCGAATCGGGAGAAGCCCGGCTCGGTCACTACTCGTTGGGTGATCGTGCTGCTGCTGCTCGTCACCGCGGGGCTGGCGGGGCTGATCACGATCGGCGGCTGGAAGGTGCTCCAAGGCGGCGGCGGGATGGGAATCATCTGCGCGATCTACGCGCTGCTCTACCTCTTCTTCGCCCTCCTCGTGGTGCGCTGGCGGCGCGGCATCCTGCCGCTCGCGGCGGCCCTGTCGATGATCCTGGCGATCCTCTGTGCGGTCGGCGCCGACAGTTGGTTCGCCCGCGACAAGGCCGGCTTCGACGAAGCGGCGCTCTCCTCGTCGGTGGTCGGCGTGCTGGTGATCGTCCTCGCGCTGGTCCAGCTGGTGGTGATCGTCGCCGCGCTCTACGGCTTCAACCAGGGCTGGAACATCGAGGAGGAGCGCCCGATCGGCAACGGCGAGGACTACGGCGCCGGTTCCGGATCGGGCGGCGCCGCGCCCCAGCCCGCCTGATTTTTCTCGCCTGATACCGGAGGTGGGACTCGAACCCACAAGCCCGTAAGGGCAATCGATTTTGAGTCGATCGCGTATGCCAATTCCGCCACTCCGGCGCGGGGGCCGCGAGGGAACTCTAGAGCGGACTACTCCGTCGAGACGGCCCATCGGTCGGTCGGGCGCCGCGATGGGTCGTCGACGGCGGCGACACGGTCCTCGCGGAAGCGCATGACGGCGAGGATCGCGAAGGCCCAGGCGCCGACGACCAAGAAGGCACCGAGCACGTCGCTCGGGTAGTGCCAGGAGAGCACCATGACCGAGAAACCGACCGCAGTGGTAAGCAGGAAGCCGACCACAGCGGCCGCCAGGCGATGCCGTGCCGGGACGACGAAGAGGAGCCCTACGGCAAGAGTCGCCGCCGCCGTCGTGTGGCCGCTCGGGAACGAGTTTGCCCAGGGCAGTTCCCAGCCTTGCTCGGCCGCTTTGTAGCGGACGTGTTCGAGCAGTGACTTGAGCGCCTGCGTCGTCACGTTGGCGCCCGCGATCAGGACGAGCGCGGCGACCACCTCGCGACGCCGACCGAAGAAGAGGCCGATAGCGACGATCACTGCGCCGAGGATGAGGAGCGAGCCGAGGTCGCCGAGGTACACCAGCGCCGTGGCCAGGTCGTGGACGCGGCCGGTTTCGCGCTCAAGATGGGACAGCAGGCTCAGGTCTTGGGCCTTCACCGGGCCGTAGGAGTAGGCCAGGGCGGCCAGCGGGGCGATCGCCGCGGCACAGACGATTGCGGCGAAAAGCGGCGCTTTTACGCGACGAGTCATCCCAAAACGGTAACGACCCAGCCTTAGCGAAACCTCTGCGCCGCCGCCCGGGCGTTTGCTGAGTTGACCACACCAGGGCGTGGCGAACTCAGCAGGCGGCAGCGTCAGGCGGCCATTCGGAGCTCGTTGAAGTCGACCGCGGCGGTCGTCGCGAGCACGTACTCGTCGATCTTCAGCATCAGGCCCGCTTCGACCAGGGCGGTGATCGCCCGGGCGGCGAGGTGGGGCTCGCCGATCCGCGCCATCACGGCCTCGATCCGCAGTTCGGCGGGGCGTTCCGTGAGGACGAGCCGGAGGATGATCGCCTGCGCCTCGCGCTCGCGATCGGCATCGTGGACGATCCGCAGCACCGGCCGCCGTTCGTTCGGTTCCACCTCCGCGACACCTCCGCGAAGGTCCATTGCGTCTATGTCATGCGTCTCTACGAACATGTGTTCGATTGTTGCGCTGCTCCCGGCGGAAAAACCGATCTGCAAGGAAACCTGCGCAGATGGGCATCTGGCCCGGGTCAGCCGGCGATGACGTCGGCGAGGGTCTTGCCGCTGACGACCGACTCCGGGGACTCGGCGACGATGTCTGAGCCGGGGCGGGCGACGTCGTCTTTGCGCTTGATCAGGAGCCACTGGGGCTTCTCCCCCGGCCGCGTCCGCTGCAGCGCGAAGCCGCCCTCCAGCTTCTCCCCGTGCAGGACGAACACCGCGTGGCCGCGTTCGAGCGCCTCCGGCCAGGCAACCCGGCCGCCTTGCTCGTAGGTCCCGCGGTCCCAGACGATCACGCCGCCCTTGCCGGCTTTGCCTTCGAAGTCGTTGTGGGACTTCTGGTGGTCCTCGACCTGCACCGCCAGACGTTTCTGCGCCGGGTCCATCGAGGGGCCTTTCGGCACCGCCCAGGAGCGCATCACGCCGTCGACCTCGAGCCGCAGGTCCCAGTGGTGGGCGGTCGCTTCGTGCTCCTGGACGACGAAGACCCCGGCGCTGACCCCGCGGATCGCGAACTGCTCGTGGCCTTCGACCTTGCCCGGGTCGACGTCGAGCTCGTCGACCTCCGCCCCGGGCGGCCCCTCGCCGAGCCACTCGACCAGCGCGTCGACCGCCTCCTCCGGCCCCTCGGCATGGACCAGCACGGTGCCGTCGTCCTCGTTGCGGACCCAGCCGAAGACGCCCAGCTCGCGCGCCCGCTCGACCGTCGTGTAGCGGAAGGCGACGCCCTGGACCTGGCCGCGCACGGCGACCCGGACTCCTTTGCCTTTGGCTTTCTTGCTCGTGGCCATGCCTTCGTTCTACCCGAAGCTATGCGTCCCGTGGCGCGGGAGTCGAGGCGGAGCGCAGGGCGCCGGCGCTCGCGGCGACGACCATCGCGATCGCCACGGCTTCCAGCCAGGTCAGTCCCTGACCCAATGCGATGAAGCCGACCAGGGCGGCTACGCCGGGCTCGAGGCTCATCATCACGCCGAAGACCGCGTTCGGGAGGCGGCGGAGGGCCTCGATCTCGAGGGCGTAGGGGAAGGCGGAGCTGAGGATGCCGACGGCGAGGCCGCGGGCCAGGACGCCGCCGCCGGTCAGCTCTGCGCCGCCGACCGCGATCCCCGCCGGCGCCAGCAGCACCGCCGAGATCGCCATGGCCGCCGCCAGCCCGCCGAGGCCCTCCGACCGACCGCCGACTCGCGCGCTGAGCAGGATGTAGGCGCCCCAGAAGGCGCCGGCGGTCAGCGCCAGAACCGCGCCGAGGAGGTCGATCGAGGCGCCGCTGAAGTCCCCGCACAGGAGAACGATGCCGAGCGCCGCGAGCGCCGCCCAGATCAGGTCGCGCCGCCGGTGCGAACCGAAGATCGCCACCGCCAGGGGCCCGACGAACTCGAAGGTGACGGCGATACCGAGTGGCAGCCGGTCGATCGCCGCGTAGAAGCAGGCGTTCATCGCCGCGAGGGTGATGCCGAAGAGGACGATGTCGCGTAGGTCGGCGCGCCGCAGCTTGGCCACGTCGCGGTGGGCGACGGCGAGCAGGATCAGCGCCCCGAAACCCCCGCGGAGGAAGACCGCGCCCTCCGAGCCGACCCGACCGAAGAGCGTCGTTGCCAGCGCCGCCCCGCACTGCACCGAAGTGATCGAGCCGAGCACCATCGACACCGCGACCGCCGGGTTGCCGCGGATCTCGCTCGAGGTCTTGGAGCTCGTCGCCATCCGCCGCACGCTAGCCAGTAGCGATACCGAGGGCGGTCCCAGCCGGCACGACGCCGCCCGCCCCGGCAGAATGTCGGCCGTGCCGAGACGGATCGCCGCCACCCTCCTGCTCGGCCTCGCGCTTGCCGCGTTCTTCGCCGTCACCGCCGCGGGCGCCGAAAACGGCGCCACGCCGATGTGCGACGGGCACCGGGCGACGATCGTCGGGACCGCCGGCGACGACGTCATCGAGGGCACCGAAAAAGCCGACGTGATCTGGGGCGGGCCGGGGGACGACAAGATCTACGGCGGGCTCGGCAACGACATCATCTGCGGCGGCGCCGGCGACGACCTGATCCACGGCGGCCGCGGCAACGACTGGATCGAAGCCGGCGCCGGCACCGACCGCGTCTTCGGCGACCTCGGCGACGACCACCTCACCGGCGGGCCCGGAAACCAGGACGAAGTCAGCGGCGGGCTCGGCATCGACACCGTCAACGGCGGCGCCGGCAACGAAGACATCGTCCGCGGCGACTACGGCTACGACCGCATGGACGGTGGTCCTGGCTCCGGCGACATCGCCTCCTTCTCGACCGCGGTCGCGGGGAAGAAGGGGAGCGGCGTCTGGGTCTCGCTGCCGGCGCACAAGGCGCTCGGCGACGGCCACGACCGGCTCTTCCGCTTCGAGGCGATCGAAGGCTCGGCCTTCCACGACACGCTGATCGGCGACAAGCACTCGAACGTGATCGTCGGCGGGCCCGGCAACGACACGATCATCGGCGGCGGTGGGCGCGACACGCTGAACGGTGGCCAGGGCACCGACCGCTGCAAGGGCGGCCCGACGCTCATCTCCTGCGGCAAGGAAGCGGCCCCGGTCGGCTCCGCCTACGTGACCCTCGATCCCGACGCGGCCGGCGGCGGCGGCCTGCAGATCATCGGCGGCAACGGGCCCGACAAGTTCACCGTCTCCTACGCGGAAGGCGAAAGGAAAGAAGTCGCGCCCGGGACGGAAGGCACGACGAAGACGGGCGAAACGACGACCGTCACCGAGGAACCGGCCACCACCGGCACCTTCACCGTCGGTGCCGCGGCGCCGCTCGCCGCGGGCGAAGGCTGCGTCCGCACCAAAGGCGATCCCAAGCAGGTGACCTGCGCGGCGCTCCGGCCGGCGCGCTGGCTGATGGCCGACCTCGGCCCCGGCAACGACGAACTGACGGTCGAAGGCAGCCTCGAAGCGGTCGACTTCGTTCGCATCAACGGCGGCGAAGGGAACGACACCATCCACGGCGGCCCCGAGGAAGACCTGATCGAGTCCGGCCCCGGCTCCGACCACATCTACGGCGGCGACGGCTCCGACGGGCTGATCGGCGGCCTCCCCGGCCCCACCTACCTCTATGGCGAAGGCGGCGGCGACCTGCTGGCGGCGGGCGGCGGTTGCGCGGGCGGGACGCTCGACGGCGGGCCGGGAGAAGACGACGCCTCCTTCGCCGAGACTCAGGCCCACCCCGGCACTCTCTACGTATCGCTGGAAGCGGGCTGGGCCTGGATCAACGCGGTCAAGCACTGCGACAAAGTCCGCCTCCCCCGCACCGACGAGGACATCGAGGGCTCCTTCGACAACGACGTCCTGATCGGCGATGCCCAAGACAATGTCCTGCTCGGCCAGCCCGGTGTCGACAGCTTCTTCGGCCGCGGCGGCAACGACGTGATCGTCGCCGCCGACGGGGTCAAGGACTGGTACATCCAGTGCGGCAACAAAGGCCACCCGGAAGGCACCGCGATCATCGACGGGATCGACCCGGAGCCGCAGGACTGCGCCAAGG
>JAOPZF010000207.1 GCA_025964255.1 Solirubrobacterales bacterium | reverse complement strand
CCGGCGTCCTTCATCCGTGCCGCTTTGCGGGTGACCAGGCGGGCCGCCTCGAGGCGGGTCGCCATGTCGGCGAGCTTGAACGAGATCGCCTGGTGCTCGGCGATCGGCTTGCCGAAGGTCTTCCGCTCCTGGCTGTATTTGAGCGCCAGCTCGAGCGCCCGCTGGGCGATGCCGACGCCGCGGGCGGCGACGTTCACGCGGCCGACCTCGAGCGCGTCCATCATCTGCGTGAAGCCCTTGCCGACGCCGGCGGGGCCACCGAGCACGCGGTCGGGCGGGCATTTGTAGCCGTCGTAGACGAGCTCGGTCGACTCGACGCCCTTGTAGCCCATCTTCTTGATCTTCGGCGGCACCGTCAGGCCGGCGAACTTGCCCTCGTTGACTTCCTTCCAGGGCTCCTTCTCGGTGATGAAGCAGGTCATCCCCTTGTAGGGCGGGTCGGCTTTCGGGTCGTTCTTCATCAAGACGAAGACGACGCCCGAGCCGAGCCCGTTGGTCACCCACATCTTCTGGCCGTTCAGCTCCCAGTTGCCGTCGGCGTCCTCTTTGGCCGTGCCCTTGATGCCCTGGACGTCGGAGCCGACCTCCGGCTCAGACAGCGAGAAGGCGGCGCGGATCTCACCGGTCGCCATCTTCGGCAGGAAATACTCCTTCTGCTCGTCGGTGCCGAACTTCATCAGCAGGTAGGAGCCGATGAAGTGGGTGTTGACGACGCCGGAGATCGAGATCCAGCCGCGCGAGAGCTCCTCGACGATCAGCGCGTAGGTCGCCAGGTCGAGACCCATGCCGCCGTACTCTTCCGGGATCGTCACGCCGAACAGTCCGAGCTCCTTCATCTGCTCGACGATCGGCTCGGGGAACGTGTCCTCGTGGTCGTAGTGCTCGGCGTTGGGGATGATCTGCTCGTCGGCGAACTGACGCACCATTTCCACAATGGCTTCCTGCTCGTCGGTCATTTCGCGGTACGCGGAGGTATCTACGGCCATGGCTCCTCTGCCTGTCGTTTGAAGTGTCAGCCCAGGATACCGGCGATGTGCGGTATTCCACTTACCGGGGAGGCCTTATAGATTCCGCGCGGATGGGGGGACTGCTGATCGTCAACGCCGATGACTGGGGCGGCGAGGAGCCGACCACCGAGGCGATCCGCGCCGCCTTTCGCGCCGGGCGCGTGACCAGCACCACGGCGATGGTCTACATGGAGGACTCCGAGCGGGCAGCGGCGATCGCCCGCGAGGACGGATTGCCGGTCGGCCTCCATCTCAACTTGACCCAGTCCTTCAGTGGCCCCGACGTGCCGGTGCCGGTGCGCGACCGCCAGCGGAGGGTCGTCTCGATCTTCTCCGGCCGCGGCGGGGACGGCCATCCGGGGACGGCGAAGCTGCGGCGCTGGCTCTGGGACCCGCGCGTCAGCCGCGCCGTCTCCGCGGCGTTGCGTGACCAGGTCGAGTGCTTCGAAGCCCTTTATGGAGCCCCTCCCGACCACATCGACGGCCACAACTACGTCGATACGGCGCCCAACGTCTTCGCCTCGCGGGCGCTGCCGCGGGGGACGAAGATGCGCAACACGCTCGGCGCCTACCCGCTCGATCGCGGCCCGATGGCGATCGCGCGGGCGGCCCGTCAGAAGCTGCGCGGTGGCCGCTTCGGCTCGACCCGACACGTCCTCCATATCTCCGACCTCGATCTGCCCGACGACCCGCGCCTGGCGCTCGCCGCGAAAGTCCCGGTCGAGGTGATCTGCCATCCCGACAACCCGGCCGAGATGGAGCGCCTGATGTCGGACGACTGGGCCACCTGCATGGCCCGCTACCCGACCGGCTCCTTCGCGGACCTCACCTGAGCCACCGGCCAGGCGTTTGACATAGATTCCGCCGCGCTAAGAAACCCAGGAGGAGCCAAGCTTGAGACACCCCAGAGATTTCTTCCATCCGCTCGCCATCGGCGCGCCCGAACCGCTGCGGGAGATCCCGGTCACGCCGTCGCGGATGATCCATTTCCTCGACTTCTCGAACCCGAAAATGGTCGCCAAGGCGAGCGACATCGCCAAGCAAACCGACATTCTGCTCGGCAACCTGGAGGACGCCGTCCCGGTCGACCGCAAGGAGTCGGCCCGCGCCGGGCTGATCCAGGCGGCCAAGGAGTCCGACTTCGGCACGACCTCGCTGTGGACCAGGGTCAACTCGCTGGAGAGCCCATGGATCCTCGACGACCTCGAGCAGCTGGTCGGTGAGATCGGCGACAAGCTCGACGTGATCATGGTGCCGAAGGTCGAGGGCGCCTTCGACATCCACTACGTCGATCGCCTGCTCGCCCAGCTCGAGGCGAAGGCGGGCCTCGAGCGTCCGATCCTGATCCACGCGCTGCTGGAGACGCCGCAGGGCGTCGTCAACGTCGAGGAGATCGCCTTCGCCTCGCCGCGCATGCAGGGGATGAGCTTCGGCCCGGCCGACCTGGCGGCGGCGCGGCGGATGAAGACGACCCGCGTCGGCGGTGGCCACCCTGGCTACCTCGTGTTGAACGACCCGCCCGACCTGGAGAACCCCGAAGAGGGCCGCGTCTCCGCCCAGCAGGACCTCTGGCACTACTCGATCGCCCGCATGGTCGACGCCTGCACCTCGGCCGGGATCCTGCCGTTCTACGGCCCCTTCGGCGACATCAAAGACGTCGCCGGCTGCGAGGCCCAGTTCCGCGCCGCCTTCCTGATGGGTTGCATCGGCGCCTGGTCCCTCCACCCGGTCCAGATCGGCATCGCCAAGAAGGTCTTCAGCCCGCCGCCGGACGAGGTCGCCTTCGCGAAGAAAGTCCTCGAGGCGATCCCCGACGGCCGCGGCGTCCACATGATCGACGGCAAGATGCAGGACGACGCGACCTGGAAGCAGTGCAAAGTGATGGTCGAGCTCGCCGAAATGCTGGCCCAGAAGGACCCCGAGCTGAAAGAGGCCTAC
>JAOPZF010000203.1 GCA_025964255.1 Solirubrobacterales bacterium | reverse complement strand
TGTCCGGGGAGGCCTTGACGAGCAGACCGGCGACCGACGCGTGACGCGCCTCGACGGCCCAGATCGACAGGGCGGCCGAGATGTAGGCCGGGTTGCTGATGTTCAGCGCCTGGCCGCCGTAGGCCTTCACGCCCGTGTTCTCCAGCACCATCGCGGTGGGGAGCCACTTGGCCTTGCTCGTCGCGTCGCCGAAGTCGACCTTCGGGGCGGCGACGGCCTTCGAGCCGAGCGCCTTCTTCAGGAACGCGACGTGGGCGTTCTCGTCGGCGGTCGTCCGCTTCAGGAAGGCCGACTCCTCGGCGCCCTTGGCCACCTTGTTCTTGGTCGCCTCGTTGTAGAAGGCGGCCTCGAGGTACTCGAGCGTCAGGGCGTAGTTGAGGATGCCGATGTCGCCCTTGCCGAAGCTCGCCGGCGGACGGCCCTTGCCGGAGGCGGCCATCGCGCCGGCCGGGGTCAGGGCGGCCATCAGGGCACCGCTGCCCATCACCGCGCCGCCGGCCAGACCGGCCTTCTTCAGGAAGCTGAGACGGGTGTCGCCCGAGTCGAGCGATTCCATCGCGTCGTGGTGGGTTTCGGCGATGTCACCGTTGACATCGATCTGGTCAAGCGTTGCTTCGGGGTCCATGTGGCTCCTTTGGGAAAGTGCGGTTGATCAACTTGATGCGTTGCCCGGGGGCTAACGGATCACTCGACCGACACTTCGGCCTCGAGCAGGAGCCACTCGCCGCGCAGCTTCGCCAGGCCCAGCCGCATCCGACCCTTCACCGTGCCGGTCGGAATTTCGAGCCGGATCGCGATCTCCGACGGGTCAGCTCGCCGTAGAAGGAGAGGACGATGACCTCCGTCACCCGGAAGGAGTCGACCGCGCGGTTGTCGGCGATCCCCATCGACGTAGAGCTCGGCGAAGGCGAGGGCATCGTCGCGCTGGGCGCGGACCATCAGCTCCTCGTCCGTCACCGCGATCGCTTTTTCGGATTCGGCACGATCTCCGCTCTTCCGTCACAGGTTCACAACAGGCGGGGCCTAGCTGCACGGATTTGGTGTCCTATGGGGGCCTAAATCCGTGCAGCGCAATCTCGGCCGATGAGGCTCTGTGACGTTCTCTGACTCTTCGTCACGGGATGCGCGCAGTTCGTGGAGAAACGCGCCCGCTCCTCCGGCGCTCGACACGAAGCTTCAACACTCTTCCCGCACTCCCGGCCGTCTCGGGCACGCCACAGCTTGCCCGGGCCGCGGCCGAGACGGCCGTCCTTGGATCGGCCCGATCTTGTCAGTGACCGGCTCGGTCCGGCCCGGCCATGCGTTCCTCTCCTGTATCCGTCCGCGCCTACTGGACGAGGATCAGGACGATCGTGCCGATCCCGAGCAGCACGCCGACGACGGCGAGGGCCGCCATCGAACGCAGCGCCGGCCGGTCCTGGGCGGGAACGCCGATTTCGGCGTTGAGGGTCGCGATGCGACGCGTCCCGTAGGCGATCAGCGCGATGCCGTACAGGCCGAAGCCGACTCCGATCACGACGTAGGGCCAACGGGTCGAGTGCGGCGCCAGCACCGGCAGGACCCGCCCGACCGCGAGTGACACGGCGATCGCCGTGAACCCGGTCCGCCACCAGGCGAGCAGGGTGCGCTCGCCGGCGAGGTTGGTGCGGCGGTCGACCTCGACGTCCTCCTGACTCGGGGCGGGCGGCGGTGGCTCGGTCGCGGGCACCTGGCGAGCGTAGCCCGCGGTCAGGCGGGGCCGGGTGCGCCGCCGGGAGTCGGGCCCGGAGTGGCGGGACCACCGCCGAGCAGCTCGGCTTTGGCGGTGGCGTACTCGCCGTCGCTGAGGTCGCCGCTGCGGTGGAGGGCGGCGAGGCGTTCGAGGTCCTCGACCCGCTGCGTCGCCGGGTCGGGCGCGACGCCGCCCCATCCGCTGAAGAGCCCGCTCGCGCGGTCCTTCATCCGGCCGCCGAGATCGCTCGGCGCGGCGTCGGGGGACTCGCGCAGGATCTGCCGGCGGAGGATCTCGGTCCCGATCGCGAGGAGGACGGCGAGGAGCAGGATTCCGAGCAGTTTGTGGAACGCCTGCACCGGGGCCCAGGCGACGAGGATCAGGAAGATCACCGCGGCGGCGCCGTAGGCGACGGCCCAGTGGGCGCGGACGTAGGGGGCGGCCTCGCGGCGCAGCGCGGTCGCGATCGCGGTCGGGCCGGCCAGCCAGGCGGCGAGGAAGAGGAGCAGGCCAAAGAGGATGGTCGAGGTGGCGATCGACTTCAGCAGCGAGGTGGCGATGCCCCAGACTTCGTGGACGGCGGGCTTCGCCTCCGGGTTCGCGACCACGGCGTTGACCAAGACGTTGCCGCCGATCGTCCGCAACAGCAGCACCAGGACGCCGACGAGGACGAAGCAGAGGCCGACCGTGCGCAGCGCCCGGCGGCGTCTGGGGGAGAGATAGACCGCGCCGGCGAAGCAGAGCAGGGCGAGCAGGGTGAGGACGATCGGCAGCTCGCGGACAAGGTGGGCGCCCTTCTGGGCGGCCGATAGCTGGTCGGACTTGAGGATCACCAGGCGGCCGACGTTCGGCGGCAGGTGTTCGGCGGCGCCGGCGCCGATGCCGACGTCGTTGCTGACTTCTTCAACCAGGTGGTTCAAGTTGAGCGTCACTTCGCCGTTTTCGGTCGAGACCGCCGAGCCGCCGCCGTCGAGGACTTCGAGCAACCGCTCGTGCGCCTCGCGGTTGGCGGTCGCCCAGAGCGCCTGGACTTTCGGGCTCTCCAGCGCCCGTTCGGCGATCTGGGGCGCGAGCGAGCGCAGGCCCGTCGCGACCACGCCGGCGAGCGGCTGCAGGCGTGGCGGCAGTTCTTCTTCGAGCTTCGTCTTCACCGGTTCGTTGGCGGCGAGCTGTTCGG
>JAOPZF010000142.1 GCA_025964255.1 Solirubrobacterales bacterium | reverse complement strand
CGCTCGGTGACGATCCCCGGCGTCGGTGCCTCGTCGTCGATCACCAGCGCGGCGCCGACGTTGCGGGCGACCATCGCGGCGGCCGCCTGGCGCAACGTGTGCGACGGACCGACCGTCACCGATATCTCCGACATGCCATCCCTCACCTGCATCGCGACCTCCTCCGTGGACGAGCTTTCCCATTGCTCAACCGGGCCATTCCCCGTGCCCAGTGGGGTCAGCTTCTCAGATAGTGCGGATCGACGCAAATAGGCCTCCGGCGGTCGCGGGTGTCAAGCGTCGTGTCGGGTGCCCGGACATATAGACTCCGGCGCGCTTCAACGGTATGCAGAACCTCCCCCAGCCCATCCGCCTCTTCGCCCCGCTCGCTGCGCTGCTCGCCGCGGTCCTCGTGATCACCGGCTGCGGTACTTCGAGCCCTGACATCGCGCGCGGTCGCGTCCTCTTCACCTCGAAGTGCGGCACCTGCCACACGCTCGCCCAGGCGGGCTCGTCAGGCACGATCGGGCCGAACCTTGACGACGCCTTCGCGGCGGCGCGCGAAGCCGGTGGCTTCGACGATGCCACGGTCGAAGGCATCGTCAAGAATCAGATCGACAACCCGCGCCCCTCGAACGGCAACCCGTCGGCTTCGATGCCCGCCCACACCGCCGAGGGCATCGACGCCGACGACATCGCCGCATACGTCGGCAAGTACGCGGGCGTCCCCGGCGCGGCGCCGCCGGAAGTGGAAGGTGGCGGCGGCGCTCAGGTCTTCGCAAACAACGGCTGCGGTGGTTGCCACACGCTGGCGATCGCCAACTCGGGCGGTACCACCGGCCCGGATCTCGACGAAGTCCTTCCCGGTCAGAAGGAAGCGGAAATCGAAGAATCGATCGTCGATCCGGAAGCCAAAATCGCAGAAGGCTACCCATCCGGTGTCATGCCGCAGACCTTCGGTGAAACGATCGAACCGGAAGAACTCAAAGAACTCGTCAAATTCTTGAGCGAAAACGCCGGCAAAAGCAAAGAATAAGGCGCTCCCGGCCGGGACCCCGAAGGGTTGACCCGGTCATCATCTGAATATGTTCGCGAGCCTTCGAAATCGCTTCGAGATCTCCCCGCACCGTTACGCGCAGGTGACGACGGTGGCCCTGATCGGCCTCGCCTTGATCGTCTTGAGCGGCGCGGCAGTCCGACTGACCGACTCCGGCCTCGGCTGTCCCGACTGGCCCCAGTGCTACGGCGCCGGCCCTCACCCGGCGCTCGAATCGCACGCGATCATCGAGTCGACCAACCGGATCATCACCGGCCTCCTCGGCGCCGTCGTGATCGCCGCCTGCGTGCTCGCCTTCTTCCGTCGCCCCTACCGCCGCCACCTGGCGATCTTCGGGGCATTGCTGCCGCTCGGCGTCATCGCCCAGGCGATCCTCGGCGCCCTGGTCGTCAAGTACGACCTGCGGCCGGAACTCGTGAGCGGCCACTTCATCCTCTCGATGCTGCTGCTCGACGCGGGCTTCGCGCTCTTCTGGTGCTCGCGCTACGAGCCATGGGACCGGCGACGCTCGTGGGATCGCAGGGGCGTCTGGGCGGTCCGAGCGCTCGTTCCGCTGGGGCAGCTGACGATCCTCGCCGGCACGATCGCCACCGGATCCGGCCCGCACGCGGGAGAGTTCGAAGGCCAGCTCGTCCAGCGCTACACCTTCGAGGGCGTGGGCACCACGCTCGAATGGGTGGTCCAGCGCCACGCCATGATCGCCGCGGTCTACGGCTTCGCCGCGATCGGCGTCTGGTTCTACCTTCGCCGCCCGGGCGGCGACCGGCGGGCGCTCAAACCTCTCACCGTGGTCCTCTTCCTGCTCCTCGCGCAAGGAATCCTCGGCTACGTCCAGTGGGAGCTCGAATTACCGAGCGAGCTCGTCTGGGTGCACGTCTCCCTCGCCACTTTCAACTGGTTGGCGATGCTGTGGACGATCGCCGCGGCGGGACGGCTTGAGCCGCGCTCGGCGCCCGGCACGGGCGACAAGGTTGGCGACTCGTCGACGGCGCCGGCCGGCGCGAGCGCCGGGGCCGCCTGAGACTCCGGGGAGCGCCCGATTCTCCCCTTCTGGCTCTCGATCGGTTTCCTCAGCCTCGTCCAGGGGTTGCTCGTGGCGCTCCCCCGCGCCCCGATGCCGAGTCCCCTCCTCGCCCGGTTCCAGGGACGCTGGTGGGCGCTGGTGCTACCGCTTTCGATCGTCGTCGTGATCGGCGGCATCGCCCTCGACTCGGCCTCTGCCCACTTCCTCACCTGGCTGGCGCTGATCGCGGTGCCACCGCTGGCGGCGATCGCGCTCGGCTGGATCGTCCACGGCGCCCGCCCCTGGTTCGGGCTCGCCGCCATCCCCCTCTTCGCCGTCGCCTGGGCGGCCAAGGGCGAACTCGGCGGCCAGTCCTGCGCGCTGGCCCTCTCTGCCCTCGCCTGCGTGACGCTCGGCTGGCTCCTCGTCTGCGTCGTCCCGGCGCGGTGGGTCAAGCTCGGCATCTACGCGATGGCGATCGTCGACGCCTACCTCGTCTTCACCGAACTCCTCCAGGAACCCAACTCGGTCCTGAACGCCGCCGCCCCGGCGGCCCACCTGCCGAAGCTCCAGCTCGTCAGTTGGGGCTCGGCCCTGATGGGCTTCGGCGACATCTTCATCGCCAGCGTCCTCGGCGCCCTCCTCGCCCGCAACCGCACGGTCCAGCTGCGCGGCGCCATCCTGGCGGGGGTCTTCTGCTGCGCCTGGGATCTGCTCTTCTTCGCGATCAAGACGACGCCCGCCACGGTCCCCGTCGCCCTCACGCTGCTCACCCTGGAGCTGTGGGGCTGGCGCTCGCGCCGGGCCCCGCTGCCTCAGAGCTGAGTGGAGAAGAGGACCACCAAGGCGGCGAAGCCGGCCAGGATGGCGCCCGTCAGCGCGACAATGCCGCCGATCATCACCTTCACGAGATCGTCGAGACGGTCGTTGATCCGAGCGAATTCACGATCGCCGTGATCAAAGCGTCGATTTGATTCGGAGAACCGGTCATCAGCCCGCTGTTCCGCGCGGTCGAAGCGTTCGTCGGTCTTCTGTTCCGCGCGATCGAAGCGTTCGTCGGTCTTCTCTTCCGCGCGGTCGAAGCGTTCGTCGACCCGTAGCGCGAACTCATCCAGTCGACCGTCGGACCACTCTGCCATCCGCCCCTCCCTCTCTGACACCACCATCGCCATGCAGAGCAGGCTAAGGCGCGGAATTCCCTGTCCGAAACGGGAAAGGTGCCAGTTGTGTGCCGTTACGGGCGGTGGTCGGGGCCGCCGGGGCGGTCCCGGGCGTTATCCCACCACTCGCGCGTCCAGCGAAAGGCGTAGACGCAGCCGATGATCGCCAAGACCAAGGCGTAGAGAGCGCCGACCAGGCCGCCGGCGAGGAGCGTCAAGGCGATCGCCGAACCGACCGCGACCGCGAAGATCAGCACCCATTTGAAGAC
>JAOPZF010000059.1 GCA_025964255.1 Solirubrobacterales bacterium | reverse complement strand
ATCGTCCCGGCGTTGTTCGTGGTCGGCTACCGGATGCGGAAGCTGATCTTCCCCGCGACCTGGGACGCACAGCAGCGCGAAGGCGAGGTGATCCAGATCGTCGACGAGGCGGTCAACGGCGTCCGGGTGGTGAAGGCGTTCGGCCAGGAGCGGCGCGAGCTGGAGCGGGTCACCGCCGCCTCCGAGGACCTCTACGGCTCGCAGATGCGCGCCGTCCGGCTGACCTCGCGCTTCCAGCCGCTGCTGCAGGCGATCCCGGCGCTCGGCCAGGTGGGGATCCTCGCCTTCGGGGGCTGGCTGGCGCTGCGGGGGGAGATCAGTCTCGGCACCTTCCTCGCCTTCACCACCTACGTCGGCCAGCTCGTCTCGCCGACCCGCCAGCTCGCCGGATTGCTCGCGATCGGCCAGCAGGCGCGGGCCGGGGTCGAGCGGATCTTCCAGCTGCTCGACCACGAACCAGACATCCAGGACGCGGTCGACGCGGTCGACCTGCCGCCGGTCGCCGGCGACATCGATTTCGTCGACGTCCACTTCGGCTACGACGGGCGCCGCGACGTCCTCGAGGACTTCAACCTCGCCGTCAAGGCCGGGGAGCGGGTGGCGATCGTCGGGCCGAGCGGCAGCGGCAAGACGACCGCGACGCTGCTCGTCTCGCGCTTCTACGAGCCCGACCGCGGCGCGGTGCTGGTCGACGGGCGGGACGTGCGGGGGCTGACGCTGCACTCGCTGCGCGGCCAGATCGGCGTCGTCTTCGAGGAGAGCTTCCTGTTCTCCGACAGCGTGAAGTCGAACATCGCCTACGGGCGGCCGGGGGCGAGCGACGCGGAGATCGAAGCGGCGGCGCGGGTGGCGCAGGCGGACGGCTTCATCGCGGCGCTGCCGCGTGGCTACGACAGCGTCGTCGGCGAGCGCGGGCTGACCCTCTCGGGCGGGCAGCGGCAGCGGATCGCGCTGGCGCGGGCGATCCTCCAGGACCCGCGGATCCTGATCCTCGACGACGCCACGAGCGCGGTCGACTCGCGCACCGAGGAGGCGATCAACGAGGGACTGCGGACGGTGATGGCCGACCGCACGACGCTGCTCGTCGCCCACCGGCGCTCGACCCTCCACCTCGCCGACCGCGTCGTCGTCGTCGACGAGGGACGGGTGATCGACGAAGGCACCCACGAGGAGCTCTACGAGCGCAGCGCGCTCTACCGCGGGCTCCTGACCGGGCTCGACGAGGACGTCGCCGAGGCGGTCGAGGGCCGGGTCGACGCGCTCGGCGAGCGGGTCGGCCAGACGACCGCGGCGGCGTGGAGCGGCAAAGTGGGCGCCGGCGCGCCGGGCGCGACCGCGACCGCGATCAACAGCTTCAAAGCGCCGAGCCTCGGCGGCGGGCTCGGCAAAGCCGGCGGCGCCCGCGGCGGTCCGATGGCGAAATCGCTCGCGCCGACGCCGCAGCTGATGGCTCAGGTCGAGAAGCTCGGCCCGATCAAGGACGAGGCGAAGGTCGACCTCGACTTCGAGGCCCGCCACATCCGCGGCTTCACCCTGCGCAAGCTCCTGCGCGAGTTCCGGATGCCGCTCTTCATCGGCCTCGTGCTCGTCATCCTCGACGCGCTCGCCGGCCTCGCCGGCCCGGTCCTGGTCAAGAACGGCATCGACAACGGCGTCGCCGCCGGCTCCCAGTCGGCGCTCTTGGTCGCCTCGGCGATCTTCCTGTTCGTCACCTTCGCCGACCTGATCGACGAGGTGGGGGAGACCTTCGTCACCGGCCGCACCGCGCAGCGGGTAATGCTGTCGCTGCGGATCCGCATCTGGGCGCAGCTGCAGCGGCTCGGCCTCGACTACTACGAGCGCGAAATGGCCGGCCGGATCATGACCCGGATGACGACCGACGTCGACCAGTTCGAAGCGCTGATCGAGAACGGCCTGCTCTCGGCGCTGGTCGCCTTCGCCACCTTCTTCGGGGTCGGCGTCGCGCTGCTGATCCTCAACTTCGAGCTCGGCGCCGCGACCCTCTCGGTGATCATCCCGCTGGCCTTCGCCACGGTCGTCTTCCGCCGCCGCTCGGGCGTCCTCTACGACGAGGCGCGCGACCGCATCGCGATCGTCAACGCCGACTTCCAGGAGAGCCTCTCCGGGGTGCGCGAGGCCCAGGCCTTCACCCACGAGGAGGAGACCGGGCGCCACTTCCGCAAGCTCGGCAACGACTACTACGAGTCGCGGGTCGGGGCGCAGCGGCTGGTCTCGATCTACTTCCCCTTCGTCCAGTTCCTCTCCTCGCTGGCCGACGTGATCGTGCTCGCGGTCGGCGCCCAGATGGTCCACGAAGGGCGCCTCACGACCGGCGTGCTGATCGCCTTCATTCTCTACGTCGACATGTTCTTCTCGCCGATTCAGCAGCTCTCCCAGGTGTTCGACTCATGGCAGCAGACGCGGATCTCGGTCGCGCGGATCGACGAAGTGATGCAGCTGGAGACGCGGACGCCGGCGGCGGCCGAGCCGCGCGAGCCGGGGCGCCTGCGCGGCGAGGTGACCCTCGCCGACGTCAGCTTCTCCTACCCCGAGCCGACCGCAGCGCCTAGCGCGATCGCGGCGACCCAGGGGCCGGCCGACGCGCGCTTCGGAGGCGCCGGGATGGCGGTGCCGTTGAAGGCCCCCGAGGCGCTCCAGGACATCGACCTGCGGATCGGCGCCGGCGAGACGGTCGCGCTTGTCGGCGAAACGGGGGCGGGGAAGTCGACGCTGATCAAGCTGCTGTCGCGCTTCTACGACCCCGACGGAGGCTCCGTCCAGGTCGACGGCATCGACCTGCGCGACCTCGACCTCCCCGCCTATCGCCACCAGCTCGGCTACGTGCCCCAGGAGGCGTTCCTCTTCACTGGGACGATCCGCGACAACATCGCCTACGGCCGGTTCGACGCGACCAACGCCGAGGTCGAGGCGGCGGCCCGCGCGGTCGGCGCCCACGACTTCATCGCCACGCTGCCGGGCGCGTACCACCACGAAGTTGCCGAGCGGGGGCGGTCGCTGTCCGCCGGCGAGCGTCAGCTGATCGCCCTCGCCCGCGCCGAGCTGGTCGACCCGGCGATCCTGCTGCTCGACGAGGCGACCTCGAACCTCGACCTCGCCAACGAGGCCCGGGTGGCGGCCGCGATGCAGCGCCTCTCGAGCGAGCGCACGACGATCGTCATCGCCCACCGTCTCCAGACGGCCAAAACGGCCGACCGCATCGTCCTCCTCGACGCCGGCCGCATCGAGGAGGTCGGCACCCACGAGGAACTCCTGGCGATGGACGGAAGGTATGCCGCGATGTGGCAGGCCTTCGAGGCCCTCGGCCAGCAGCGCGCCGCCTGAGGGCGTCGGTTCGACGGGCCGCGCCGCCGGGTGTACGGTCGGTGTATGCCCCAGCGCGCCTTCAAGTCCGGTTCGCCGAAGCTCCTCTCCGGCGGCAACCCGCAGATTCCGAAAGGGGACGGGAACGGTCCCGTCCAGGACTACATCGCCGCGATGCCCGAGTGGAAGAGCGAGGTCGGGCGCCAGGTCGACGCGATCGTCAGCGCGACCCTTCCCGAGGTCCGCAAGGCGGTGAAGTGGAACTCGCCCTTATATGGAGCGGCGGAGGAGGGCCACTGGTTCCTCGGCGTCCACTGCTTCACCAACTACGTGAAGGTCACCTTCTTCGAAGGCGCCGCGCTCGACCCGCCGCCGCCGGGCACCTCCACGCAGGAGACAGTCCGCTCGCTCGACGTCCGCGAGGACGAGGAGATCGACGAGGAGCAGTTCGCCGACTGGGTGCGCCAGGCGGCCCGCCTTCCCGGCATCAAGATGTGACCGCGCCGCGCTGGCGCGCGGCGATCGTCAGCTGGAGAAGGTCTGGTTGCCGACCACCGCGAGCAGCTTCAGCTTCTCGGCGTCCTCGCTGCCCGGCGCGGCGGTGAAGACGATCATGCGCTCGGTGTTGTTCTCGGCGGTCAGGATCTGACAGTCGAGCTCGAGCGTCCCCACGGTCGGGTGGACGACGCGCTTGTGGGTGTCTCGGCGGACCGCGACTTCGTGCTGGTCCCAGAGGCGCGCGAACTCGGGGCTCTCCGTCCGCAGTAGCTCGACCAGCTCGCGCGCTTCGGCGTCACCCGAGTCGCGGCCGTACACGGCGCGCAGGCTGGCGACGTAGGTGCGCGAGTGCTCGTCGTGGTCCTCCGGCGGGTAGTGCTCGCGCTCCTCGGCCTCGGTGAACCAGCGGTAGAAGAGGCTTCGGCGCGGGCCCTCGAACTCGGTCTGCACGCCGAGCAACGCCACCGCCATCTCGTTCTGCACCAGGGTCACGGCGAGGTCCGAGGTGACCTGGGCGGGCGCGTCGAGATGGTCGAGGATCCGCAGCAGCGGCGGGCTGACGTGGTCGGAGCGGATGCCGCGGGCGGGCGGCTCGTAGCCGGCGAGGTGGAAGAGGTGGTCGCGCTCGTCGAGAGTGAGGCGCAGCGCCCGGGCGAGCGCAGCGACCGTCGCCTCCGAGGGTCGCGAGCCGCGCCGCTGCTCGATCCGCGCGTAGAAGTCGGTCGACATGTTGGCGAGCTGGGCGACCTCCTCGCGGCGCAGGCCGGCCGTGCGGCGGCGGCGCCCGGCGGGCAGGCCGACGTCGTCGGGCCGCAGGTCTTCGCGGCGGCGGCGGAGGAAGTCGGCGAGGTCTTCGCGGTTCATACGTCAAGTATGCGCCCCCGGCCTCGCCGTAGCCAGGGACGGCCTGTCCCTGGCTGAAGCGACCTCTTTTCAGGCCTGCCGGGGAAGCGCATCCTGGGATCACACCCCCAATCCCGACCGAAGGAACCACATGTCTTCCCAGCAACGCATCGCACTGATCACCGGCGGCAACCGCGGGATCGGCCGCAGCACCGCGCTCTCCCTGGCCGCCAAGGGCGTCGACTCGGTGATCACCTACCGCAGCCACTCCGAGGAGGCCGAGGCGGTCGTCGCCGAGCTCGAGGTGCTTGGGCGCAAAGCGGTCGCGCTCCAGCTCGACACGGGCGACACTTCCGGGTTCGAGGCCTTCTCCGGCACGCTCGCGGGCGCCCTCCAGGAGACCTGGGGACGTGACACCTTCGACTACCTCGTCAACAACGCCGGCAACTCCTCCAACCACGGCTTCACCGAAGTGACCGAGGAGGAGTTCGACGGCCTCGTCGACATCCACTTCAAGGGCGTCTTCTTCCTCACCCAGCGGCTGCTCGATCAGATCGCCGACGGCGGCTCGATCGTCAACATCTCCAGCGGCCTCGCCCGCTTCAGCTTCCCGAAGCGGATCGCCTACGGCTCGGTCAAGGGCGCGGTCGAGGTGCTGACCCGGTACCTGGCGCTCGAACTCGGCCCGCGCGGGATCAACGTCAACTGCGTCGCTCCGGGAGCGGTGGCGACCGACTTCAGCGGCGGCGTCGTCCGCGACACGCCCGCGATGCAGGAGTCGCTGGCCGAGAACACGGCACTCGGCCGCCACGCGGTCGCCGACGACATCGGCCCGGTGATCGCCGCGGTGCTCGGCGACGAGAACCAGTGGGTGACCGGCCAGCGGATCGAGGCCTCCGGCGGTATGCACCTCTGAGGCGTCGGTCGCCGCTACGCTGAGCGCGATGGACCAGCGCGTCAGCCTGATCACGCTCGGCGTCGGCGACCTCGCCGCCGCCCGCCGCTTCTACGGGGCCCTCGGCTGGGAGTGCAAGGAGGTCGAGGAGACCGTCTTCGTCCAGGCCGGCGGCTCGGCGGTGGTGCTCTGGGGGCGGGAGAAGCTCGCCGACGACGCCGGGGTCGAGGACGCCGGCGCCGGCGGCTTCGGCGGCATCGCCCTGGCCCAGAACGTGCGCTCGCGCGAGGAGGTCGACGCGATCATGGCCACGGCCGCCGACGCCGGCGCGAAGATCACCAAAGCCGCCGCCGAGACCTTCTACGGCGGCTACGCCGGGTACTTCGCCGACCTCGACGGCCACATGTGGGAGATCGCCCACAACCCGGGTTTCACCCTCAAGGACGACGGCTCGCTCGTCCTCCCGTTCTGAGCCGACGCGCCCCGCTTCATATGCTCGTCTGACCCCAGTCAGCAGCGAAGGAGGCAAGGATGGACAAACGTAAATTGGGCAGTCAGGGACTCGAGGTGTCGGCCGAGGGGCTCGGTTGCATGGGGATGACCTGGGCCTACGGGGCCGCAGAGGAAGCGGACGGGATCGCGACGATCGCGCGGGCGCTCGACCTCGGCGTCACGCTCTTCGACACCGCTGAGGTCTACGGCCCGTATACGAACGAGGAACTGGTCGGGCGCGCCCTCGCCGGGCACCGCGACGAGGTCCAGATCGCGACCAAGTTCGGGTTCGACTTCAAGGGCCCGACCCGCGGCGTCGACGGCTCGCCGGAGAACGCCAAGAACGTCGCCGAGGAGTCGCTGCGCCGGCTCGGCACCGACCACATCGACCTCTACTACCAGCACCGGGTCGACCCGGACGTGCCGATCGAGGAGACGGTCGGGGCGATGGGCGAGCTGGTCGAGGCGGGCAAGGTGCGCTTCATCGGTCTCTCCGAGGCGAGCGCCGAGACGATCCGCCGCGCCCACGCGACCTTCCCGCTGTCGGCGGTGCAGAGCGAGTACTCGCTGTGGACGCGTGACCCCGAGGACGAGGTGCTGCCGACGCTGCGCGAGCTGGGGATCGGCTTCGTGCCCTACTCGCCGCTCGGTCGCGGCTTCCTCACCGGCCAGATCCGCTCGATCGACGACCTCGACGAGGACGATTGGCGTCGGACCAACCCGCGCTTCCAGGGCGAGGCGTTCGCCGAGAACCTGCGCCTCGCCGACCGCGTGGCGGAGCTGGCCGAGGGCATCGGCGCGACCCCGGCCCAGGTGGCCCTCGCCTGGGTGCTCGCCAAAGGCGACTACCTCGTCCCGATCCCCGGCACCAAAAGCCCGACGCGGCTGGAGGAGAACGTCGGGGCGACGGATCTGCACCTGACCGACGCCCAGGTGGCGGAGCTCGACGCGGCCGTCTCCCGCGACGCCGTTCGCGGCTCCCGCTACGACGACTCCGGCATGGCGATGGTCAACAACTGAGCCCATCCATCTGTCCGCCGCCCGCTTTGCCGGCGGGCGGCGGACCTAGACTGCCGCGCTATGGACAGAGATCCCAATCTTTCGCGTCGGCGGTTCCTCGGTGGTCTTGGCGGTGTCGCGGGGGCGGCGGCGCTCGGTGGGGTCGGTGCGGCCGACGCGCTGGCGTCCTCGACCGGCGGCCGTGCGCCGCACCCGAAGACGCCCGAAGAAACGCTCCGCGTCCTCCAGGCGGGGAACAAGCGCTACCGGCAGAACAAGGTGCAGCTGCGCGACTACTCGCCGGTCGGCGAGAAGCGCGCCGCCGAACAGAAGCCGATGGCGGCGATCATCACCTGCGCCGACTCGCGCATCTCGCCGGAGCTGGTCTTCGATGTCGAACGCGGCAACCTCTTCGTCTCGCGGATCGCCGGCAACAGCATCGACAGCGGCACCCTCGGCAGCACCGAGTACGCGGTCGCCGTCCTCGGGGTGAAGCTGGTGATGGTCCTCGGCCACAGCGACTGCGGCGCGATCAAGGCGGCGATCGCCAACGTCGACGAAGGCAAGTCCTACCCGGCCTCCAAATACGGCGCGATCGGCCAATTCATCAACTTGATCACCCCCGCGGTCAAGTCGCTGCCCGCCGACGAACGCAACCTTGCCCGCTGCGTCCCGGCCAATGCCATCGCCCAGGCCGAGAACATCGCCGGTCGCGGCCCGATCGTCTCCGCCGCGGTCAAGGCGGGAACCATCCAGGTCGTCGCGGGCGTCTACAACATCGCCAACGGCGCCGTCTCGATCGTCCGCTAGAGACGCAGTCGCGGACCGCCGCCGCGATGCGTCTCAAACGTCGTCGATTTCGTCGCCGCGAACATCGGTGAGGTCATTGAGCATGGCCCTCTCAGAGCGGAAACGTGCGTGGAGGACTCAATAATTCATGTTTTAACTACTGAATTTGTGGTAATAGTCGTGTCATGGGGGGAACGGGAACTCTCGTCGGATGGGGACCGGAGCGGCGGACGGTGGGATTTTCAGCGCTCGCTCTCGGTCTGCTCCTCCTTTCCTTGATGTTGGTGTGGGCGGGCGTGGCGCAAGCTGCGGCCGCCCTTGAAGCTCACGGCAGCGTCGAACAGGTCTATGCGAACGGGCTCGCCCCGGGAGCGAAAGTAACGCTCTACGACGGGGCCGGGGACGAAGTCGGCTCGAAGCCGGCCGACGAACTCGGCGCGGTCCTCTTCCGTGAAGTGACGCCGGGGAGCGGCTACTCGCTCGGCGTCGGCGACGCGCGGTCGGAATCGGTTCGGGTGTTGACGCAGAAGTCGGCGCCGCCGAACACGTCGATCTACGACCAGACGATCGAACCGGACGGCTACCAGTACCTGACCACCCGTGACGGGACCAAGTTGTCGATCGACGTCCACCCGCCGCAGGACGTCCTCAAGCTGCTGACCGGCGCGATCCCGTCGGCCGAAGAAGCGACCAGCGGCGAAGCGGCGGCGCCGGAACTTCCGCCGGAAGTCGAAAAGGCGCTCGACAAGATCCCCGGCGTCGAAGAAGGCATCGCAGGACTCAAGGAACTGCTTGGCAAAGTCGGTCTTCCGGTCGGCGGCTCCTCTGCCTCGACCGATGCGCCCGCCGCGCCCGGCGAAGCCCCCGCCGCCGAAGAATCCTCGAACGCCAAATCGACGAGCACCGCGACTTCCGAACCGAAATCGTCGGCGATCGAACTTCCCTACGTCCCGACCGGACCGACGCCGACCCTGATCGAGTACTCCGGCTACGGCTACGCGAACCCGGCCGGTCCGGAAAACGGGATCTCGCTGATCGCCAACCTGATGGGCTTCACCGTCGTCGACGTGAACATGAGGGGCACCGGCTGCAGCGGCGGCGCCTTCGACTTCTTCGAACCGCTGCAGAACCTCGACGGCTACGACGTGGTCGAGACGATCGCCCACCAGCCCTGGGCCCTCCACCACGAAGTGGGGATGATGGGGATCTCCTACGGCGGCATCAGCCAGCTCTTCACCGCCGCCACGCGGCCGCCGGACCTCGCCGCGATCACGCCGCTCTCGGTGATCGACAACACCCAGACGACGCTCTATCCGGGCGGCATCCTCAACACCGGCTTCGCGCTCGAATGGGCGAAGGAGCGCGTCCACGACGCCGAAGCCGCAGGCCCGACCACCGGCCAGAACTGGGCCTACGGGCGGATCGAGGAAGGCGACGCGACCTGCAAGGAAAACCAGGCGCTGCACCCGGAAGCCGTCAACCTGTTGAAGAAGATCAGGGAAAATGCGCACTACGTGCCGAAAGTCGCCGACCCGCTGTCGCCGGTCACCTTCGTCAAGAAGATCGAAGTGCCGACCTTCATGGCCTGTCAGTGGACCGACGAGCAGACCGGCGGCCACTGTCCCGACCTCGCCGAGCATTTCAGCGGGACGCGGCAGAAGTGGTTCACCTTCACCAACGGCGCCCACATCGACTCGCTCGATCCGGCGACCTTCAACCGCTGGCTCGACTTCCTCGAGCTCTACGTGGCGAAGCAGCCGCCGCTCGCGGTCGGGGCGGTGATGCACCTGGCGGCGCCGCTGGTCTACGAAGAAGCGATGGGGATCAGCGGGCTGACCCTGCCGCCCGACCCGGTGCAGCTACAGCCGACCTACGCCGGCGCGCTCGCCGCCTTCGAAGCCGAGAAGCCGATCCGCGTCACCTTCGACAGCGGCGCAGGCGGCCTCACGCCCGGCCAGCCCTACCCGAGCTTCGAAGAATCGTTCAGCGAATTCCCGATCCCGGGGACGAAGGCGAAAGCCTGGTACCTGGCACCGGGCGGAACGCTGGCGGCGAAGGCCCCCTCGGGTCTGAGCGCCGACGGCTTCAGCTGGAACGCCCACGCGCTGCCGCTGCAGGACTTCAGCGGTGACACCGGCTCCGGCGAAGGCGGGCTCTGGACGCAGACCCCGAGCTACCACTGGGAACAGTCCCCGCCCGGCTCGGCCGTCTCCTACGTCACCGAACCGCTGGCTGAAAACACGACGGTGATCGGCGGTGGCGCGGTCAACGTCTGGGTCCGCTCGGCGACGCCGAACGTCGACCTTCAGGCGACGGTCAGCGAGGTGCGCCCGGACGGCAAGGAGACCTTCGTGCAGAACGGCTGGGTGCGGGCGGACGAGCGCAAGCTCGACGCGGCCAAGTCGACGGCGCTCGAGCCGGTGCTGAGCCTGCGCGAATCCGACGTCGAACCCATGCCTCCGGACCAGTTCGTGAAGGTGACGATCCCGCTCTACTACGAGGGCCACGCCTACCGCTCCGGCTCCCGCATCCGGGTGACTATCTCCGCCCCCAACGGCACCCAGCCGATCTGGGACTTCGAAGAAGCCGAACCGATCGGAACCTCCCAAGTGGCGATCGCCTATGGCAAAGAAGACCCGTCCGACCTGCTGCTGCCGGTGGTCCCCGGAATCGCCGTCCCGAGCGCCCTCCCCCCGTGCCCCGGCCTCCGCGGCGAGCCCTGCCGCCCCTACGTCCCCTTCACCAACGGCTCCGCAACCCCGTAGTCCGTCACACCCCCGCTGTTGACGGGCCGAAAACTCCACCATGTCTGGAGTTTTCGGCCCATCAACACGGCGGTGTGGAGAATGGGTGACGTGACCGTGACCGAAGATCGCTTCGGCGCGGAGCTGCGTGACCACCGTGGGCTGCCGTCGCCGTTTCTCACCTTCATCGTCACCCTCGACACGCCGGTGGTGATCGAGGAGGAAGGCGGCGAGCGGGGGCTCGACGTTGTCGTCGCCGGGCTCACCACCGAGGTCGAGCGGGTGAAGATGCCGCGGCGGCAGACCGGGCTGCAGGCCGCCGTCCACCCGCTCGCGGCGCGGCGGCTCTTCGGATTGCCCGCGGCCGAGCTCGCGCGGATGTCGCTGGAGGGCGAGGACGTGCTCGGGCGGACCGCCCCGCGCCTGCGAGAGCGGCTTGCCGAGGCGGCCGGCTGGGACGAGCGCTTCGCGATCTTCGGCGAGGAGATGGGGCTCGGACGTGACGCCGCGGTCGCTGGCCCGCGCCCGGAGGTCGTCGAGGCGTGGCGGCTCCTGACCGCGAGCCGCGGGAGGATCCGGATCGGGGAGCTCGCCGAGCGGGTCTACCTCAGCCGCCGTCGGCGCGGGCGCCGAGATCGTCGAAGGCCCGGTCGACCGCGAGTACGGCAGCCGCGACTTCATCGCCCGCGATCCGGAGGGATACCTCTGGTCGTTTGGCACCTACGCCGGGGCGCCGCGAACCAGCTAGGCGGCGTCGTCGACCGCGGGCTCCGGCGGCGCCAGCGTGTACTTGGCGACGATCAGCGTCAGCACCAGGCCGAAGGTCACGCCGTTGGCCAGCGCGATCGCGATGTCGGACTTCAGCAGCCCGTAGGTCAGCCAGAGCGCGGTGCCGAGGCCGAAGATCAGGAGCCAGGCGGCGGAGAGGTCGCGCGCGTGGCGGGTGCGCAGGGTGCGGATCACCTGCGGCAAGAAGCTCAGCGTGGTGCAGGTACCGGCGATCAACCCCAGGATCGTCATCCCCGGCTTATACCCGGCGCGAGGGACGCCGGCCCGGCGTTCGCAGAAACCCGCGGATAGCGCGGTTTCTGCGAACGCACCGGGCGGCGGGACTACTTCAGGTCGAAGCGGTCCAGGTTCATGACCTTGTCCCAGGCGGCGACGAAGTCCTCGGCGAACTTCTGCTTCGCGTCGTCTGAGGCGTAGACCTCGGCCAGCGCCCGCAGCTCGGAGTTCGAGCCGAAGACGAGGTCGGCACGGCTGCCGGTCCACTTCAGGTTGCCGTCACGGTCGCGGGCCTCGAACGTGGTCGAGTCGGCGCCGGTCGGCTTCCACACCGTGTTCATGTCGAGCAGGTTGACGAAGAAGTCGTTCGTCAACGTGCCGGGCTTGTCGGTGAGGACGCCGGTCGAGGAGCCGCCGCTGTTCGCGCCGAGCACCCGCAGGCCGCCGACCAGCACCGTCATCTCCGGCGCGCTCAGGGTCAGCAGGTTGGCCCGGTCGATCAGCAGGTACTCACCCGGCAGACGGTGGCCGTCGACCAGGTAGTTGCGGAATCCGTCGGCCGTCGGCTCGAGGTGGGCGAACGACTCGACCTCGGTCTGCTCCTGGGACGCGTCGGTGCGGCCGGGGCTGAACGGAACGGTGATCGCGAGGCCGGCATCGTGCGCCGCCTTCTCGACCGCGGCGCCACCGGCGAGCACGATCAGGTCGGCGAGCGAGACGTCGCCATCGAAGTCGGCCTGGATCTGCTCCAGCACCGTCAGCACCTGGGCGAGTTCCGCCGGGTCGTTGACGCTCCAGTCCTTCTGTGGCTCGAGCCGGACGCGGCCGCCGTTGGCGCCGCCCCGTTTATCGCCACCGCGGAAGGTCGAGGCCGAGGCCCACGCCGCCGAGACCAGCTGCGAGACCGACAGTCCCGAAGCCAGGACCTTGTCCTTGAGCGCCGCGATCTCGGTGGCACCGAGGGTCGCGCCGCTCGGCTCCGGTACCGGGTCCTGCCAGAGCAGGACCTCATCCGGGACCTCCGGGCCGAGGTACCGCACCCGCGGGCCCATGTCGCGGTGGGTGAGCTTGAACCAGGTCCGCGCGAAGGCGTCCTGCAGCGCCGCCGGGTCGTCCTTCCAGCGCCGCGCGATCACCTCGAACTCGGGGTCGAAGCGCATCGCCAGGTCGGTGGTCAGCATCCGCGGCTTGTACTTCTTCGTCGCGTCGACCGGGTCGGGGACGATGTCCTCGGCGTCCTTGGCGACCCACTGGTTCGCCCCCGCCGGGCTCTGCTCCAGCTCCCACTCGTTCTCGAAGAGGATCTCGAGGAAGCGGTTGTCCCACTGGGTCGGGGTGTCGGTCCAGGTGACCTCGAGGCCCGAGGTGATCGTCGCCGCGCCGTTGCCGGACTCGTACGAGTTGATCCAGCCGAGGCCCTGCGCCTCGAGCGGCGCGGCCTCCGGCTCCGGCCCGACGTACTTTTCGGGATCGGCGGCGCCGTGGGTCTTGCCGAAGGCGTGGCCGCCGATGATCAGCGCCGCGGTCTCTTCGACGTTCATCGCCATGCGGCCGAACGTCTCCTTGATGTCGACCGCCGCGGCCAGCGGGTCGGGCTTGCCGTTCGGGCCCTCCGGGTTGACGTAGATCAGGCCCATCTCGGTCGCGCCGAGCGGCTGCTCCAGCTGGCGGTCGCCGGTGTGGCGCTCGTCGGTGAGCCAGACCCGCTCGGGGCCCCAGTAGACGTCCTCGTCGGGCTCCCACACATCGACTCGGCCGCCGGCGAAGCCGAAGGTCTCGAAGCCCATCGACTCGAGCGCGACGTTGCCGGAAAGGATCAGCAGGTCGGCCCAGGAGAGCGCCTTGCCGTACTTCTGCTTGACCGGCCAGAGCAGTCGGCGGGCCTTGTCGAGGTTGCCGTTGTCGGGCCAGGAGTTGAGCGGGGCGAAGCGCTGCTGTCCGGCGCCCGCGCCGCCGCGGCCGTCGCTGACCCGGTAGGTGCCGGCGCTGTGCCAGGCCATGCGGATGATCAGCGGGCCGTAGTGGCCGAAATCGGCGGGCCACCAGTCCTGCGAGGTGGTCAGCACCTCCTCGATGTCCTTCTTCACCTGCGGCAGGTCGAGGGTCTCGAACGCGGCGGCGTAGTCGAAGTCCTCACCCATCGGGTTGGCCTCGGCCGGGTTCTTGGCGAGGATCTTCAGGTTCAGCTTCTGCGGCCACCAGCCGCGGCTGCCACCACCCTCGACGGGCTGGGGGGCGCGGCTGTGGTCGACGGGGCACTTCTCCGCTTCGTTGACCTGCGGCTCGTCCATTTTGCCGACGACGGCGTCGGGGGTCTCATGCGTGTCAGGCACTGGGTTCCTTTCGGGTGTTCTGGCTCAAGTGATGGTGGGACTGGTGGTGTTGGGGCTTCAGTTGGCGCGCGCGGTGGCGCAGTCGGGGCAGGTGCCCCAGTAGATGACCTCGGCCTCGTCGATGGTGAAGCCGTGCGTCTCCGACGCGGTCAGGCATGGGGTCTCGCCGACGGCACAATCGACGTCGGCGATCGCGCCGCAGCCGCGGCAGATCAGGTGGTGATGGTTGTCGGCGACGCGGGACTCGTAGCGGGCGACCGAGCCGGCGGGCTCGATCCGCCGCAACAGGTCGGCGTCGGTCAGCGCCCGCAGCACGTCGTAGACGGCCTGCGGGGAGACGTCGCCGAGATCCCCGCGGACGGCCTCGATCAGCGAGGCGGTGTCGGCGTGGGGATGGTCGAAGACCGCGGTCAGGACCGCGACCCGCGGCCGGGTGACGCGGAGCTCCGCGCCCCGCAACATCTGCTCGTAGTCGACGGTCGTCGGCACGGGGAGCAGTATGCCGCTTTTCTGGAATCGATCAAGTTAAGAGGTTGAAAACCGCGGGACGTCAGTCGACGAAGCGCCAGCCGTGGCGGACCGCGGCGTCGGCGGTCGCGGCCCGATCGGGCTCGGCCTCGGCGGGTTGTCGACAAGCAGGCAGAACGCCCCGCTGGTGTCGGTGCCGTCGAGGTGGATCTCGGTGCGGGTGCCGCCCGGCATGTAGACGATCTCGGGCGGGGTGGGCATGGAGCGAGCGTAGCTTCGCGGCCGCCGCAGGGGGAGCGAGCCGGGGAAGCCTCGCCGGAACAACAGCGGGGAGGTTCCGGCGA